>NZ_JBHZBG010000005.1:0-303055 GCF_042754695.1 Nocardia sp. NPDC059195 | reverse complement strand
CGGTTAGCGCTCGAAAGCGCTGAGCCGAAGGCTCTAGTCTCGAGCGCTAACCGGCGGCCCTCAGGGCCGCGGACACGCGCGCGCCAGCGCGCCAATAAACACAGCGTCAAACCTCCTGGGACTACCAACCCCTGTGGCTCTGCCACACAACCGTCTGGAACTACCAAACCCCGGACATCCCTAAAACACCCAGGACTACCAAACCCCAAGCCCCACAAACTAAACCCGGCGAATAGCCGCCAACGGATCCGCATACAACGCACTCACCGAAGTAACCACCGCAGCAAACTCCTGCACCTTCCCCCCGAACCCACTGATCCGAATATCCGTAGCAGCCAACTGAGTACTCTGCGAAAACGCCCGAGCCACATGCCCAAGCGCCGGCCGA
Source organism: Nocardia sp. NPDC059195 (assembly GCF_042754695.1). Classification (NCBI taxonomy): domain Bacteria; kingdom Bacillati; phylum Actinomycetota; class Actinomycetes; order Mycobacteriales; family Nocardiaceae; genus Nocardia; species Nocardia sp. NPDC059195. Next base: position 302,667 of record NZ_JBHZBG010000005.1, on the reverse strand, counting down.
TACCCAGTAAAAGCCTGACCGCCCAACACAACTCGATCCGGGTTCAGCATGTCCCGAACCAGCGCGACAGTCTGTCCGAGCATCGTCGCCCGCTCGGCGAGCAATTCCCGCGCCGACTCCGACCCCGACTCAGCCGCCCGATACAGATCGTTGATCGTCGTCCCAGCAGTCCCGTTGTGCGCCGGAATGATTCCGCGACCCACGGCCCGAGCTTGCAGCGCCCGATCACCGACGGTCACTTCCAAGCACCCACGCCGCCCGCACGTGCACTGCACATCGGAGCCCGTCGGCAGATGCGCGATCGACCCGGGCCCATTGCTCGGCGTATGGACCCGCCCGTCGAGAGTCACGGCGATGCCCGCGGTCTCACGAACATAGAAGTAGAGGCTGCTGCCGTGCTGAGCAGCGGGAAGTTCGGTATCGGGCTCGGGCCGGCGGGCATCGAAGGTCGGCAGCAGCAGCTCCGAAGCCGCCATCGCCTCGACGTGCGGTGCGACGGAAACCGGCAGCTCGAGCACATCGCCGAGCACCTGCCCGATCGGCGCGCCCTTCCATTCCAGCTTCGGATGGTCGACCACACCGCTCTGCGGATCCACCCGCCCACCGATGGCGACACCCGCCCACAGCGGCGTCCGCCGATGCCACCGCTGCAGGAACGCCTTGGCACTGCGCGCGACGGTGGTGACCGCGAATTCCTGCCCAGTCTGTGGTGTGGCGATGGCGAGCCCACCGAGAATCCGCCCACGCAGGTCAGCGGCGACGATTTTCGTTGCCTCGGCACCGATATGGATGCCAAGCGTCAGGTAGGCGTCGTGATCGATCTCGAACGGCACTCGCGGCCTGCCGACAGCACCCGCGGCGGTCAGATCCGGCCGCTCACGCAGGAGTCCCGCGGAAAGCAGTGACGCCACTTGCCGATTCACAGTGGCGATACTCAAACCCGTTGCCCGCGCGGCATTGTCACGCGAGACCGGACCCGATGCCGCGGTTCGCAGCACCGCAGCGGCGGGGTTGTCGCTACGCCGCAGCTCGGGCGGCACAACGGGTCGGGAAACACGAGGACGACCGGCGCCCGCCCGCGAGACGGGGCGATCGATGATGGGAGCAGACATATGAAGTTCCTTGCTGAAATCCCGTTGTCCCAACGAGATTGCCTACACGTATGACGTGGCAGCCAGGGAGCCGGAAAGACTCAGCCGCAGGAGCAGGAACGACACAGTTCACGAGTCAACGGCAACCGCAAGCCCAGAGCGGCGGTCACATAGGTGACCCGCTGGGCGGTGAGATGGTTGCCGGACATAACAATCAAGTTAACACCGAATCTGAACCCATCCAAGCCAAACCGGCGAATTGTGCCGTGTAGCACAGCGAATCCCCAGTTCAGAGCGTTGCGACGGCCGCGCAATGCAGCGTGTGTCTGGCCCGAGACGGGCAAAACCCCTTCCGGAACCGGGGCTCCGGAAGGGGTCTGTGTACCCGCGTTGCTACTTGACCGGGGGCGTGAAAGGGGCGGAGATTGTGGTGAAGTACTGGATCGCCGCACCGATCGCGACCGGGGCGGTCACGAAGATCTGGCCGAGGATGACGCCGAGGGCGCCGATGGTGGTGGCGCCGACGAGGCAGCCGCCGATGCCGCCGGGAACAGCACCGACCAGCGCGCCGAGCACGCCACCGGCGACCAGGCCGCCGGCCGCACCCGCGACGCAACCGATGGCAGCGCCACCGAGACCGCCGGTCAGGGTGCCGATCGCGGCGCCCAAGGAGATGGTGGAGGTCAGACGGCTCCAGGCAGCCTGCTCACGCTCGTACTCGGTCTTCCAGGGCGCCTGGTTCTCGTAGGGAAGGGCGACCGGCTTGTACACGGCCTTGGCCGGGTCCAGCTGCGGGGTCAGGGTGGCGGTGTTACCCGAGATCTCAGCCGCGATCGGGAGCTCGTACTCGTCGAGGCGGAAGGTCAGCGGGGTGCCTGCGACAGTGGTGCCGTTGGCGGCCTTGATCTTGAAGGCACCGTCTTCGACGACGAGCGAGCCCGCATCGGTGGTGATGACGGCCTTGGACTCGTCGACAACCTCGGCGGAGTAATTGATCGGAGCGGCTTCCTGCTCAGCCGGAGCCGCGACAGAGGTACCAGCCGAAACACCGGTTGCCATTGTCAGGAGTGCCGCAACCACGGCGAGCTTCCTCATCTTCATAAACTTGCCAATCCCTCATCTTGATGGAGCTGTTCGAGTTGCAAGCTTCGAGCAGTTCCACCCACATGACGAGGGAAAAAAGCAGCGAGATCTTAACTAAGAATTCATTTCGAAGCTTTGGCCGCCGCTTTGGCCTGCTTCTTGAATTCCCTTACTTCCGACAATGTTTCAGCGTCTACGACATCGGCGACCGAGCGTCGCGAGCCGTCGTCACCATAGGATCCGGCCGCTTTTCGCCAACCGTCCGGCCGCACATCACGTTGTTTGCCGAGCAGCGCGAGAAAGATCTTCGCCTTCTGCGCCCCGAACCCCGGCAGGTCCTGCAACCGGCGCAGCACCTCCTTCCCATCGGGGTCGCCCGCGGTCCAGATCTGCGCCGGTACACCGTCGTAATGCTCGATCACGTACTGGGCGAGTGCCTGCGCCCGCCGCGCCATCGACCGCCCGTAGCGGTGAATCGCGGGTGGGGTCGCCGCGAGTTCCTCGAATTCGGCCGGATCAGCTTCGGCGATGCGCTGCAGATCGAATCCGCCCATGCGCTCGGCGAGTTTGCGCGGCCCCCGAAACGCGTGCTCCATCGGGTACTGCTGGTCGAGCAGCATCCCCAGCAGCAGCGCGAAATCGTCAGTGCTGAGCAGTTCGTCGGCCTCGGATTCCTGCGCGAGGCACAGCGTGCGAGTCATACATTCATGGTGACACATTTCACCAGTAGCCTCTGAGTCCATGCTTACGAGGACTGCTCCCGATCTGGCGGTGCGTATGACCGACTACACCCCACGACCGGCCCGCTTCGACCAAGCGGGCCGGGATCAACTGATCGACGCCCATGACCTGGACGTCGCCCAACCCGGAATGCGCGCGCTCGGCGCCTGGAGCCACACCGCGCTGGCCCTGCGTCCCGGCGAGAGCGCTCTCGATGTTGGATCGGGAACCGGATCGGAGGTATTCACCTTCGCCGAGGAACTCGGGCCCCACGGCACCGCGGTCGGCGTCGAGCCGGATCCGAATCTGCTGGCCTCGGCGCAGCGCCGCGCGGTCGAGTCCGGGTCGAGCGCGGCGTTCGTCTCCGGCGATGCCTACGGCCTGCCGTTCGGCAACGGCACCTTCGACGCGGTGCTGTGTGAGCGGGTGTTCCAGCACCTCACCGCACCCGCACGGGCGGCGGCCGAGATCGCCAGGGTGCTGCGGCCCGGTGGGCGCGCGGTGGTGGTGGACTGCGATTGGGCGACCGCGATCGTCCATCCGGGCGACCCCCGGGTGGTGAGCGCGGTGATCGACACCCTGATCTCCTCGACCACCAACCCGCTGTCGGGTCGCAGGCTCGCCGGCCTGCTCAGCGGCACCGGCCTGGTGGTCGACGAGATCGGCTCGCACGCACTGGTGCAGGACCGCACCGTCGGCGCGGGGGCGCTGGTACGCCGGATCGCGGACCTGACCGTCCTGCGCGGAGTGATCACCCCGGCCGACCGAGACCAACTCCTCGCCGACCTACAGACCGGCGCCGACCACGGCGACATCCACATCTCCGTCACCCTGTTCGGCGCCCTGGTCCACAAACCAACTTGAGGCCTGCCCCGCGGACAACTTTCTTGGTAGGCCCACACCTATGTGTCCCTACCAAGGGCGGGGCCCGCCCTGATCTGGACTGACCGGAGGGTGCGACGAAGGAGTGCCCGGAGGGAGGGAAGATCAGGGGCCCGAAGGGCCCCGCCTCGAGCGCGCCAGCGCTCCAATAATTCAGCCTTCGAGCAGCTTTTCCGTGGCGGCGAGGAGCACGCAGGTCGCCAGTCCGTCCATCGCCTTCTCCAGTTCCGGCAGCTGCGGGAAACTGGGGGCGATGCGGATGTTCTTGTCCTCGGGATCCTTGCCGTACGGGAAGGCCGAGCCCGCGGCGGTGAGCGCGATGCCCGCGTCCTTGGCCAGGGCGATAACCCGCGCCGCGGTGCCGTCGAGCACGTCGAGGCTGATGAAGTAGCCGCCCTTCGGTTCGGTCCACGACGCCACCTTCGAGGCGCCGAGGCGGTCTTCCAGGATCCGGCGCACGAGCGCGAACTTGGGTTCGAGCAGCGCGCGATGCTTCTGCATGTGCTCACGCACACCCTCGGCATCGGTGAAGAAGCGCAGGTGGCGCAGCTGGTTGAGCTTGTCGGGGCCGATGCTCTTCTTCGAGGCGTGCGACAGGTACCAGTCGATATTGGCCTGCGACGCTCCGAAGAAGCTCACGCCCGCACCCGCGAAAGTGATCTTGGAGGTCGACGCGAACACCAGCGGACGGTTCGGGTTGCCCGCCGTCGCGGCCAGCCCGAGTACGTCGATGACCGGGGCCGCGATGTCGGTGAGCGGGTGCACCGCGTAGGCGTTGTCCCAGAACAGCCGGAAGTCCGGCGCTGCGGCGGGCATCGAAACCAGTTCGCGGACAATCTCTTCGGAGTAGATGACGCCGGTGGGGTTGGAGTAGTTCGGCACCGCCCACAGGCCCTTGATCTGCGGGTCGTTCGCCAGCAGCGTCGCGATGGCGTGGGTGTCGGGGCCGTCGTGGCGCATCGGGATGGTGATCATCTCGATGCCGAGTGCCTCGGTAATGGCGAAGTGGCGGTCGTAGCCGGGAGCCGGGCACAGCCACTTGATCGGCTCGTCAACCCAGCGGCGCGGGGAATCGGGGGTGCCGTAGAGCATCGAGAACACGATGAGGTCGTGCATGATCTCGAGGCTGGCGTTGTTGCCCGCCAGCAGTCGCTCGACGGGGATGCCGAGTAGTTCGCCGAAGATCGCGCGTAGTTCCGGCAGGCCGGTGAGGCCGCCGTAGTTGCGGCAGTCGGTGCCCGAGCTGTCGCGGAAGTCGCCGTCGCCGGGTAAGGAGAGCAGCGACGAGGACAGGTCGAGTTGTTCCGGCGACGGCTTACCTCGGGTGAGATCCAGCGTGAGCTTCTCAGTCTCGAGCGTCGCGTAGTTCGCGGTCTGGGACTCGTGCTCGGACACGAGTTCCTCGTGGCTCATCAAACCGATCTGCGTTTGCCGGGGCATCCTGGGCAGCCTTTCGAAGCAGCAAGGGGGTGCACGCTGTGCGTGCTGACACCCGCAACGTTACCCGGCGGTTGCCCGGAATCGGCGGGGTATCCGGGCCCGGATCAGGCTCGCACGCTGCGAAGGTGCGTAGGCCGATCAGCCGGAGGAGGGTCCCCTGAAATTAAAGGGGACCCCGCGCACCCGGCAGAGCCCGTTGACCCTTGCTGCCTTCCGGCCCTGGGGGAGTTCACAGGATGCTCGCCGCGCGGGATCCGTCGGCCAGTGTAGCGGTAGTTCTCGCTACTAGCGATTCCGGTCTTCGAACAGCAGGTCGGCGGCCCGGGTGAGTACCTCGACGCGAGTGCGGCCGTCGTGATCGGCGGCTAGGAAGTGGCTGCCGATGGTGGCGCAGAAGGCGAGCAGGCTCCTGGCTTCTACCTCATCGGGATCTTCGCAGAACACGCCGATTGTCTCGCGCAGCAACGCCATTCGCGCGTTGTCGACGCGACGCAGGCGTTCGGCGACGTCGTCGTCGCGGCGGGCCCAGTCGCGGATCGCGAGGTCGATCGGGAGTAGTCGATTGCTGGAGAACGTGAGCAGCCCGGCCACCCGCGCCTTGGTCCTGGGGTCGAGACCCGCGTGCTCGACCCGCTCGAGCACCTGGTCGGTCGCCTCGCTCTCCCACACGTCGAGCATCGCGGTGAGCAGGGCGTCGCGATCGGCGAAGTAGCCGTAGAACCCGCCCTTGGTCACACCGATGCGTTTGGCCAGCGCCTCGATCCGGACGGCGTCGATGCCCGAGGACGACAGCACGGCCAGACCTTCCTCGACCCACCTGACCCGGGGAGTTCGCGCGGTACCCACGACGTGTTCCACCTCATATCCATCGAACGACGACCACACCCGACCAGTCGATACTCGAGTGTACGCAGCCGTATAACCACTGCGCTGACGGTGACGCTGGCTACGATCTATCCGACTATCGGCAGCGGGGGGTTCGGTGTTCCCCATGACTGGAGAGGGGGCCCGATCGTGACCGGCCCGAATCAGCAACCACCCGGCGACGGTGTGCCGCCGTCCGACCCCACCGTCGCCTGGTGGGAACGACCAGGCGAAGGCGCAGGTCAGACCCCCGCGCAAGCCGACCCGACGGTGCTGCGCGGCAACATCGGCGCGCCCGGCCCGTACACCGCACCGCCGACGCCCTACCAGAGCGGCTCGAACCCCCAGCCCTATACCGCGCCGCCCGGGCCCTACCAGAGCGGCTCGAATCCCCAACCGTTCGCGCAGCCGCAGCAGTTCGCACCGCCTCAGCAGTTCGCGCAGCCGCAAGCGGGCGCCTATCCGGCGCCGCAGCCGCAGTGGGGCGCACCGCCGCGGCCGCCCTCCTCCGGCAACAAGGCGGTGTGGTGGATCGTCGGTGGCGCCATCGTCGCGGTGGGCGTTCTCGTGATCGGGCTGATCGCGTTCACGGCTAACAAGGTCGAGGACGACAACCCCTTCGGACCCGATCCGGAGAAATGGGCGGGCAGCTACGTCTTCCAAGACGGCAAGAACGCTTGTGACCTGGTCGATCTCACCGTGCTGAATCAGTGGGCGTCCACCCGCGAGACGACCACCCACACCGAGCGCGGACCGTCGGAGTACATCGGTGGCGGTTCCTACGACTGCGACGCCAAGAATAAGGAGTCGGGCCGCAACGCCAACGAAGCGAGCTTGGGTCTCGAGGTCGAGTTCAAGACCGAGAGCGAGACCGAGTCCGACTATTCGCGCTGGAAGGGCTACGACACCAAGACCACCGGCAAGGACTACGACCACGGTGTAGTGAGCGGTCTCGGCACCGAGGCGTACTACTCCAGCGAGCAGCACATCTACGGTTCCATCCCGAACGACTACTCCATCGTGGTGGCCGCGCACGACAGCAACATCTCGGTGAAGGTGGAGATCGAGGTGTCGACAATGCGCACCGCCGACAAGGCGGCTATGCGCACCGCTGCCGAGACGCAGGTCCGCAAGGTGCTGGCGGCTTTGAAGAAGTAGCAGGTCAGAACCGGTCGCAGGGGCCCGGTTTGGCATCGACCCCCTGCGACCCGCTATGCTGCTCCACGGAGGATTCGCCTAGTGGCCTATGGCGCTCGCCTGGAACGCGGGTTGGGTTAACGCCCTCAGGGGTTCAAATCCCCTATCCTCCGCAACAGCAGGGCCCTGATCGGTTCGCCGGTCGGGGCCTTGTTCGTTTAATCGGTGGATCTGTCAGTGGGCTTCCGTAGAGTGAGCCCCGATGGTGCGGGAGACCCCCACCACACCCATATACCGTCGTCGCCGCCCCCAACACAAATGTGCGTGCCGACACAGTCCAGTGGGTACCCAGCCTTCGCGCAGGTCCGTCTTCGGACCGCGCCGATCGATGCCGCGAGCGGCGTCGATCGCACAGAAATCAGGAAGTAAAGAACGAAGTGAATACATCACCAGAAACGAGCATCGGGCGCGACGCGTCCGGGCCGATCAGACTGATGCTGCGTGACCGCACAGCCACCACCGGGCCGATCGACGGCGCCTGGTGGCCGCGAACCGACCAGCCGATGACCGAGTTGCACCAGTTGGTGACCGCGGTCGGACCGCGGATCGGCAAGCTGGCCCGGCTCGGATTCGACTGGACCACCAGCGAATCCGGCGACAGCACAGCACACAACGAACAGGCCGCGCGCATCATGCACGTGGTCGGCAGCAACGGCGCCGCGCTCGCGCTGCTGGTCATCCCCTCGGCCACCGAGGCACCCGCCGCCCGCAGCCAGATGCGCTGGGCGGCAGGCAAGCCGCGTATCCAGGACCCGGCGCCCGCCGACACGGCGGCCGACGGGCCACGCACCCTCGTGCAGATCTAGGCGAGCACGCTCGCCGGAGTTCATCGGTCGCTGGTGAAGGTCGGATCGAAGTCGCGCGGCGCACCGCGGCGGCTCAGCAAGCGGTCGAACCATTCACCCAGGATGACGCCAGCGGCCAGCGCGCAGCCGACACCGAACGCAGCGAGGATCTGCCCGAAACCGAGCAGCGTTTCGTCCTCGAGCAGGGCATACAGCCCGCGATACACCTTCAGGCCCGGCAGCAGCGGCGTGATACCGGCCGCCGCGACGACCAGGGGCGGCGTGAGCGCGCGACGCGCCATCAGACCACCGGCGAGACCGATCGCGGTTGCCGCCAGCCCTGCCGACACCACCGGCCCGAATCCGATGTCCTGCGCGCCGAGGTAGGCCATGGTGCCGCCCGCGCCGCTGAGTCCGGCCGCGACCAGCGCCCGCCGCTCGGCGTAACAGGCGAGCGCGAAGGCGATCGCCGCGACCGCGCCTGCCACCAGTTTGATCGCCAGATACCCGGTGTCACGGCCCGCGCTCGCCGCGATCTCCGGCACCGCGATCCCCATCATCGTCGAGATTCGCAGTGCCAGACCGATACCCGCGACGATGCCACCGGTCATCATCACCACTTCGAGCATGCGAGCAGCCGCGGTGATCGGCGCGCCGGTGATGGCATCCTGCACCGAACCAACCAACTGCAGACCGGACAGCAGCACCGTGATGCCCGCGGCGACGATCAGCGCCGCATCGGATCGCCAGTGATCACTGATCGAGGCGAGCGCGATGGCCGGGATGGTGGCGATGACACCACCGATCATGTGCTGGAAGAACATCGGTAGCCCGAGCTGATGCAGGAACCGGTTCACCACGTCGATCACCGCGGTGGTCGCGAAACTGATCGCGGCCAGCACGAAGCCGCCACCGAGCAGGACCGCGATCGCCGCCGCCAGCAGCGACCAGCCCGCCGTCGACACCCAGCGCGGGTACGGGTGACGCGAGGAGATCAGCTCGTCGAGGGCGGCGTGCGCCTGGTCGACGGGGACGATCTGGCTGCGGATCCGGCGCGTCAGCCGGTCGACCGCGGCCAACCGCGTGAAATCGAGAGAACGGTATTTCACGACGCGCATATCGCTGGCCGGCGGCAGGCTGGGCCCTCGGTCGGCCCAGATGCGGATCGCGTCGAAGGTGACGTCGATATCGCAGCTGTTCAGGCCGTAGGTCGAGGCGATAAAACGGACCTGGGCGGAGGTGTCACCGACACCGGTGCCCGCGGAGAGCACCACCTCACCCACCCGCACCGCCAGGTCGAGCACCTGCGCGACCTCGGCGTCGTCGCCGAGGTCGATCGGTTGCAGTGGAGTGGGCGCGGCGACGATGTTGTCGGCGGTGGCCCGCTGCGACGGCAACACGAACGGCCTGCGCAATCGCCACCATCGCTGGCGCAGACCTGGGCGCTCGAGAATTGTGGCGCCGTCGCCTTCCGCCAAGGGGTCCGCACTCATACCTCGACGGTAATGGCGATCGCAGCGCCTTCGCCGTCTCGCAATCAGTTCGTCAACGTGTCGGGTCCGGATTCGGTCGGCGAGGAGAGCGTGGCGACGTCCGAGGTCGAGCCGTAGGGTCAGATGTCGTCGATCAATCCGGTGCTGTAGGCCATCGCCGCCAGGTGCTGTAGACAGCGCGGACCGCATCCGTTGTGCTGAGTCAGCACGAAACGGGCCTGCTGGAGCGAAGAAATGGAAGAATCGGCCACACAGTCGGCATGTACGGCGCGCCAGTGCTCTTCGTGACGGAAGGTGGCGGCCCGCGATGTCGGCGGGTCTGGTGCGGATGTGTCCAGCAGGGCGTGACGGGAGGGGCAGGCGATGGAGGCGATGACTGTATGAACACCGGGACGGGGAAGGTGATCCAGGAGCGGCGCAGGCTGCTCGGGCTCTCGCAGCCCGCGCTGGCCACCGCGATCGGGGTGAGCTCGCGCCAGATCACCAGGTACGAGTCCGAAGAGCAGTCGCCGACGCTGCCGGTCGCGGTCCGGTTGGCCGACGCGTTGCAGGTCTCGCTGGCGGAGCTGGCCGGCCTCGTGGACAACCGTGTCGACCTGGCGGGTCATTGGTGGGCAGCCTGGCAGAAACCGGCGAATCACCCGGACGAGGTCGAGGTAGCGGCGGTGACCATCCGGCACGAGGGCGACCATCTGATGCTCGACTCGGCCGCTGAATCGCCTGCGCCCGAGTCGGATCCGGTCACTCAGGTCCGTGGCGAGATGCGCGTATGGGAGGGCGAGGCGCTCACCGGCTGGATGCGCGGCATGGATATCGCGTTCCCGGTAGGCACCATCTACTACTCGCTCCATCCCCAGGGTGCTCATGCCGTCGGCTCGTGGACGACGAAATCGGGCCCCGACGGTCTGGTGCGCGGCTGGAGCGTCCTGGCGCGGGAAAAGTCCGACGCCGAAAAGCTCCTGGCGGAAATGCTGCGCACCGATGGCAGCGTCGAGTCGTGGCCGGGCCCTTCGCGCTCGGCCTGAAGCCGCCGCCGGATCTCGGCGACGCTCGGTCGCCCGTGATCTTCGGGTGGCAGAAGTAGTAGGTAGCGGCTCAGCGCCCCGAACACGAACAGCCCCAGAGCAATCCACAGAAAGATCTCCATCGGTTCCCCTCCGAACGAGTCAGTGCTTGCACGGTTGGCGCGTATTGTGGTCACTAAGCCGCCACGAAAAAGTATGGTCGCCGCCAAGACCTTTTGGACAGCAAAAGCGTCTACAAACGTCTACAGTTCTCTACGATGAGTCCATGTCCAGTCGGGGCGAGCAGGGGAACGGCATCGTCGGAGCTCGGTTGCGGCGACTGCGGGAAGAGGCGGGGTTGTCGCTGGCCGCGTTGGCCACTCGCGTCCCGTACAGCAGGGCGGCGCTCGGCCACTACGAAACCGGTGCGCGAGCAGCATCTTTCGAGGTGATCGCCTGGTACGAGCGGGTGCACGCGCAATCGAGGCCCCCGCTGCCCGTCACTCGTCGACGTGATCCGCGGGCCGCGGATGCGACGCTCGCGGCGGCGATCGCCGCCGCGCACCGGACGGGCCCGCTTATCGAGATCGGGCGACCGCATCAGGGAGACAACGGAACCGGGTACTTCTGCCCGTTCCGGATCGACGGTGTGGTCGAGGGCGAAGCCGCCGGAACAGATCCGGCGACGGCTTTGCACTCGGCGCTACTAGCGGTGGGTGCCGAGCTGAAGCGCGCGGGAAACAGCAATGGCCCCGGACGAATTCGGTGAAACCGGGCCTGCGGCGACAGCCCCTCCGCGATCAGCGGTGCGCGGCGACGACCGTGTCGAGCGCCTCGGCGAGCAGTTGCAGGTAACGGTCGGGATCGGGCACTACCCGCGGATCGGAATGCACTGACAACGTGACGGTTTCGCCGATTCCGTGGACGCCATGGGTCAGGTGCATCACGTTGCCGAGGGCGGGGAAACCGCCGGTGAACAGGACCGGGGCGCCCGCGAAGGCGAGGTCGCCCGGGCCACGGTAGACGCTGGAGACGACGGTGTTGCCGTCGAGCGTCGCGGGAACATTGTCCAGGTCGGCGCGTTCGACATCGCGTGCCGCCAGGACAGCGGGGACCACCTCGCCGACTCGATCCTGTGCGGAATGCAGTGGATTGAGCGCTCGCTCGCGGCGGACGGCGAGTTCATCGGCGATGAGATTCGCGCGGATGCGCAGGTCGGGTTCGTTGATATGCAGGTCGATGGACAGTCCGCGGTAGTTGTTGCGCGCCGCGCTCGGCATCGGAAGTGCCATCGGTAGGGCGGTGCCGAGCCGTTCCGGTCGCGCACCACGCTCGGTGAGGTAGTCGGCCAGCGCATACGAAATCGCCGTCAGTGCAACAACAGTGACGGTTTTGCCCGGAATGCGGAGGTCGCCCACATCGACGACCAGCATTCGCGCAGTGCGATCGGCGACCGCGGCGGCCGGGTTCAGCGCGCTCGGCGCGAATCCGGTTGCGGCCGCGGGTACCTCACCCGCGGCCGTCCGGTCCGCCAATTCCCGCTGTGCCAGGTACGCGGCCCGTCCGCGCCAGACCGTGGCGGCCAATTGACCGGGAAAGCGCAGCACTCCAAGCACTCTCGGGTCTACCTGTCGAGGAATCCATCCACAGGGTTGTCCACAGGAATCCCCAGGGTGTGTAGGAGTTTTGGCAGGTCCGACCGGGTGATATGCCGAGTTATCCACAGGCGCATCGGGTGTGCTGTGGACAACAGCATCAGCCCTAGCCGTCCCGAAGAGCGCTCGTGCGATAGCGGCGGCCCGGGTGCCGTCGGCGAGTGCGTGCGAAAGCTGCAGCAGCACCACCACAACGGGCTCCGTCGAGCGCAGCGCATCGTGGACGGCGCGGAAGACGTGGATGCGCCAAGGATGTTCGGTCGCGACGACACCGGTTCCCAGGAGTTCGCCCAGATCCGCGAGCAGCGCGTGCCATGACAGGCCGTCCGGCTGGTGGTACACGAATTGCTGGGACGTGAATTCGGCCGAAACCCAGCGCGGATAGCCGAGATCGCCCGGTATGTCCTGTAACCGGATCCGCAGATCCGGAATGCGTGCGGCACGTGCGGCGACGAAAGAGCGCAGTTCGTCGGTGGCGGTATCGGTTTCGGCGAAAGAGTAGAGCAGGAACACATCGTTGGTGGTGCGGCGCGACAGCCAGTACATCGTCGCGTCACGCGCGGCCATCGTGGTCATCCGGCCACGATAGGCCAACCCGCCGAGGTCACTGAGAAGGCCCCGAGTCCGCTCGACTCGGGGCCGGTATTGCCCATTCGAGATGCATCTCGCGGATCAGCCCCGCGCGAACTCTCCCGCGGTGACATCGGCGAGAAAGGCTCGCCACTGCCCTGGACCGAAGGCCAGTACGGGTCCGCGGCCGCTGTCCTTGGTGTCGCGAACGGCAATATCGCCGCCGGCGAGAAAGGCTACTTCGACGCAGTTCCCGTCGGGTCCGCTGTAGGTGCTCTTCCGCCACACAGCGTCGGTCACATCAACTTCCACGGCACTTGCTCCTTTGGTTCATCGAGAAGAGGGGATAACTCCTGGAATCGTTGAAACATTCCGAAATCCGGCGCGACCGATGAGTTACTTCGTGGCACACAAGGCACTGCCACACGGCGCGCGCAACCGACCGGCACGAACCAGCGCATCGAGGCGTTTCCGCCTCCGGGGGCTGCCCCCGCGGAAGAAACACTAGCAGGTCTTCCGCAATGTTGCGGAAGAGAATTTGCTTTCCCATATCGTTTTGCCAAGCTTGCGAAGCTTCACGTTTGCGGGGGCATTGCCAGGCCTCCTTACCCATTCCCGATCTGGTTGACACATCCCGATTTACTTCCATGTGATTGGTCCGTGATACGTCAATTTCCCGAGTACCTCAGCAGTCACATGAGCACCATCGAGGGCAGGCGTGGATCATGGGGGAATGATCTCCCGTGACCGCGACACCGCAGGTCGTGCCCGTAACGACCGCCCCCGCGACCGACTCGGCCGACCGCTGCCTCCCGGCAGTGCCGGAGTCGCCCGAATTCCCGACGATCTCGAGCTCGGGCCCCAGCAAACTCTGACCTTCGCTCAGCAACTGCTGGACGACGGATTGGCATTCAACGCCCACGAGGTATTGGAGGCGGCATGGAAGAACGGGCCGGTTGCCGAGCGGATGCTCTGGCAGGGGCTGGCCCAATACGCCGTCGGCCTCACCCACATCCAGCGAGGCAACGCCAAAGGCGCGGGTACGCTGCTGCGCCGCGCGAGTGAGCGGCTCGAGTCCTATCCGGCGAATGCCCAGCAGCACGATGTCGACCGTGCCGGGCTCATCGCGCACGCGCAGGAGCTGCTCGTCGCGCTCGATACCGGTGACACCATCGCCGAGGAGCGGCTGCGGACGCGGCTGTGCCGAGAGCCCACCTAGGATCGAGGGGTGCCAACGAGTCGAGGAGCGGGCCGCTACGCGCCGAGCCCTTCGGGCGAGCTGCACGTGGGAAACCTGCGTACCGCGGTGCTCGCCTGGCTTTTCGCGCGAACTTCGGGGCGCGAGTTCCTGATTCGTGTCGACGATCTGGATCGAGTCCGGCCGGGTGCCGCGCAGCGCCAGCTCGACGACCTCGCCGCGATCGGCATCGATTGGGACGGCCCCGTGGTCTACCAATCCGAACGGCTGCCGGTCTACGCGGCCGCTGTCGCCGAACTGACCGCGGCCGGGCGCACCTATGAATGTTTCTGCACCAGACGTGAAATCCAGCAGGCCGCCACGGCGCCGCACGGGCCGATGGGCGCCTACCCCGGCACCTGCCGTCAGCTGAGCGACGTCGAGCGCACGGCCAGGCGGGCCGAAGGACGCACCGGCGCAGTGCGATTGCGCGCCGATGTCACCGAATACGAGATCGCCGATCTGCTGCACGGCCGATATCGGGGCGCCGTCGACGATTTGGTGTTGCGCCGCGGCGACGGTATCCCCGCCTACAACCTCACCGTCGTGGTCGACGACGCTTCCCAAGGCGTTGACCAGGTGGTTCGCGGTGACGATCTGCTGCCGTCCACTCCTCGCCAGGCCTATCTCGCAGAACTGCTCGGACTCACCGTCCCGACCTACGCCCACGTGCCGCTCGTGCTCAACGAAGAGGGCAAGCGACTTGCTAAACGTGATGGAGCCGTGAGCCTTTCGGATCAACGCGCCCTGGGTAACACGCCTGCGGACGTGGTGGCGGCGATCGCGGAATCGCTCGGATATTCCGCACGGACGACTGCCGAGCTACGCGAAGTATTCGACCCCGCCCGCATCCCCGAAAAACCGTGGATACTCGAGCCTATCGGGTTGTTCCGACCAGAGGGATGTCCGTAACGTACGCATAGACCGATCTAGAAGATCAAAACGAGGACTGAGATATGACCAGCGGTGGTTACGACCCCAACCAGTACCCGCAGGGCGGTCAGCCCGGCGGCTATGGCCAGGACCCCTACGGCCAGCAGCAGCCGCAGCCCGGCTACGGCCAGCAGCAGCCGTACGGCCAGCCCGGACACGGCGGCGCACCCCAGCCCGGTTACGGCCAGCCGGACCCCTACGGGCAGCAGCAGCCGGCCTACGGGCAGGACCCGTACGGTCAGCAGCAGGGCTACCCGCAGCAGGGCCAGTACGGTCAGCAGCAGGGCTTCGGCGGCGTGCAGCCCGCGGATCTGGGCTCTCGCTTCGGCGCGCGAGTCATCGATCAGCTGATCATCGGCATCCCGGTCTCGATCGTTCTCATGTTGATCGTCGGCGGTGGCACCGGCGGCCAGCTCATCAGCGGTTTGATCATCTCGCTGGCGGCTTACGGCTACTACGTGGCCATGGAGGTCACGCAGGGCGGTCAGACGCTGGGCAAGAAGATGCTCGGCCTGCGTGTGCTCGCACCCGGCGGCGCACCGACTCTGACCCCCGAGCAGTCGCTGAAGCGCAACATCTTCATCGCCCTCTACGCGATCCCTTGCATCGGCCAGCTCGGCGCCCTCGGCCTGTGGATCTACATCGCGGTCACCATCAACAACGACCCGAACAAGCAGGGCTGGCACGACAAGTTCGCCGGCGGCACGCAGGTCGTCAAGGGCTGATTCCCTTCACCTGACGAAAACAACAGGGGCGCTTCCGGATTCCGGAAGCGCCCCTGTTCATTGTTCAGGTCAGTATGTTGTTGACGTGTCGGCGCTGATACCGACTATGACGATGAAGACGACGTAAAGGATCCAGCCCACGATGGCGAGGACACCGATCCAGATGCCTGCCTGGGCCATGCCCTTGCCCTCACCCCCGCGTTCCTTGATCTGATTCAGCGCCATCACACCGAGAACGATGCCGACGATCGAGCCGATGCAAGTGCACAGCCCGACCAGAGAGGCGACCAGCGCGCCGATCGCCAGCCCATTGGTGCCCTGCGGTTGCGGGTGCTGCCCGTACGGCTGGTAGGCACCCGCGGCCGGATAACCGCCGTAGGCAGGCGGCTGCCCGTAGGCGGGCGGCTGCTGCGGATACTGCGGCTGGTTGGGCTGCTGGTACTGCGGCTGCGACGGAGGCTGCTGCGGGTACTGCGGCTGCGAGGGTGGCGGCGCCGGCTGCTGGGGATACTGCGGCGACGACGGATAATTAGGAGGCTGCGACGGCTGGGCGGTCGGATGCTGCGGCACCGAACCCGGCGCGCCGGACTCCGGCGACACGCCAGAGCCGCCGTACTGCTTCCACCACTCGTCGGAATCGCCGGGATTCGTCATGACGACAGCGTACTGGTTTGTCTGAGGCGGGGCCCTTTGGGAAGGGACGCATCAGGTGTCACCTGGTCCGGTGCGGATGTTCGGTAACGACACTTCAGGTTCACCGGGTCCGGGGTGGTAGACCTTGCTGTGTCTATTGGAGCGCTGACGCGCTCGAGTCGGGGCCCTTCGGGCCCCCGATCTTCCCTCCCTCCGGGTACTCCTTCGTCGCACCCTCCACTCAGTCCAGATCGGGGCGGGCCCCTCCGGGTAGGGACATATCGGGTTTACCGGGTCCGGGTGTTGGGCGGGGTATTGGTTGGGAGAATGGGGGGCGTGACTGATACGAATTCGCTCGACAAACCAGCTGAATCTGGACACCCCGCGCCGGACCATGCGGCATTCGCCCAGGTTGCGCGGGGGTTCTATCCGGTAATCGTCGCCGTGTTCACCGCGACGCTGATCATCTCCAATATCTGCGCCACCAAGGGCGTGGAGTTCTTCACCGATAGTTCGGTGATGCTCGGCCCGATCCAGATCCTGCCGATCGCGACCGACGGCGCCTTCTTCCTGTTCCCGCTGGCCTACATCCTCGGCGACGTGCTCAGCGAGGTCTACGGCTTCCGCGCCACCCGCCACGCCATCTACACCGGTTTCGGCGCACTGCTGTTGACCGTCGCCTGCTTCTACGTGGCCATCCAGCTCCCCGCCGCCGGGTTCTACGAAAACCAGGACGCCTTCCGCACCGTCATCGGCACCACCCCCCAGCTGGTGCTCGCAGGCCTCGCCGGCTACTTCGTCGGCCAGCTGCTGAACTCGGCCACCCTGGTGCTGATCAAGGAACGCACCAAGGAAAAGCACCTGTGGGCCCGCCTGATCGGCTCCACCGTCGTCGGTGAGTTCGCCGACACCCTGATCTTCTGCTCGATCGCCGCCACCGCCATCGGCATCAACACCTGGCAGTCGTTCATCAACTACGTCATCGTCGGCTTCGTGTGGAAAACCTTGTGCGAGGTGCTCGTCATGCCGATCACCTACCGCGTCATCGCGATCCTCAAGAAGACCGAACCGACCTACGCCCCAGCAAAGGTCGACGCGCTGCACGACTAGCCGTCAGCCTCCCGGGTAGGGCAGCCCCCTATCCGGAGGGCCCGGCGAACTCAGCTTTCCTACTCCCCCGGCACCTTGATCCGCCCCCGCCACTGCCCCATGAACTCCTTCTTGAACTCATCGAAGTACCCACCTTCGATACTCCCCCTGATCCGATCAACCAACCGAATCGTGAACCGCTCGTTGTGAATCGTGCACAACGTCGCCGACAACATCTCCTTGGCCTTGAACAGATGATGCAGGTACGCGCGGGTGTAGTGAGCGCAGGTGTAGCAATCGCACTCCTCGTCGATCGGCCTGAAGTCCCGACGGAACCGAGCGGTGTTGATGTTGAACCGCCCCTCGTCGACATAGATCGCCGCATTGCGCGCCACCCGAGACGGATTGACGCAGTCGAACGTGTCGGCGCCGTTCTCGATAGCGGTGAACATGTCCTCGGGCTCGCTGATCCCCAGCATGTGCCGCGGTTTCGCCTCGGGCAGTTCGTCGCAGCACCAACCGACGATGGTGCCGAGGTTGTGCTTCTCGAGCGCCCCGCCGATCCCGTACCCGTCGAATTCCGTTCCGCCACTACCGCGAATCGATTCCAGCTCACGACAAGCCTTGCGCCGCAGGTCTTCGTACTGCGCACCCTGAATCACCGCGAACAACGCCTGATAGGGCCGATGGCTGCGTACAGCGGTGAGCCGTTCGTGTTCGTCGATACAACGCTGCGCCCACTCGTGCGTCCGCTGTAGCGACTTCTCTTGATAGCCACGGGTATTCATCAACGTGGTCAGCTCGTCGAAGGCGAACAGGATGTCGGCCCCCAACTCGTGCTGAATCCCCATCGACACCTCGGGCGTGAAGCGATGCTTCGAACCGTCCAGGTGTGAGCGGAAGGTGACCCCGTCGTCGTCGACGGTGGCCAGCCGCTCCTTGCCCGCCGCGATCACCTGGTCGGACCGGATATCCACGGCCTCCATAGCAAGGACCTTCTTGAACCCGACCCCCAGCGACATCACCTGGAACCCACCGCTGTCGGTGAAGGTCGGCCCCGGCCAGTTCATGAACTTGCCGAGTCCACCCGCCTCATCGACGACATCGGCGCCGGGCTGCAAGTACAGGTGATAGGCGTTGGCCAGCAGCGCCTGTGCCCCGATCTCCTTCATCGTCTCCGGCAACACAGCCTTCACCGACGCCTTCGTCCCCACCGGAATGAAAGCGGGCGTGGCGATCTCACCGTGCGGGGTGGAGATCACCCCGGTCCGGCCATGTCGGCCCCCGTCCAGACGGGTGCCTACTTCGAAGGAGAACTCGCTGCTATCGGCCACCGCCCCATCGTGCCAGGGTGGCAATGATGCGTCTGAACTGGGCGTTGTACGCGTTGCGGTAGGCCAGACCGCGGACTTATTGAGCCGCCGCGAACTGGGCGTTGTACAGGTTGTAATACGGTCCGCGCTCAGCGAGCAGCCGCTCGTGGGTGCCGTGTTCGACGATGCGCCCCTTGTCCATCACCACGATCAGATCCGCGTCACGAATCGTCGAGAGCCGATGCGCGATCACGAAACTGGTGCGATCGCGGCGCAGGGCCGCGGTGGCGTGCTGGACCAGCGACTCGGTGCGGGTATCGACCGAGCTGGTCGCCTCGTCCAGGATCAGGATCGACGGCTTGGCCAGGAACGCGCGGGCGATCGTGATCAGCTGCTTCTCGCCCGCGCTCACCCCGCCACCCTCTTCATCGATGACCGTGTCGTAGCCGTTGGGCAGCGAGTGCACGAACCGGTCGACGTAGGCAGCGCGGGCCGCGGCCAGGATGTCGGCTTCCGATGCCGTCGGGTTGCCGTAGGCGATGTTCTCGCGGATGGTGCCCTTGAACAGCCAGGTGTCCTGCAACACCATGCCGATGCGCGAACGCAGGTGGTCGCGGGTGATGGTGGTGATGTCGACGTCGTCGATCGCGATGGTGCCCGCGTCGAGTTCGTAGAAGCGCATCAGCAGGTTCACCAGCGTGGTCTTGCCCGCGCCGGTCGGGCCGACGATGGCGACCACGTGGCCGGGATCGGCGACCAGCGAAAGCCGTTCGATGACAGGCGTTTCCGGGTCGTAACCGAAGGACACCGCCTCGAATTCCACCCGCCCACGATCCACTGGGCGGGGGTTCTCCACCAGCGGATCGGGACTCTGCTCCTCGGCATCGAGGATCTCGAAGATCCGTTCCGCGGAGGCGACACCGGACTGCAGCAGGTTCGCCATCGCACCGATCTGGGTGAGCGGCTGACTGAACTGGCGCGAGTACTGGATGAACGCCTGCACCTCGCCGAGCGACAGGTTGCCGGTGGCCACGCGCAGCCCGCCGACCAGCGCGATGAACACGAAGTTCACGTTTCCGAGGAACATGATGGCCGGCATGATCAGGCCGGAGATGAACTGTGCCTGGAAGCTCGCGTCGTAGAGCTTCTGATTGCGCTGGTCGAATTCCTCGCCGACCTCGCGGCCGCGGCCGAACGCGGTGATGATCTCGTGGCCGGTGTAGGCCTCTTCCACCGAGGAGTTCACTTCGCCGGTGTATTTCCACTGGTTGACGAAGTGCGGCTTGGATCGCTTGGCGATCTGCGCGGTGACCACGATCGCGGCGGGCACGGTGAGCAGCGCGATCAGTGCCAGCAGCGGCGAGATCCAGAACATCATGATCAGGATGCCGATCACGGAGAACAGCGAGACCAGCAGCTGACTCATCGTCTGCTGCAAGCTCTGCGAGACATTGTCGACGTCGTTGGTGACGCGGCTGAGCACGTCACCGCGCGGCGAGGTGTCGAAGTAGCGCAGCGGCAGCCGGTGTAGCTTCTGCTCCACCTCGTCGCGCAGCCGCTTCACGGTCCGGTTGATGGCGATATTGAGCAGATAGCCCTGCAGCCAGCCGAATACCGACGCGGCCACATACAGCGCGAGTACGAGCATCAGCACGCGGCCGACGGCGTCGAAGTCGATGCCGGTACCGGGGATGACGTTCATCGCCGAGAGCATGTCGGCGCGGGTGTTCTCGCCCTGCCTGCGCAGCAGCTCGACGGTCTGGTCCTTGGTGAGGCCGGGTTCGAGTTGCTTGCCGACGAAACCGTCGAACACCAGGTTCGTCGCCTTGCCGAGCAGATACGGGCCGAGTGTATTGAGCACCACGGAGGTGATCACCAGCGCGATGATCGCGCCGACGGTGAACTTCTCGGGAGCCAGCCTGCTCACCAGTCGCTTCAGCGACGGACGGAACGACTTGGCCTTCGTACCCGGAGCTCCGGGTACGGGTCCACCTGGCCTCATCGGGCTTCCTCCACGCTCAGCTGGGACTCGACGATCTCGCGGTACTCCGAGCAGCGCTGCATCAATTGGTCATGGGTGCCGATGCCCGCCATCGCGCCGTCTTCGAGGACGACGATCTGGTCGGCATCGCGAATGGTCTGGATCCGCTGGGCCACGATGATCACCGACGCGTCGGCGGTCTCTGGCTTCAGCGCGGCGCGCAGCCGGGCGTCGGTGGCGACATCGAGCGCGGAGAACGAATCGTCGAACAGGTAGATGCGCGGCTTGCGCACCAAGGCGCGGGCGATGCACAGCCGCTGGCGCTGACCGCCGGACACCGTGGTGCCGCCCTGGGCGACCGGGGTGTCGAGCCCCTGCGGCATCTCACGCACGAAATCGGCCGCCTGGGCGACCTCGAGCGCGTGCCAGAGTTCTTCGTCGGTGGCCTCGGGCTTGCCGTAGCGCAGGTTGGTGGCGACGGTGCCGGAGAACAGATAGGCCTTCTGCGGCACCAATCCGATCCCACTGCGCAGCAGTTCGAGGTCGAGGTGGCGCACGTCGGTGCCGCCGAGATAGACCGCGCCATCGGTGACGTCGATCAGGCGCGGGATCAGGTTGATCAGCGTGGTCTTGCCCGCGCCGGTCGAACCGACGACGGCGGTGGTGGTGCCGGGCGTGACCTGGAATCGGATGCCGCGCAGCACCGGCTTCTCCGCGCCGGGGAAGGCGAATTCCGCGAACTGCATGTCGACCGTGGCCGGGTCGCCCTTGAACTGCTGGGGCAGCCGCGGTGGGCGGACCGAGGACTCGGTCTCGAGCACCGCGCCGATCCGATCGGCGGAGACGGCCGCGCGCGGGGCCATCATCGCCAGGAACGAGGCCATCATGACGGCCATCAGGATCTGCATGACATAGGACAGCATCGCGGTGAGCGAGCCGATCTGCATCGTGCCGTTGTCTACATGGTGACCGCCGAACCAGATCACCCCGACGGCGGTCAGATTGCTGATCAACATCACGGTCGGGAACATCAGCGCCATCAACTTGCCGACGCGCAGCGAAGCGTCGGTGAGCGCGGTGTTGGCCATCCCGAAGCGCCAGATCTCCTGCCGCTCCCGCACGAACGCGCGTACCACCCTGATGCCGGTGATCTGCTCGCGCAACACCCGGTTGACCCCGTCGATGCGTTCCTGCATCTGCCGGAACCCCGGCACCATCCTGGCCACGATCGTGCCCATGGAGATAGCAAGGGCGGGCACCGCGATCAGCAGCAACCACGAGAGCCCGAGATCCTCACGCACCGCCATGATGACGCCGCCGACGCACATGATCGGCGCCATCACCAGGATTGTCACCGACATCACGATGAGCAGCTGGACCTGCTGGATGTCGTTGGTCGAGCGGGTGATCAGCGACGGGGCCCCGAACATCCCGACCTCCCTGGCCGAGAACGTCTCCACCCGGTGCAGCACGCCACCGCGCATATCCCGGCCAGCACCCATCGCCGCCTGCGCGCCGAAGTACACCGACGCGGCCGAGGCCACGATCTGCACGCAGCTCACCGCGAGCATCCACAGACCGGTGGTCCAGATGAAACCGATGTCACCCTTGGTGACACCGTCGTCGATCAGGTCGGCATTGAGACTGGGCAGGTAGAGCATCGCGATAACCGAGATCAGCTGGAGTACGAGGACACCCGCCAGCTGGGCGCGGTACGGGGCCAGGTAGGTCCGCAGCAGGGTGATCAACATGATGGTCGAAGGCTACAGCGCGCGGGTGACCAGCGCCGAGCACTTTTACCCACCCTGTGGATAACTCTCAGCCTGTGGATAACTCAGGCGCCGGCCGGTGTGCGCGGCTCTCGACGCGCCCAGGCGCCAGGGTCGGCGACCAGCTCACCGATGAAAGCGGGCAGTCGGTCGGCAGCGATATCGGCGATGAAGACATTCTCCAGCACCGCCCGGATATTGACCCGCAGCGCGATCCACACCTGCTGCAACGGTTCCGCCGCACCGGGATACCGCACATCCTCCGGCCGCTGCCCACGCACCGACGCCAACGGCGACTCCACCGCGCGGATCACATCGGCCACCGAGATCTCCGTCGCGGGCCTGCCGAGGCGATACCCGCCGTCGGGCCCGCGCCTGCTCAGTACGAGCTCGGCGCGACGCAGTTCGGCAAGCACTGTCTCGAGCACCTTCGGTGGGATCTGTGCGGCGGCGGCGATGGCCTCGGACTTGACGACTCCGTCGGCCGCGGCGAGCTCGAGCAGCGTTCGCACCGCGTAATCGACCCTGGCGGTGATATGCACGGTGTCGAACTTACGCGGTGCCCCCGGCAGGAGCGGTCAGCGGCTGGAGGCGGTCGCGAAGCGTCACCACGCAGGCCGTCCGCTCATGCCGAATTGACGCAGCCGGTCAGTACGCAGGTCGCCGCGTCGAGGAGAGTCTTCTCGACCACCTCGTCGGTGGCGTCCGGTGCCAGCTCCGAGGACAGCAGCGCCACCCCGAGCACCTCGATGGCCGCGGCGGCGCGCAGGGTCGAGCCCTGGGTGGGGTCGGGTCCGGAAAGCCACAGCCGCAGTTCACGGGTGGGTTCCATCAGATCGGGGTAGCGGTCGGCGATGGCGTTGACGATAGCCGCGGTGTCGCGCACGCAGAGCGCGCCCGCGTCGCGGTGGCGGATCATGCCGCGCAGATAGGTGCGCAGGACCGCGCGGATACCCTCGTCGTTGTAGGGGACGGCGTCGATGTCCTCGACGATGTCGCGCATGTGATCGATGATCGGATCGATGATCGCGAGGAGCAGATCGAGCTTCGACGCATAGTGGTAATAGAGCGAGGCCTTCGTGATTCCCACCACATCCGCCACCTCGCGCAGGCTCGTCTGTTCGAAACCCTTGGCGGCGAACAGCGCGACCGCGGCGTCGCGGATCGCCTGTTTAGTGCCTCCACCTGCGGTGACGGTGTCGGCGATGTGTCGGGCGGGCATGGCGGCAATCCTCCCATGATTCGGCATGACGTATCCGGAGCCCCTAAAATTGAGGTTGCTCCTCCACTTATCCACTAGGTAGTCTACCTACCGCACGGTAGGCAGAAAACGATGTTGTGGAGGCGGGTCCCGCAGGGGTGGCCCGCGAGTGCTGTCTACGAGCCATGCCACCCACCCGTTCTTCGCGCTAGGAGCACCCGCGTGTCCGTATACCTGTACAGATGGGGAAAGTTCGCTTTCCGCCGTAAGTGGATCGTCTTGCCGGTCTGGCTACTGCTGTTCGTGCTGCTCGGCGGCCTCGGCGCCACCCTGAGCAAGCCGATGTCCAACGACTTCAGCATGCCCGAGCTCCCGTCGGCCCGCGCCAACGAAATCCTCGACAAGCACTTCGAAGGCATGTCGGCGCAGTTCTCGATGGATGCCGTCACCGGCACCTACGTGATCGGCGCGCCGGAGGGCCAGAAGCTCACCGACCCGGCCAACCGGGCCGCGATCGACGCGTTCATCGCCAGGCTCGGCGACCTGTCGATCGTCGATCACGAGAAGAAGCTGATGAGCCCGGTCGCGGCCACCGAGGAGATGGGCTGCCTCGCCAGCCCGGACCCGTCGAAGTGCTCGTCCGCCCCGCTCAATGTGCTGAACGAGACCGCACCCGACACCGTCGGCGTGCTCAGCGTCCCGTTCACCATCAAGGCGGTCACCGATGTGACCGACGCCGACCGCGATGCCGCCTTCGAGGCAGGCGCCGAAGCCCGTAACTCCGGGCTGACCGTCGAGCTCAGCGGCTCGATCGCGATGAAGCAGGAACAGCCGAGCGGCAAGTCCGAACTGATCGGCATGGGTGTCGCGCTGATCGTGATGGTGGTGGCCTTCGGCGCCATCGTCGCCGCGGTCGTGCCCATCATCACCGCCATCGTCGGCCTCGGCGCCGCGACCTCGCTGATCATGCTCGGTACCTCGGTGATGGAGGTGCCCGGCTTCACCACCTTCCTGGCCTCGATGATCGGTATCGCGCTCTCGATCGACTACGCGCTGTTCATCGTCTCCCGGTACAAACACGAACTGGCCGTGCGTGATTCGGCCGAAGAAGCCGCGGGCACCGCGCTCGGTACCGCCGGTTCGGCCGTGGTGTTCGCCGGTCTCACCGTCATCATCGCGCTCGGCGCGCTCGGCATCGTCGGCGTGGAGTTCCTGACCTTCATGGGTCTGGGTGGCGCCATCGCCGCCGCGTTCGCCGTGCTCACCGCCGTCACCCTGATGCCGGCGCTGATGGGCGCCTTCGGCAAGTCGCTGTTCAAGCCGAAGCTGCCGATCGTGGCGCAGCACGATCCCGAGGACGAAAGCTCGGTCACCAACGGTCAGCGTTTCGCCAAGCTGATCGCCAAGGCCCCGTGGGTCGCGCTGGTCCTGTCGGTGGTCGTGCTCGGTGCGCTCGCCGCGCCCGCCGCCGGTCTGAACCTCGGCCTGCCCGGTGACGACAGCATGCCGCAGACCTCCACCATCCGTAAGGCCTACGACCTGCGGACCGAAGGCTTCGGCGAAGGCAGCAACGGTGTGCTCATGGTCGCCGCCGACTTGAGTGCGACGCCCGAGGCCGAGCGTGAGGCCGCGGTCGGTGCGCTGCGTACCAAGCTCGAGTCCTACGAAGGCATGGATTACGTCACCGAGCCGGTCTGGAGCAAGGACAAACAGGGCGCCATGCTCAACGGTGTCCCGAAGTCCGGTCCGAACAACCAGGACACCAAGGATCTGGTCGCCGAGGCACGTGGCGCGGAAGCGGATCTGAACGCGCAGTACGGCATGGCGTACGGCATCACCGGCACCACCGCCATCTACGCCGATGTCGACCATGTGCTGCTCAGCAAGATCCTGCCGTATCTGGCGATCGTGGCCGGTGCCGCGTTCATCCTGCTGATCCTGGTGTTCCGCTCGATTCTGGTCCCGCTCACCGCGGCGCTCGGCTTCCTGTTGTCGATGGGTGCCACCTTCGGTGCGACCGTGCTGATCTTCCAGGAGGGCGCGTTCGGCCTGATCGAGGATCCGCAGCCACTGGTCAGCTTCATGCCGATCATGTTGATCGGCTTGGTATTCGGCTTGGCGATGGACTACCAGGTGTTCCTGGTGACCCGCATGCGCGAGGAATTCGTGCACGGTAAATCGCCCAAGGACGCGATGGTCTCCGGCTACCACCACGGCGCCCGCGTGGTGACCTCGGCCGCGATCATCATGATCTCGGTGTTCGGTTCCTTCATCCTGGAAACCGACGTCACCGCCAAGTCGTTCGGTTTCGCGCTGGCCGCCGGTGTGGCGATCGACGCGTTCATCGTCCGCATGGTCGTTGTCCCCGCACTGCTGGTGATCATGGGCAAGTGGGCGTGGTGGATGCCGAAGTGGCTCGACCGGATCGTGCCCGATATCGACGTCGAGGGTGCGAAGCTCGAGCAGCTGCGCGCCGAGACCACCGAAACGGTGAAACACCCGGTTTCGGTCGGCTGATCCGCGACTAGACCACACGGCCCCGCAATCCGCTACTGGATTGCGGGGCCGCGTTGTTTCGGCATCCGCGCTGGAGGAGGTGCTTGATATCGAGGTTGCTGGGCAGCAGACTCAGGGCTAGTTCGACCGGCTACACCTCCGATCCGCGCTCTGCACCGATCAACGAGGAGAAGAACCGTGTCCATCTATCTCTATCGGTGGGGCAAGCTGGCCTTTCGCCGCAAATGGATTGTGCTGCCCGTCTGGTTGCTGTTCTTCATGGTGCTCGCGGGGCTGGGTTCCTCGTTGCAGAAGCCGATGACCGATGACTTCAGCATGCCGAACCTGCCCTCGGAGCGGGCCACCGAAATCCTCGACAAGCACTTCCCCGGGATGTCAGAGGCGTTCGCGTTCGACGCGGTGACCGGCACATATGTCGTGGGAGCGCCCGCGGGCCAGAAACTCACCGACCCGGCCAACCGGGCCGCGATCGACGAACTGATCGGCGAGCTCGACCGACTCGACATCGTCGACCATGCCGAGCCGATCGTGAATCCGATCACCGCTACCGACGAAATGGGCTGCCTCACCGGGCAACCCGACCCGTCGACCTGCAGCGGCGCGCCACTGAACGTGCTGAACAAGACCGCACCCGGCACCGTCGCGTTCTTCAGCGTCCCGTTCACGATCACGGACTTCGCCGAGATCACCGCCACCGAACGCGAGGCCGCCTACAACGCGGGCGACACCGCCCGCGCGGCCGGGCTGACGGTCGAGATCAGCGGCACTATCGCGATGGAACAACAGATGCCGAGCGGCAAGTCCGAGATGATCGGTATGGCTGTGGCATTGGTGGTGATGATTGTGGCGTTCGGCGCGATCGTCGCCGCGTTCGTGCCGATCATCACCGCGATCGTCGGACTCGGCGCGGCGACTTCGCTGATCTTCCTGTCGACCTCGGTGCTGTCGGTGCCGAGCTTCACCACCTTCCTGGCCTCGATGATCGGCATCGCGCTCTCGATCGACTACGCGCTGTTCATCGTCTCGCGCTACAAACATGAGCTGGCGGTGCAGGATTCAGCCGAGGAAGCGGCCGGTACCGCGTTGGGGACGGCGGGCTCGGCGGTGGTGTTCGCCGGGCTCACCGTCATCATCGCGCTCGTCGGGCTCAGCATCGTCGGGGTCAGATTCCTGACGTTCATGGGTCTGGGTGGTGCCATCGCGGCCGCGTTCGCCGTGCTCACCGCCATCACGCTGATGCCCGCGTTGCTCGGTGCCTTCGGCAAGGCGCTGTTCAAGCCGAAGCTGCCGCTGATCGCCCAGCACGATCCCGAGGACGACAGTGTCGTCACCAACGGCACCCGCGTGGCCAGGGCGATCGCCAAATTCCCCTCGATCACGATGCTGCTGGCCATTGTGGTGCTCGGCCTGCTCGCCGCACCGGCGCTGAACCTGAACCTCGGCCTGCCAGGCGAGGACAGCCTGCCCAAGTCGACCACTGTCCGTAAGGCCTACGACCTGCGCACCGAAGGCTTCGGTGAGGGCAGCAACGGGGTGCTCCAGGTGGCCGTCGACCTCAGCGATACCCCCGCCGACCAGCGTCCGGCGGCGCTGAATGCCTTGCGCGACAAGCTGCAGTCCTACCCCGATATGGATCTGGTCACCGAGCCGCAGATGAGCAAGGACGGGGCGGGCGCGCTGATCAACGGCATCCCCAAGACCGGACCCAACGCGCAGTCGACGAAGGATCTGGTGCAGTCGGCGCGCGATGCGGAATCCGATCTGCACGAGCAGTACCAAATGTCTTACGGCATCACCGGAACCACCGCGATCTACGCCGATATCGACCACGTGCTGTTGAGCAAGATCGTGCCGTACATGGCGATCGTGGCAGGCGCGGCGTTCATCCTGCTGATCCTGGTGTTCCGCTCGATCCTGGTCCCGCTCACCGCCGCCCTCGGCTTCCTGTTGTCGATGGCGGCCACCTTCGGCGCGACCGTGCTGATCTTCCAGGAAGGCAAACTCGGGCTGATCCAGGATCCACATCCGCTGGTCAGCTTCCTACCGATCATGTTGATCGGCTTGGTATTCGGCTTGGCGATGGACTACCAGGTGTTCCTGGTGACCCGCATGCGCGAGGAATACGTGCACGGCGCCGATCCCACCGATGCCGTGATCAACGGCTATCACCACGGTGCGCGCGTGGTGACCTCGGCGGCGATCATCATGATCTCGGTGTTCGGTTCGTTCCTGCTGGAATCCGACGTCACCGCCAAGTCGATGGGCTTCGCCCTGGCGGCCGGCGTGGCCTTGGACGCGTTCGTGGTCCGGATGGTGCTCATCCCCGCTCTGCTTGTGCTGCTGGGTAAATGGGCGTGGTGGATGCCGAAGTGGCTGGACCGGATCGTGCCCGATATCGACATCGAGGGCTCGCGGGTGCGCGAGATCCAGGCCGAACGGCGGGCGCTCGCCCCAGCGCAAGTCTGAGCACCGATGGCCGGGGAACCCTGATTCCCCGGCTATTTCGCTATTGACTCGGTTGTGGCACTTGGCATTCCGTGACCCGCGGATTCAACCCGATGTAGTTCGCGGGTCCCGCCGCGGCGGTGACCGCGATGGTCGCCCAGTCCGAGCATTCCTTGGGCAGGTGAGCGAAGTGGTGCCGCTGACCGGCCGCGAGCAGCCCGACGGCGACCCAGCCGAGCACGACGAGAACCAGAAGTTTTCCCCCGAGCCCGATCCCGGACTTCGCGGGTGGCGGCTGTCGCCCGCGCATAATCATCGTTCCTTCCCGGATTCGGTGTAACCCAGTCTATTACGCGAGGAATACACCGCAGGTCGGACGAGGTGAATACCCGACGACAGATCTTGCCGCTACCGGGTGATCCGCGCTCCCCCACACTGTGGCTTCCGGCTTTCGGGCCGAGCCGCGGTAGACGGGCGGATGCCGTGCCTGATCGCGTTCGCGGTGTGGATTCCGATGGCGAAGTCCTTCAGTTGCTTCAACATATCTTCATGCTCCGACTTCCGCGCCATCGGGAGAAGTGGCGTAGATGACGACTATCGCTAAGATTTAGACATGAGCTCAGTATCGGTGCTGGCCTACGACGGGATGACGGCGTTCGAAACCGGCATCGTCGTCGAGGTCTTCGGTCTGACCTGGCCCGATATCGAGCAGCCCTGGTACGAGCTGAAGATCTGCACCGAAACCCCCGACCCCATCCGCGTGATCGGCGGCGCGACCCTGACCAGCCCGTATGGTCTCGCGGAGTTCGCCGCCGCCGATACGGTCGTCGTCCCGAGCGTCGCCGACCCCCGCGCAAAGACCTCGCCGGAATTGATCGCCGCCCTTCGCCGGGCGCACAGCAACGGCTCCCGGATCGTGTCGATCTGCTCGGGTGCGTTCGCCCTCGCCGCCGCGGGTCTGCTCGACGGCCGCCGTGCCACCACGCACTGGCGATACGCCGACCTGCTGCGCGAGCGCTACCCCTTGGTCGAGGTCGACCCCGAACCCCTCTACACCGACGAAGGCGACATCCTCACCAGCGCGGGCTGCGCCGCAGGCCTGGACCTGGCACTGCACCTGGTCCGCAACGACCTGGGCGCGTCCGTGGCCAACGCCGTTGCCCGCCGCCTCGTCATCCAGCCCCACCGCGCGGGCGGCCAAGCTCAGTACATCGAATCCCCCATGCCCCCGGAACCCCTCGACGCCCCCATCGCCCGCAGCCTTTCCTGGGCACTCGAACACCTGGCCGACCCGATCGGCATTCCCGATCTCGCCAGGGTGGCAGGCCTGTCACCGCGCACCTACCTGCGCCATTTCGTCCGGGAAACCGGTGCGACCCCGAGCAAATGGCTGATCGCCCAGCGGATTCAGGCAGCACTGGCGATGCTGGAGACCGGCGACGCACCGATCGAGGAGATCGCGACCGCGGCCGGTTTCGCCACCCCGGTCACCTTCCGCCACCATTTCACGCGAGCGGTGCGAACCTCGCCATCGTCCTACCGCCGCACCTTCCGGACAAGAAAAAGCCCCCCACCTGCGTGAACAAGTGAGGGGCTCTTGGCGGTGGCGGAGGGATTTGAACCCTCGGAGGGGGGTTACCCCTCACACGCTTTCGAGGCGTGCTCCTTAGGCCGCTCGGACACGCCACCGCCGACTACGGTACCGGAGTGGTGGGGAGATTGTTAAATCGGGTGGTCAGCGTTGGTTTTTGAAGAAGGTATCGAGGAGGGCTACGCAGTCGGATTCGAGGATGCCGCCGCGGACTTCGGGCCGGTGGTTGAGGCGGCGGTCGCGGACCACGTCCCAGAGCGAGCCGACGGCACCGGTTTTGGGTTCCCACGCGCCGAAGACGACCTTGCCGACACGGGCAAGTACCAACGCGCCCGCGCACATGGTGCACGGTTCGAGGGTGACGGCCAGGGTCGCGCCTTCGAGGCGCCAGCCGTCGCCGTGGACAGCGGCGGCCGCACGCAGAGCCAGCACTTCGGCATGGGCGGTCGGGTCGCCGAGGGCTTCCCTGGCATTGGTCGCGCGGGCGAGTTCGCGCCCATTTGCGTCGAAGACGACGGCGCCGACCGGCACATCGCGCGGGTCGGCGTCGGCTGCGGCCGCCAGGGCGGCCCGCATCATCTCTTCGTCGGTCACCTCGGCATTTTGTCCAGGACCGCGGCGAACTCGTCGGCGAAACCGAGGCTCTCGGCGATCGCGCTGAGCTGCTCGTCGGGGTAGAGATCGGTGTCCGCGAGAATCACACTGAGCACCGGTTCGCCGAGACCGAGGTCGGCCAGGACGCCCAGGTCGCCCTCTTCCCATGGTTCGACGTCGTCGAGGTCGTCGGGGTCGATGTCGGGGATCTCGACATTGAGCGCGTCGAGAACGTCGGCGGCGATGTCGTAGTCGATCGCCGCGGTGGCGTCGGAGACGAGCAGGCGGGTGCCGCTCGGCGCGGGACGCAACACGATGAAGAATTCGTCATCGACGTCGATCAAGCCGAACACCGCACCTGAGCTGCGCAAAGCCTTCAGTTCGGTCTCGGCGGCCGACAGATCGTGCAGAGCTTCGGAACTGAGCGGGCTGACCCGCCATGTGCCTTCCTCGCGGACCACGGCCACTGCGAACCCTTCGACGTCGAAGTCATCATCCGACGTCGCCCTGTTCGTGCCCGAGCGCTGTGCTGCCATGGACCAAACGGTAGTCTGTCCCACCCCTAATGATGAACTCGTGTGCCAATCTGTTCCGATGAGCATCGACGAGCGTGGGGCTGTTTGCGTCCTCGGGACCGGCCTTATCGGCGGTTCACTGCTGCGCGCCGCCGTCGCATCGGGGTACCGGGCGTTCGGCTACAACCGCTCCGAATCCGGGGTCGGCGCGGCGTGTCACGACGGATTCGAAGTGTCCGGCGACCTGTCCGCGGTGCTGGTCCGGGCTGCCGAAGTGGACGCGCTGCTGGTGATCGCGGTGCCGATGCCCGCCGTCGAATACCTGCTGGCCGACATCGCCGCGCTTGCGCCGGGGTGCCCGCTGACCGATGTGGTGAGCGTGAAGGGCCCGGTGCTCGACGCGGTACGAAAGCACGGTCTCGAAGCTTTGTACGTGGGTGGGCATCCGATGGCTGGGACAGCCGAATCCGGCTGGTCCGCAACCGATTCCGAGCTGTTCCGGGATGCGGTGTGGGCCGTCGGGGTGGACGAGGGCACGCGGGTAGAGCCGTGGTCGCGGGTGGCGCGGCTCGCGTTGGACTGTGGGTCGGTGGTGGTTCCGGTGCTCGCCGAGGAACACGATCAAGCCGTCGCGCGGATCTCGCATCTGCCGCACGTGCTGGCCGAAGCGCTGGCAGCGTCCGGGGCCGTGGGCGGGAAGCTGGCGCTCGGTCTGGCGGCGGGTTCGTTCCGCGACGGAACCCGCGTCGCGGGCACCGCCCCCGACCTCGTACGCGC
Source organism: Nocardia sp. NPDC059195 (assembly GCF_042754695.1). Lineage (NCBI taxonomy): Bacteria > Bacillati > Actinomycetota > Actinomycetes > Mycobacteriales > Nocardiaceae > Nocardia > Nocardia sp. NPDC059195. The sequence goes on along the minus strand of NZ_JBHZBG010000005.1, from coordinate 270,563 downwards.
CATCTGCGAACCGAACGCGGCCGCGCTGGGACGGGTGCTCGACGAGGCCATCGAGACACTGGTCACTGCCCGCGATGTCCTGCGTTCGGATGGTCACCTCGGCGAACTTGTCGAGACGGGTTTCCGCGGTCGTACCGCCTACGACGACCGCACGACCTGGGACATCACCGGCATCACGCCCGGCGCTGGCGACTGGCTGGGCGAACTTCATCGCGCGGGTGCGAACGGTGGAGTTCTTCGCTCATTGTGAAGCTCGAAACGTTCCGGGTGTTCGGCGAACCGCTCGGTGCTGCCCCTGGGTTACAGCGGACCAGGGGCCCGAGCACGTCCGGGTTCGCGTGGTTACGACGACACCGGACACGTTGTCAGGCGCGTTCGGCCAGTCCCGGGTAGTCGAGCACGAAACCTTCCGGGTCGACCGTCAAGGTGGCGCTCGAGACCGGGGAGAGGACGTTGATGCCGTCGGCCGCGCTCGAGTAGGTGAGCTCGGCCTCCTGCACCAGCAGGTCGGGTAGTCGGACATAGACGACCGGGACCTGGACGTCGCCGACGGCGTGCTGCAGGCTGAACCGGCGGATCGGCAGGGTGTTGAAGAACGGGCTCAGCACCACATCGACGTCGAGGGCGCCGCCGAAGGTGGAGCGCACGTGGGTGCCGCCCGCGTCGACGAGCCAGTAGTTCTCCTCGTCCCGCGAGATCGAGGCGTGGCGTTCACCGGCCGCGGTGGTGGTGCGCAGCGACAGCCGCCGCGTGGCGCCCGCTTCATCGGTGACCAGGTCGTAAGACGCGCTGAACGCCGGGTGCTCGTCGCCGGCACTTCCGATCAGCCGCCCCGCCGCCCTGATCCGATTGCCGTTCACCGTGACGCGCACCGATTCCATGCGCGAGTTGTCGTGGGCACGCCAGGTGAGTACCGCAGGCCACCGGGAGGCCGGCTTGATCTCGGTGGGGCCGTCGGCCGGGCCCGGGGCTGAGGTCGTCACGTCTCTACGGTAAGCGACACCAGCCCCGCCGCTACACAACACGGGCGCATCACACCAGCGAATCCCGCCACGCGGCGTGCAATCCGGCGAAGCGTCCCTGGCCCGCGATCAGCTCGGTCGGTGTGCCGTCTTCCACGATCCGGCCACCGTCGAGGACCAGCACCCGGTCGGCAATGGCCACGGTGGACAGGCGGTGCGCGATGATCACGGCCGTGCGGTCGCGCAGCAGTGTCTCCAGCGCGTGCTGAACCAGCCGCTCACCAGGGATATCAAGGCTGGAGGTGGCCTCGTCGAGCACGATCACCGCCGGGTCGGCCAGGAACACGCGCGCGAACGCCACCAGCTGACGCTGCCCCGCCGAGAGCCTGCCGCCGCGCGTCCGCACGTCGGTGGCATACCCGTCGGGGAGTCCTGCGACGAACACGTCCAGACCCACCGCACGCGCGGCCGCGGCGACCTCGGCGTCGGTCGCGTCGGGTCTGCCGAGCCGGATGTTGTCGGCGATGGTGCCGGAGAACAGGTAGGCCTCCTGCGTAACCATCACAACGTGCCTGCGCAGCTCGGTATCGGCCAGGTGGCGCAGATCCACCTCGTCGAGCGTGATGACGCCACCGCTCGGGTCGTAGAACCGGGTGAGCAGTTTGGCCAGCGTCGACTTGCCCGCGCCCGTGGCACCGACCAGCGCCACCACCTGTCCGGCCGGGATCGCCAGGTCGAACTCCGGCAGCACCGGGGTGGTGTTGTAGCCGAACCAGACCTTGTCCATCCGCACCGCGCCGGTCGCGCTGTCGAGCGTGGCCGGGCTTTCTGGTTCGGCGACGGCCGGTTCCTCCTCGAGCACACCGGAGATCTTCTCCAGCGCCGCGGCGGCGGACTGGTAGGAGTTGAACACCTGCGCGAGTTCGTCGAGCGGACCGTAGAACTGGTCGAGGTAGAGCAGGTACGCGGCGAGCACACCGATCGCGAGGTTGCCCTCCATCACCTGCCAGGCGCCGACCAGCAGCACGATCACCGTGGTGAGCTTGCCGATGAAATTGGACAGCCCGACGTAGTCGCCCATCCCTCGGACCGCGGTGGTGGTCGCCTTCTGGTACGCCGAGTCCTCGACGCCGAGGACCTCCTCGTTGCGGTGTTCGCGACGGAATGCCTGCACCGCGCGCATGCCGCTCATCGATTCGACGAACTGCACGACAACGCGCGAGATCGCGCCGCGCGTGCGCCGATAGCCCGCCCGCTGACGTCGCTGCGCCCATCGCGTCACCAGCACCAGCGGCACGAACCCGATCAGCACGATCGAGGCGAGCAGCGGATCGAGCCAGATCAGCAGCGCCGCGATGGTCACCACCGAGATCACCGCGCTCAGCGCCTGATTCAGGGCGCCTTCGAGCAGCTCCTGTAGGGCTTCGATATCGCTGGTGAGCCGGGTGACGACCTTGCCCGAGGTGTATTTCTCGTGGAACGACACGCTCAACCGCTGCGTGTGCCGGAACGCGCGCACCCGCAGGTCGAACAGCACCCGCTGACTCAGCGACCCGGAGGCCCGCAGGAAGGCGAAGGTGGTGAGCCCCGACAACACTGTCACCGCGACGAAACCGGCGACGGTCGCGATCATCGGCGTCCAATTACCTTGGCGGCCTTGGCTGATGCCGTGGTCGAGCCCGTAGGCGATGAACAGCGGCAGCGATACCTTGGCCGCGTTGTCGAGCAGGATCAGGACGAAGGTCGCGATCGCCTGCTTGCGGTAGGGCCGCACCAGATCGAGGAGCAACCGCCGGGATCGCCCGGCCAGCACCAGGTTTCCGGTTCCGGTGACGGTGTCGTCTTCTTTGGCGATACCTCGCCAGTCGGCGGCCAGATCGGATTCCTCTTCCGGCACTGCCTTTTCCGGTGTCACGGTCTCGGTGCTCATGCCTCACCTCCCATCAGTTCGCGGTAGTGGCTGCTCGTGCGCAGCAGTTTGTCGTGGCTGCCCTCGGCGACGATGCGCCCGTCGGCGAGCAGGGCGACGCGATCGGCCAGCGCGGCGGTGGACGGCCGGTGCGCGACGAGCAGGGTGGTCGCCCCGGAGAGCACCGCGCGCAGCCGATCCTGCACGCGCTCTTCGGTTTCCACGTCCAGCGCCGAGAGCGGATCGTCGAGGACCATGATCCGGCCGCTCGCCGCGGTGTCGCCGGTGAGCACGGCTCTGGCCAGGGCCAGACGTTGACGCTGTCCGCCGGACAGACTCATGCCCTGCTCGCCGATGCGGGTGTCGAGTCCCCACGGCAACGCGTCGACGAACTCGCTGGCCTGCGCGATATCGAGCGCCTGACGCACATCGGCGTCGGTGGCGCGCGAGTCGCCCAGTGCCACGTTCTCGCGCACGCTGGCCGAGAACAGCACCGGCTCCTCGAAGGCCACCGTCACCACCCGGCGCAGCTCGGCCAGTCGCAGGGTGGCGATATCGACGCCGTCGATGGTGATGCTGCCGCCGCTGACGTCGTAGAGCCGGGGAATCAGCTCGAGCAGCGCGGTCTTACCGCTGCCCGTCGCGCCGACGAGCGCGACCGTCTCCCCCGGCCGAATCCGCAGCGAGATCTCTTCCAGCACGGTGTTTTCCGGACCGTCGCCGGATCGCGGGTAGGCGAAGCGGACACGGTCGATGACCAGTTCCCCGTGTAGCGCGGTGGGTAGTTCCGCCGGGTGCGCTGGGTCGGCGATGTCGAGCGGGGTGTCGATGATCTCCCAGTAGCGGTCGGCCGCGGTGCGCGCCTCGAACAGCTCCGATAACAGGAAACCGAGCCAGATGATCGGCCACTGCAGGAACGTGGCCAGCGTGATGCTCGCGACGAGCGTGCCCATCGTCATCGACCCTTGCACCACCGAGTAGCCACCGACTCCGAGCGACAACGCGATCGACACGGTCGGCAGGGTCACCAACGCCGCCCACAACGTCGCGTCGAGACGTACCTTCTCCATTTCGGTGCGCTGCAGTTCCCGGGAGAGCGCGGTGAAACGCGATCCGAAGAACCGGCCACGACCCAGCGCCTTGAGCACCCGCACGCCCTGCGCGGATTCCTGGGCGATGGTGGCCAGGTCGCCGGACTGGTCCTGCGAACGCCGCGAGGCCACCTCGAACCGGCGGACGAAGCGCGCGCAGAACAGCGTCAACGGCAGGGATGTCACCGTGAAGATCAGTCCCACTTGCCAATTCATCGCGAACAGCGCGATCAGCCCGATGGGCATGATCACCCCGTTGACGATGAGGAACGGGCCGGCGAACGCGACGAACCGCCGCAGCACCGAGAGATCGTCGATGGCGCGCGAGAGCAGCTGACCCGACTGCCAGCCGTCATGGCGGCCGATCGAGAGGGCCTGCAGCTGCGTGAAAAGCTTGGCGCGCATAGTGATTTCGAACATCGTCGAGGGCTTGGACACCAGCCATCGCCTGCCCCACATGCCGAACGATTCGAGCGATCCGAGCAGAAAGATCAGCGCTACCGGCACCAGCAGACCGACGAAATCCCGCCGCGCGATCGGCCCGTCGATCACCCGCGCGATGACGAGCGGAATCGCGATCGCGGTGCTCGAGGTGACGATCGCCAGCGCGTTCGCCAGCAACAGTGGAACCCGATATGGCCGGAGAAAGGGCAGAAATCGCCACAGCGACACCATTCCGCCGCTCGACCGCGGCGCTGGCCGCTCCGATCTGTCGGCCTCCGATTCGGCGGCCGCGAGCTCTGATGTGACAGACAAAACTCCCCCTTGATGCCTGGTTGGCTGGTTGGGTTTGCGCCAACGGAGGCCTGGTGATGTTCGCACCTGGGTCCGACAAGTTCGGCCCGTCAAGAGTCCCAGAGCACCCCCACCCCCGGCCACCGATTTTCCTCCCGTCGACACCCCTGCGTCCACCCCCTCCGCGATCGAATACCGCACGCCTCTCCCGTGCTCCTTCTCCCCCGCACCACCGAGCAAGCCCAACGGCCAACCGACGGAGCACTCGCCCCTCGGGAGCGCTCGTTCGCGGTCGGCCCCGCAGTTCAGTGGCCCGATACAATGCGGCGCAGGCGCGAATTTCGGCCGCCGAACAGCGGACCGACCATGGGCCGCGAACGCGAGCGCGCCCGCGCTCCAAAGACACAGGGGTCGTTGATGCGGATGGTCGGGTTGTTCGCCGGGATCGGCGGGCTCGAACTCGGTCTGAGCAAGCACGGCTGGGCATCGGAGCTGCTGTGCGAGATCGACCCCGGCGCCCAAGGCGTGCTCGCCGCTCGTTTCCCCGATACGGACCTGCACGGCGACATCACCCGGCTGCGCTCGCTACCCGCGGGCACCGAGCTCGTCGCGGCCGGTTTCCCCTGCCAGGATCTCTCGCAGGCCGGGCGCACCGCGGGCATCACCGGTCGTCGATCGGGCCTGGTGGACGAGGTGTTCCGGCTGGTTCGCAGGCAGCGTGGGCCGCGGTGGTTATTGATCGAGAATGTCCCCTTCATGCTGCAGCTGGGTCGCGGCGCGGCCATGCGCCACATCACCGAGGCGCTCGAGGAGCTCGGGTACGCCTGGGCGTACCGGGTCGTCGACGGGCGCGCGTTCGGTTTGCCGCAGCGGCGTCAGCGTGTGCTGATGCTGGCTTCGCGCACCGAGGACCCCCGCCAGGTGCTGTTCGGCGACGACGCCGGTCCCCGCGACTACGGCGACCCGGACCGCGATCCGTGTGGTTTCTACTGGACCGAAGGCGTGCGTGGCCTCGGCTGGGCGGTGAACGCGGTGCCGACCCTCAAGGGCGGTTCCGGGCTCGGCATCGCCAGTCCGCCTGCGGTCCGGCTGCCCGCGGGTGAGATCGTGACGCCGGGAATCATCGACGGTGAGCGATTACAGGGCTTCGACGCCGATTGGACCGCCCCCGCCCTCGATGTGCCAGGCGTTCGCCACGGTCATCGCTGGAAACTGGTTGGCAACGCGGTGAGTGTGCGGATGGCGAACTGGGTCGGTGAACGCCTGGCCGCACCGTCGGATCCGCTGACCGTGGGCGAGCCGATAGCCGCCGGCCAGCCGTGGCCGAGCGCAGCATGGGGGCACGCGGGTGTGGTGCACCGGGTTCCCCTCTCGACCTGGCCGGTCCACGAGCCCTACGAGGACCTGAAGAACTTCCTCACCGAGCCTCGCCTGCTCTCCCCCCGCGCCACGGCAGGATTCCTGCGGCGCACCGAGATGGGCAACCTGCGCTTCCCACCCGGATTCCTCGACGATGTCCGCGACCACCTCGACCGCATGGGCGGCTGGGCGGCATGAGCGCGCGGCGGGCCGCCGACCGGGAATCACCCGACGAGGCGGCCGCCTCGTCGCCACCGACCTCATCGGCTGCGCGCAGGCCGGTGACCGACGCGGCGACAAGCGCGCGAATGTCCAAGCAGCGGCGCGCGAATACTGCACCCGAGCTCGCACTACGCCGAGAACTACACCGCGCGGGCCTGCGCTACTTCGTCGACCGCCCACCCGTCAAAGGCCAGCGCCGACGCGCGGATGTGGTGTTTCCCCGGCTGCGCATCGCCGTCTATGTCGACGGGTGTTTCTGGCATCGATGCCCTGATCACGCGACCGATCCGAAGAACAACGCGCAGTGGTGGGCCGACAAGCTGGCAGGCAATGTCGCCCGGGATCGGGCCACCGATGCCGCGTTGACGGCGGCGGGCTGGCAGGTCGTGCGGGTGTGGGAGCACGAGAATCCACACACGGCAGCCGAGCGGATCACCTCATTGGTGGAGCGATCCAAACCCGGCTGACCTGCGATTACTATAGATTTTCAGCGACGCCGCGGCGTGCGTTCGGCGCGAACTCGCACCCGTGCGCGCGACGCATCCGCCGCGATGAAGCCGGACACGGCCAGTGCCAGGATCGTGGCGAAACTTGCCAGCGCGATCACATAGCTCATCGAGGACCTCTCCGTTGGTTACCAACCACCCTGCACGGTGAACCTGACAGCAACCTGTGCGTGCCTTGATCCTCGATGAAACCACGTCCGCGCTCTCGACGCGCGCCTGGTAGGAGGAGGCCGGACACGCACAATGGTCGGTGTGACCGAATACGCACGGCACACCCGTGGCTACTCGTTGCCGATCGCCCTCGCGATCGCGATCGCGGGCCTGTGCTACTCGTCCTGGCTGCTGGAATTCGTGCTGCCGATCGACACCGACCCGGTCAACGACTTCCTCAGTGAACTCGATGCGGAGGGCAAGCCCTATCGCGAGGTGTTCGGCACCGCCGACAAAGTGGCCGGCCTGTTGCTGATCCCGGCGGCGCTGGGTGGACTGCTCGTTTTCCAGCGCCGCCGGTTGACCACGATCGGCTGGGCAGCCCTGCTGTGTTTCGGCGCGTCCACCATCGCCGACGCCCTGCTGCCGCTCCACGACTGCGCCCCCGATGACAGCACGTGCGGCGGCGACAGCGGATTGTTCCCCCAGCTGCACCAACCGCACGCGCTCACGAGCACGCTGGCCGTCACCTCGATCGCGGTGGCGGCGTTCGCGTTCAGCGCCGCCGCCTACCGCTACCACCGCTGGCGAATCCTGCGCGAGTTCGGCGTCGCCGTGCTGATCCTCGGGTCGGTGGCGACCATCTGGATGATGGTCGCCGACAACCTGTCCGGCTCCTACGCACTCGGCATCGCCCAGCGAATCCAAGTCGGCACCATGTCACTGTGGCTACTCGCCCTGGCCGCCGCGGTACTCATCGAGGCACGCGAGTGGACTACTCGACAGTGATCTTCACCGTGTAGCCGTCGATCTTCGCGGGCAGCTTGGTGGTGTCGACCGCGAGCACCTCGCCGGTGTCCTGCACGCCGTTGGGCAGCGTCTTGGGCTTCAAGCCGAATGGGGGCTGTTCGCCCTGGCTGGCAGCCAGGCCGAAGTCGCTGTCGTTGGCGATGTAGATGGTCTTGCCGCCGTCGAGGGTGGCGATGCCTTCGATCTTGTCGTGACCGAAGAACCTGCCCTTCTCGTCGAGCGCGGCGACCAGTGCGGAGAGGTCGAGGTTGCTCTTCTTCGTGACAGGGGTAACGCCCGCCTTGGTCAGCGCGGCGACGGCATCGGCGGTCGGGGTGACACCGATCAGCGTTTCCAGCGGCTTGCCGTCGATCAGCAGGCCGCCCTTCTCGGCGTCATAGATCGCGCCGGGTACGGCGGACTGCGGGCCGACATCGGTCGCGCCCGCGATGTCGATGGTCCAGATCTTCTTGTCCGACTTGGGTGCGAGGTTGCCGTCGCGCTCGTCGACCAGGAAGGTGGTGGCGCTGAGCGCGGTGATCTCCGAGACCGCGACCTTGGACTGCTTCGGGTTCTCCAGTGGGTACAGGAATTCCTTCTGCGCCTTGCTCTTCAGGTCGACGGTCACGATGCGCGCGAACGGCACCTCCTTGGCCGAACCGCTCAGGCCGGGTGTGTTGAGCGCGCTCTGCACCATGCCGACCAGGGTGCTGCCGTCGGGGGTGATGGTCAGCCCTTCCATACCCTGATTGGGAGTGCGCAGCGCGATTTCCTTCGGCAGGCCGTTGCCGGGCGAGAGCCGCTCGATCTCTGTGCCCTTGGCGTCGAAATGCACCAGGAACGGGCCGTATTCGTCGGAGATCCAGAAGGTGCCGTCGGCCAGTGCGACCAGGCCTTCGGGGTCGATGCCGTGATCGGTTGGCGGCAGGATGTTGCCCTGTAGGTCCTTGATGGTCTCGCCGGTGCTGGCCGAGGTGTCGACCTGGCCGTTGAACGGCGCGCCCGACGCGCTGTGCAGCTCGATGCTCGACTGCAGCACGGCCCTGTTGCCGACCAACTTGAACCGGCCGATCTTCGGCACGAAATTCGGTGTCGGCGACAGCTTTTCATTCTTGGCCGGGCCGTCGACGTTCGGGCCGCGGTCGGTGAGTCCGTAGAACTCGTCGGTGCTACCCGGCACCGAGGTCCAGGCCGAGCCGAAACCACTGCCCTGCACCGTGGTGCCGCCGAACTCGCCGAGCACCGGAATGTCGGTGGTGTACAGGCGAACCGCGTCGGTGGTGGTGACCGTGAACTGGTCGAGACCGATGTAGCCGGCACTCGGGGTGTAAACGTAGGCGCCGTCGGCGCGGCGAGTGATGTTGCCGTGCTCCGGCTCGAGGCTGACCCCGAGCACCGCGCTGGTACCGGCCTTGGCGACCAGGTCGTCGAGCGAGATCACCAGCGGCTGGTCCCTGCCCGCGGTGAAGCGGGCATCGGGATCCGGCGATGAGCAGCCGGCCACAGCAGCGGCTGCGGCACACAGAGCGGCGGTGAGAGGAAGGAGGCGTAGACCTGGACGTGCGTTCACTTGGCATGCATACCGTCGCGAGCCGACCAGCAGACGACCGGCAAATGAATTGTCCTCCACCGCTCGGTGGACCATTCTGGCAACCATGACCACAACTCGGGTGAACATTTCCTCAGCCTCCGATTTCGAAGATGTCGTCGGGTATTCGCGGGCGGTTCGGGTCGGCAACCAAGTCGTTGTCAGTGGCACCACGGCCGCCGTCGCCGGAGGGGGTGCCGTCGGCGGCGACGACATCGGCGCTCAGACCCGTGAGGTCTTGGCCCGCATCGCCACCGCGCTGGAGCAGGCCGGGGCGAGTACGCGTGATGTGGTGCGCACGCGCATCTTCGTCACCGATATCGCCCGCTGGCCCGAGGTCGCGGCCGCCCATGCCGAGGTGTTCGGCACGATCCGCCCCGCGGCCTCCATGTACGAGGTCACCGCGCTGATCGCCCCCGGCCTGCTGGTCGAGATCGAGGCGGACGCGATCATCGCTGACTGAATCGTCACACGAGCCCGCTCCGGCGCTCCGGTGTCGACGGCCGAAAATGCCCAGTTATCCACAGGTGCACAGTTATCCACAGGGCAGTTCCGACGCCGCCGTTATCGCCCATGCGGCGGAGTCGGGAGCACTACTCTCGAATCTGTGACCAGCGAAACGGCTACTCCCACCGATCTGCTCGATCAGGTCGCCGCCTCCACCGCGCGCTTCGATACCGCGATCGGCACGCTCACCGATGCGGCCCTGGCCGAACCGTCCCTGTTACCGGGGTGGACCCGCGGCCATGTGCTGGCCCATATGTCGCGCAATGCCGACAGCCTGCTGAATCTGCTGCTGTGGGCCCGCACCGGCATAGAGATGCCGCAGTACCCGAGCGTCGCCGTCCGCGATGCCGACATCGAGGCGGGCGCACCCCGCCCGCTCACCGTGCAGCACGCCGACTTCACTGCCACCGCACATCGCTGGCAGGCCGTCGCCACCACCATGCCCGCCGCCGATTGGCAGGCCGAGGTCCGCAACCGCCAGGGCGGCACCCTCACCGCCGATCAGATCCCCTGGATGCGCCTGCGCGAGACCGAGATCCACCACGTGGACCTCGACATCGGCTACACCCCCGCCGACTGGCCCGCCGCCTTCGTCGCCCGCCTACTCCCCGAAACCATCACCGATCTCTCCGCCAAGCTCCTCCCCGAAGCCACCCCCACCTTCGACATCCAGTCGACCGACACCGATTTCATCGCCACCGTAGGCCCAGGCCGCCCCCACCACACCGTCCTCGGCCCCGCCACCGCACTCTTGGGTTGGCTGATCGGCCGCACCTCCGGCGGCGACCTGACCGGTCCACTGCCTCCGCTCCCGTCCTGGAAATAGTCCGATCACACGGGGTCATCTCACGAAAAAATCGACCCCGTATCAACTGATACGGGGTCGATTTCGGTGCGCCCGAAGGGATTCGAACCCCTAACCTCTTGGTTGTTCCGTTGCCTTGCGGCTGTCCGCTGACGTACCTCCAAACCTGCTGCTACCAGCATGTTTTTCGATCGTCACTACGTGCCTGTCTGCCGTTGTTTGCTCGAATCACCGGGCGTTTGTAGTGGGAAAGTAGTGGGTGAGTCATGTTCTCCGGCTTCGCATCCGCCCCACAAGGCTCGTCCCTCTGCTGGCGCTCCACTGACTGGAGCCGAACGCGCGCCATATGGTTGGGAAGCAGGCGAACTGGCAGGAATGACGGTCTGACCTAGGCTGACGGTTGTGCGTGGTGTACCCGTATGGTCGGGGACGTTGGTGGCGATCGCTGATGCCTGGGGGCCGCTGCGTACGATCTGCGTACGAGAGTCGCTGGCCCGCCGGTCTGAGGTCCAGATCAGATCAGCGTTAGTTCACTGCGGCCAGCTGCGTATAGTCGACCTCATGCACCGTCATGAAGTCCTCTCGCTTCAGGATCGCGTTCATCACCATTTCGAATAATTCGGAGGCTATGGCCGTGTTTCCCTGACCTTTGTGCGCCATGGTCTCCATTCGATGTTCTGGAGATGATTCAGATGAGTAAATGAAGTACGGCGTCTGGTCGCCTGCGTTCCTGATTTGGTCTAGAAGGACGTACCCCTCTTGGGCGCCCTCGCGGCGACCCATATCGGAAATAATCACCGCGAACTTCTGCCGACGCAGCTCCCACAGGGCTGTAACAGTCGACAAGCACAGTGTAAAACTCAGCCCCATAGCTTCGAAAGCATTGCGCTCGAGTATGTTGTTGTCTGGACGATCATCTACCCACAGGATATGCCTGCGCCAGGACGCCCCTTCTATCGCCTGACCTGTGACAGCAGCTGCCGTTCTCGCGGTTTTTGTCAACTGCTCGATGTTGATCGGCGTGAGTTCTTTGGTTCGGGACGATGAAGCCGCAGCAAGCGAAGCGGTCGCGGTGAGGGCCGCAATGTATGCTGCGTCATCCTTAAAGTCACGTGGGGAAAACAGCTTGCCGCTGTGGCGGCTGACCAGCCATGTGAACACTGCAAGTACCAGAATCGGAAAACTGACGAGAAAATATATAAGCGGCATCCGCTCGGCGGGCGAAAGCGATTCCGCAAAGGCCGTGACTAATGCCGCCATGCCGTATACGAGAACAATGAATAGAGCGATGACGCCTAGTGGATTATGCGCGAGTCCCTTAGCTGTTTCTCCAAAGTCTTTTATCGGATTGCTCATCTAATTCCCATCTACCCTCAGATCGACATGGTGATCGTACAGGTCACCCGCAGGATCTGGAACAGTTGGTGACTTTTTTTCCCCTGCTTCCTCGTCCTGGCCATCCCTGAACTGAGGGAGGTCGTGTCAAGGGCGCTCTTTCCCTTGACTCGTCCGAGTGAGGTCAGACAATCGGGCCATGAGGAGCCAACCCAACCCACGGGTTTCTTCACCGACTCACCGCGGCTTCCTTCGTTCAGCAATTCGCCGACCTGGTGACCGGCCAAGGTGATCGGGAACTATGCCGGCCTTTTCGGCTGGGACCGATGACGGTTCGATGAACCACCTGCATGGGTTCGGCAGGCTGGTCCTATGAGGCAAGCGACGAAGTCGTGCGGCAGTACGTATGCGACTCGGTGTGCTGGTGGGCTGTCGATCGAGGCAGGGTGCCGACACGATCGGGCTCGTGAATTCCGTTCAGCAATTCTCGCCGGTCCACTGATCGGGCCTCGTCAACAGCTCGGGTCGGTGCAGTGTGAGCTGGTTGGAGTCCCGGTTCGCCTGCTTTCGGCGCAGGGTGCCGCCGACGTGCCGACGCGCCGGACGGTGAGGTACGAGCAAGGCCGCTGCGCGTCGAAGCGCGGCGGCGGCGCTCTGCGCCGCCGCAGGCGCTCTTGACTCTATATAGCGAATTTCAGCAACAACTTGTTGTCGTGACGTGGCTCGCCAACAGCCTGGGTCGTTATCGCGGGATCGACCGGTGTTTGGTGTCTCGCTCGGACCACGATGCGCACCTGTCGACGTACTGCGGCAGAAAGTTCGAACGGAAGTCGGACATGCTCCACACGCCGGGGTCTGTGTCGAGCTGCCAGACGTAGGCCCATGCGTCGGTGCCATCGGTGAGGGTCACACGCTCAAGTGCGTAGTCCTCGTCCTCGAACCGATCAAAGAGCATCCACTCTGCCGGGGTGAGTCCGGTGACGACAAGCCCAGGTGTTCGGCGGGTCTTGTCACGAACCAATCCGGGGTACATGCGTCCCGGCAACGGTGCGGCCACCCAGCCGTTGAGCTCCCCAGCTCGGGTATCCGGTACCCGTCCGATCAGCTTCTGAGCCACCTCGGGGACTTGCAGGGTGCCATAGGCGAAGAGTGGCGCGGTGGAAGTCGACGCCAACCCCTCGGGTCCGAAGATGTCGGTTCGGCCGATATGAACGCGGGCGGTTACTGGCATGGCGTGTACCTCCTGAATGCTCAACGGGCACGTTCGATGTGCTCAACATCCCATCGCACGGTGACAGATTGACCGGGCCGCAGGTAGTTGCGGGTAAGGGTGACGAGCACGTCGGTTCCGTCGTTGTCCCACATGAGATCCTCGGACACGGTCTGCTCCGACCCGTTTGCCTGCTCCTCGAGCGCAGCGTACGACAGCAACCGACCTACCGCGTTGTGGCGCAAGGTGATCGTTATGTGCCTTGTGTATCTGGGGATACTCTGCCGCCAATAGTGATCGCTGATGAATCGACCACCGGTGACTTCGTAGGCAACCGTGCCCGTCTCTCCTGGCTGAATCGGGGGCGATATCTGGCACGCGAATTTTGCCATACCGGGCGTGTCGTGGATGCGCTGAACAAGCACCTTCCGCGATCCAACCGACTGCGGTGTGATCGTGATCGAGTTCGGTGTGTGCTCGAACCACACCTCACGCGGGATACGGGCGATCGCTTGAGTACTCATGTTGAACAGCTCATGTGAGTACCGCACGACAGCATGGCCTTCGTCTCCGATCACGATGTCTACCTGCATGGTCAGCTCAACGACCTGACCGGCAAGGCTCGCGAGGCGGGCTGTCTCATCGGGCGACATGCGCAGCACGCGGGCAAGTGCGACAAGCTTCTTGCTGATCCGCTGCATTGAATCGGGGATTTCCTGGCCGACCGAATCCAGCGCCCCGTCTAGCCGAACAGGCCGATGCGGTAGCGAATTGGGCTCGGGTGTCCACTCCGCACGGTGCGCATCGGGCGTCTGGAATGCCTCGTTCACTGCCCGTACCAGCTGTCCAACGCCGGTCGCGTCGGAGATGGGTAGGTCTTCATCGGGCGCGGGATCGAACAGAGCCGCGGCTGTCCATCCCGGAAACATGCCCTCGAGTATCCGGCAAGCGTTGGGGTACGGCAGGCCCTTGAGCTCGCCACCAAGCCATCGGTGTAGCTGCCCACGACTCGGCGCTGTGCCGATCAGCTCGGTGTCGATAGTCCCGGCAACTCGGTCGTACTCACGACAAAAAGTCGAATATTTCTGCCAATGACGTTCTCGCAGAAGCTTTTTCAGTTGGATCGGCTGCGCACTCATTCAGTCCCCTCCCGGCAACCCTGTGCAGCCAGCCTAGGCGACGCGACACAGACGCAACAGAGACGCGACGGCGGATGACTCAGCCGCGAAAGACGCGACAAGAAGGTGATCGCGGGTGCACATCGCTTGGCCGTTAGCTGGAACTACCACCGGCCGACGATCAACCGAAGGGCATGAGATGCACCATCCAACACCGCGACTAGCCGCCCTCAGCGTCCGCCTCCAGCCGCTCGACACGTGCAGACAGGTCGGCCGTCTCCGCTTGCAGCTTGCGGAGCTCGACGCGCATGGCCTCAATGTCGGTCACCCCGCCCTCGGGTGGGCACTCCTCGGCGACGAACACGCCAACAGCCGGGGTAACTGTCACCCAGCCGTTCTCGCGCAGGTACTGCAACGCCTTCTGTGCCGTCCCCAGCGCGACCGCGTAATCCTCCGCGATCTGCCGGTTTCCGGGCAAGCGGGCACCGGGAGCCAGTCGGCCATCCCGAATGTCCTGCTTGATCTGCTCGGCAACCCGCTGGTACGCGGCCAATCCCGATCGGTCGATATCCATTCGACCAGATTACGGGCACTGACCGTCACTGATCTATATCGGACCATTGACAACTGATCCATACTGATACAGACTGATATGTATCAGCTTGAACAGACGCCGATCAGGGGAGACCCAATGAACACGCAAACCGCGACCGCCGCCCGCTCGTTCTGCTCGACCAACTCCGTCCGGCCCAAGCCTCCGGTGGAGCTCTCCGGCTGGGTTGTCACCTACCCGCCTCGCCCTGCCGCTGGATCGGATCAGGGTCTGTGCGCGGTCTGCCGGACCGATCACCTCGACGGCGCTGCCGACCACCTGTTCGAGCTGCCGGAGATGGCCCGTTGCGCCACGGTCGAGCCGTGGGACTACCGCGCCGACGCCCGCGCCTACGGAATGAGCTACTGATGCCGGTCCCGACCCCGCCCCGGATGAACCTGGCTGGCGTGTGCACCTACTGCCTGCGCCGTGACTGCGAAAAGCCTTCGTGCATCGACACCTATGCCGCGACCACCTGGGACATCTGCGAGCGCTGCGGCGGTACCGAGTACATCGACGGCCACCGCTACCCCGAAGACGCCTCCGAGCGCTGCCGCTGGTGCCACGGCGGTCTGTCCTTCACCCTCACACCCCCGGAGAGGTAACCATGTCATCGAATGCTGTTCTGCGAGAGGCGATCCTGAATGCCGGGATGACTCCGGGCATGCTGGCCGAACGTGTCGAGGTCGACGCCAAGACCGTCCAGCGGTGGGTATCGAAGGGGCGACGCCCGCACCCGATCACCCGTCATCGGGTCGCCTGCGCGGTGAATCGGCCGATGGCTGAGCTGTGGCCCCTGTCCGACACTGACACGGCACCGGTCCCGGCATCGGCTCCGGTGATCGACGGCGGAATGTCGTTGACACAGGTACTCGATCGCCTGGCGAGTGTGGCCGCTGTCCTGGATCGACTCACCGACCGATTGGAGAACCTCGAAAAGGCCACCGGTTCCATGGGGGCGACGGCGTGAGTACCGCACCGATCATCGGCCTGGCCCCTCAACGGGAAACCGCTGCCGACCGCCGGGCAATGCCCGACATCACCGATATCGCCGAACACATGGCCGACAAGGAAGGGGTGTGCGCTCGGGTCGTGCCGATGCGGGCGTTCGACCCGAACACCTCGCGGACTTCCTACGTCGGTGCCCCGTGCAAGGCGACCGTGGCGACGACCTGCCCGGCGTGTGCGAAGGCGAACAAGTACCTGCGTATCACCCAGCTCCGGGAAGGGTGGTGCGCTGACCATGAACCCGTCGACGCCGAGCCGGTCGTCACCCAGGCACAGGCGGATGTACTGGGCACTCGCGCAACCCTGTTCACCGAATACCACGAAGCGCGCCGGACCGAGGAACACGAGCTGGCCGAGTCGATCAAGGCTCTGGTGGCCGACCTCGACACCGAGCTCCGCGAACTCGGTGTGCGTGGTCGTCTCCCGGCCCTGGATGAGAAGCCACGCCGCAAGACCAAGTCCACCCGTCGCCGTGACGGACTGCCGGATCTGCCGCGTCTGAAAGTCGATAAGACGCTGACGATCGGGCAGGCATACGCCGACGGTAAACACCGCCCCTCGACGTTCTTCACGCTCACGCTGGACTCGTTCGGCCGGATCAACCAGGTATGGGACCCCACAGGAGGCAAGGACGGCAAGGGCGCGATGGTCTAGGATGGGTCCCCGCGTGATCCCGAGTCCTACGACTACACCCGCCAGGCCCGCGACACGATCCACACGGCCCGGTTGTTCTCCAAGTTCATCGAGAACCTGCGCCGTGCGGTGGGTTGGAATGTCCAGTACTTCGCCACGGTCGAGCCGCAGCGTCGGGCCGCTCCGCACCTGCATGTGGCGTTGCGTGGCTCGTTCTCCAAGAAACTGCTCGCTCAGGTCACCGCGGCTACCTACGTCAATATCTGGTGGCCTCACTTCGACAAGCCTGTCTACAGCGAAGCTCGGATGCCGGTCTGGGACTATTCCGCCGGCACTTTCGCCGACCCCCGCACCGGTCGACCGTTGACCTACTGGGATGACGCGCTGGCGGTGATGGACGAGGTAGACGAACTCGATCCCGCGCACACGCTCAAGTTCGGCGCGCAGTCCAAGCCCATCCAGATCCTGGCCAACACCGACAGCATGGACTACAGCGTGCGGTACCTGACCAAGTACCTCACCAAGAGCCTGGGCGAGCTCCTGACCCCTGGTTCTCGTCGGGTGGCCGAGCACTACGACCGGCTCCACGCGGAGTTGCAGCACACTCCGTGCTCGCCTCGGTGCGGGGTCTGGTTGCTCTACGGCATCGTTCCCAAGGGTGCCAGCGAGAACACCCAGCCGGGCAAGTGCAACAGCAAAGCCCACCGCCGCGACACCCTCGGACTGCCCGGTCAACGGTGCTTGGTCTCCAACAACTGGACCGGCAAAACCCTGCCCGACCACAAGGCTGAACGCATGGAGTTCGTGCGTCAGCAGCTCGCCGCTGTCGGGATCTACCCGCCCGATACCTCGCACCTGCGGATCACCCCGGTACGTCCGGGTGACAAGGACGCACCGCCTCGCGCGCAACTGGTGATGGACCTGGTGAACAGGCGGATCAGCCAACGCGCTCAGTACACGATGGCCCGTCTCGCACAGGACGAGGGACCACCAGGTGTTTCACGTGAAACCGTTGTGCCACAACAGATTTCAGTCGTTCAGCAATCCGAAGCAGCATAGGGAGGAACTCGTCATGTCCAAGCTTCTCAACGAGGCCGAAGTGCGCAAGCTGATCCCGATCGGGCACAGCAAGTACTACGAGCTGATCGGTACTGGTGCGCTGCGGTCGGTGAAGATCGGTCGTCGTCGCTTTGTCACCGAACAGGCCATCACCGACTACATCACCGGTCTCGACCAGGTGGCCGAACTCGAACAGGCTGCCTGATGCCACGTCAGAGGATGACTCCCGGCGAGTGGGGCAAGATCAGCGTCAAAGAGACCGCTCCCGGCCAATTCACCGCCTACACCTACGTGCGCGATGAAGACGGGCAGCGTCGCAAGTTGGAGCGCGTAGGTACCAGCGCAGAGGATGCGCGACGAAACATGTTGCGCCACTTGAAGACGCGGACCTCTCCGCTTGCTGATGCCGTGATCACCGATCGCACCACGTTGGCCGAGTTGTTCCCGATCTGGCTCGCGACCAAGGCCAAGCTCAAGCCTCAATCGCGCGAACTGTACGAACAGTCCTGGACTCGGCACGGGCGCAAACAGCTTGGCGCACTCCGTGTCCGGGAGTTGCCCACCAGCAGGGCCGAAAGGCACCTTGGCAAGATCGCTGCCCGATCGGAATCGAACGCCAAGACATTCCGGGTGGTGCTGATCGGCATGTTCGCTCTGGCCGTGCGATACGACGTGTTGCCCGTCAACCCGATTCGGGAGACCAGCCGCACGGGGGGCAAGCAGTCCGGTGCACGCGCCCTCACTCCTGACGAGTTCGCGAAAGTGCGGGAAGCGGTGCATGCCTACCGTGACCGTGAGAAGGGTTTCGGACCTCGGCCCGGCCGGAATCTGCCCGAGTTCGTTGACGTGCTGGTCTCAACAGGCTGGCGACCGAATGAGGTGCTGTCGCTGCGGTGGTGCGAGGTCAACTTGAAAGCCGACCCGCCAACGGTCACGACTACCGGGACCATGATCGATCACGGCAAGGTCAAGGGGCAGGCGCTCCACCGTCAGGACGCGCGGAAAGGGGATGCGCCCGACCACACGGTGATCCTGCCCAAGCTTGCGATGCAAGCCCTCAACGCCCTGCGCCCAAAGGACCCTGACCCCGACAGCCCGGTGTTCGCCAACCGCAACGGCGAGTGGATGAGCTTGGCGAACATGCGTCGGTCTCTGCGGGCCGCGCTGCCCGAGGATCTGAAGTGGGTCACCCCGCGAAGCTTCCGCCCGACTGTCGCGACGGTGGTCCGTGACGACCTCGGCCCGGCTCAGGCGCAAGCCCAGTTGTCGCATGCGAAGCTGGACACAACCGAGCGGCACTACCTCGAACGGCGGACTGTCGGACCGGACGCACGGAAGGCCCTCGACAAGTTCACGGAGGGAAAGTAGTGGATCGTTTGTAGTGGGAAAGTAGTGGATTTGGCGACATTTCCCCGAAATGAAAAACCGCCCCTCACCGGTAAACCCTGGTGAGAGGCGGTTTTTTTGTGCGCCCGAAGGGATTCGAACCCCTAACCTCTTGATCCGTAGTCAAGTGCTCTATCCGTTGAGCTACGGGCGCATGGTCTTGCATCTTCAGTTGTCACCCAGCGAGCTGGGTGTGGCGGAGGCGAGAGGATTTGAACCTCCGGTCCCCGTGAAGGGACAACTCATTAGCAGTGAGTCCCATTCGGCCGCTCTGGCACGCCTCCTGGAGCCTTCTCTTTCGAGGGCACCGGACCTTGTCGATCCGCCGGGAATGAAGATTACACGAGCAGTCGTAGTAGTCCAAAACGCCTGGTCAATCAGCGTAAATTGCTGTCGAACCAGTCGTAGATGCGAGTCTGGGAATCGATGCGGATGGCGATGGCCGCGTCGTCTTCCGGGTCGGGGCGGTCGGCGCGGTGGCTCAGGCCGGGATAAGTGATTGTGAGACTGGCCACATTCGCCTTGGACGTGGCCTCACGCAGGCGCTCGACCGCCTCGGGCGGGGTGGCGGGGTCGTCGGCGCCGAAGAGGCCGAGCCAGGGGGCTTGGAGATCGGCGGCCACGTCGATCAGGGCGGCGTTCTGATCGGGGAGCGGTTCGGTGATGCCGGGGGCGGACACGCTCACCGCGGCGCCGATCGGGCGGGTGGCGGCCACGAGGAAGGCGGCGGTGCCCGCGCTGTCGAAGCCGAGCACGCCGATGGTGTCGGGGAAGACTCCGCGGCCGGTGAGCCAGTCGAAGCCCGCATCGAAGTCGTCGAAGAGTTCCTCGCCGAATACCTCGTGCACCTGCGGGTCGGCGATGCGGTCGAACAGGTGCGGCGCGATGACGATCCAGCCCTCGGCGGACAAGGCCCGCATCAGGTCGAGCAGCCGGGGCGAGAACTCACGGGATTCGTGCAGGACGACGATGCCGCCGCGGGCCACCCGTTCGGGTTCGACCACCGTGATCGGCACGGCCGTGCGTCGCGCGACGGCGGCCGCGTCGACATCCACCGGCCGCAAGGGGGCGACATCGTCGTAAGTGCCCGACATAAACCCAGCGTAGGCGGCAGAACTGGACTTGGGTAGGCCTAGACGGCCGCGCCGCAGGTCGCGACGGCCGATCATCGTAGGGTGGAGGCGTGACCGCGCACATCCGCCCCGACCTCGCCACCATCCCGGCCTACGTTCCCGGCCGTAACCACCCCGATGCGGTGAAGCTCGCGTCCAACGAGACCACCTTCGGTCCGTTGCCGAGCGCGACCAAGGCGATCGCGGAGTCCGCCGAGCAGGCCAACCGCTACCCGGACAATCAGGTCGGCGAGCTGCGGGCGGCGCTGGCCGAGTTCCTCGGCGTCACGGTCGCCAATGTCGCGGTCGGCTGCGGCAGTGTGGCGCTGTGCCAGGAACTGGTGCAGATCACCTGCGACGCACCCACCGACGAGGTGGTGTTCGCGTGGCGCTCGTTCGAGGCGTATCCGATCGTCACGCAGGTGGGCAACGCGACGGCAGTACAGGTGCCACTGGCCCCGGACTACCTGCACGATCTGGACGCGATGGCCGACGCGGTCACCGAGCGCACCAAGCTGATCTTCGTCTGCAATCCGAACAACCCCACCGGCACCGCACACGGGCGTGCCGAGTTGGAACGGTTCCTGGATCGAGTGCCCGCGCATGTTCTCGTCGTGCTCGACGAGGCCTACTACGAGTACCTGCGACTGACCCCCGAAACCCGCCCCGACGGCGTCGAGATCGGTCGAACCAGGCCGAATGTTGTTGTGCTGCGCACCTTCTCTAAGGCCTACGGCCTGGCCGGGCTGCGTGTGGGCTACGCGGTTGGTGCTCCGGAGGTGATCGCCGCACTACTGAAGGTGCATATCCCGTTCAGCGTGAACCGGATCGCGCAGGTCGCCGCGATCGCCTCGCTGCAGGCGCGCGGTGAACTGCTCGATCGCACCGATGTACTGGTGGCACAACGGCATCGGCTGCGTGAAGCGCTGCTGGCCGCGGGCTACGCAGTGCCGCCGAGCGAGGCCAATTTCGTGTGGTTGCCACTGGGCGAGCGCAGTATCGAATTCGCCGAGGCGAGTGCCCTTGCGGGCGTGCTGGTTCGGCCGTTCGCCGGCGACGGTGTGCGGGTGACGGTCGGCGATCCGCACGAGAACGAGCAATTCCTCAGCTTCGCCACCGCACCCGAAACGGCGGCCCGATTCCGTTAGTCCGGGACATGGTCAGCATCCCTTGACATCGGTTTGCGGTGGGATTACCGCGAATTCGAGCACACTGCCAGCACACCGGTCGTAGGCTGACTCGCAGCTGATTTCGGTGTTCGAATTCCGACGAATACGCATGCGGCGACGACCGACCATTACCTGGTCGGCGCGCGCCACCGGTCGAGTGATGTGTTCTCGGCGGGCAATCTTCCCGCGTCGGAGGGTGCACCCGCACGGCCCCGCACCCCGCTGCCCGACCGGAGATTTACCGTGAACCAAGGCTCTCGCCCCGCTGTCTGCGAAACACTCACCCCCACAGTCCCTTTGGCAGCCAATGTCGAGGTCGACGCGCCGCCCTCGGTCGATCTGGAACGCCGGTTGCGTGACTGCGACGAGTTCTTCCGCTACCCCGAGCTCGGGCACCTGCCCACCCAGCGCCGCCTCGGCGCGCTCGCCGAATTGCGCGATACCGGCACCTACACCCAGACCGCCGAGGAGATCCTGATCGGCGCGAAATTGGCGTGGCGCAACCACGCTCGCTGTGTCGGCCGCAAACATTGGCGATCGCTGAAGCTCCTCGATGCCCGCCGAGTTACTTCTGCGCGGGAACTTGCCGAGGTGTGCTGGCAACATTTGCGCCTGGCCACCAATGGCGGCGCGATTCAGTCGATGATCACGGTCGGCCCGACGTCCGAACCCGGCGGTGGTGCGTACCGGATCGAGAGTTCGCAGCTGATCCGCTACGCCGGCTACCGCAACGGCGACGGCACCGTCACCGGCGATCCGGCCAATATCGCGGCCACCGAGCAGGCACTGGAGCTCGGCTGGCGTGGGGCGCGCACGCCGTTCGATGTGCTGCCGGTGCTGATCAGCACCCCAACCGAGGGCGTGCGGTACTTCGACGTTCCGCGCGAGCTGGTGCGCGAGGTCGACCTGATCCACCCCGACTACCCGTGGTTCGCCGCGCTCGGCCTGAAATGGCATGCGCTGCCCGCTGTTTCGAATATGGATCTGGATGTGGGTGGGGTCAGCTATCCCTTTGCCCCCTTCAACGGCTGGTATGTCGGCACCGAGATCGGCGCACGCAACCTCAGCGACACCGATCGATACAACATGCTGCCGCTGATCGCCGACATGATGGGCCTGGACACCTCATCGGTGCGGACGCTGTGGCGCGACAAAGCCCTGATCGAACTCAATCATGCAGTGCTACACAGCTTTCGGGCGGCTGGCGTGCACATGGTCGACCACCACACCGTGGCCAAGCAGTTCTGCGATCACGTGCAACGCGAGCAAGCTGCCGGGCGCGCGTGCCCGACCGACTGGAGTTGGGTCAATCCGCCCATCTCGTCCGGGCTGACACCCACCTTCCACCGCTACTACGACGCGCCCGACCTGGATATTCGACCGAATTTCGTCCGCCGAGACTGACGGGTTACGCACCGCCTCCGGCGAGCGTAGGGTTCTCGGTACGGGCCGAATCGCCCTGGTCCGGCTCGTTTCGACGAGCGAGGGAGACCGAGATGAGCACCGCGTCCAGTTCAGGATTCGATGCCGATGCACTGCGCCGCGGAATCGAAAGCCGCGATGCCGCAACACTGCTGACGCTCTACGACGACGATGCCGAGATCCGTATGGTCGACCACCGCGACCAACCCAGCCATCCGCGGGTGATGCACGGCCGCTCGGCGATCAGCGCGATGTTCGACGACGTGTGCGCCAGGGAGATGACCCACTCCCTCGACAGCGTCCTGATCGACGGCGACCACATCGCCTTCGTGGAATCGTGCCGCTACCCGGACGGCACCCGCGTCCTGGCTCACTCGATGGCCAACTTGCGCGACGGCCGCATCGTCGACCAGACGTCGATCCAGGCGTGGGACGAAGGGTAGTCAGCTGAAATCGGCGACGTGGTCGGCCGCCCACCGGCGGTAGTCGCGGGCCGGTGACCCGGTGACATCGTGCACCGTTGAGGTCGCGGAGCCGGGTACATCGACGAGGCCGGCAAGCCCGCTCAGCACTACGCGCGCGATATCGGGTGGGAGCCAACCCATGTGCTCCACCGCCGCCTCGGGGCTCACCTCCTCCCAGATCAGCGTGCGCCCGAGTGCGGCGCCGATGGCTTCGACCTGGTCGATCCGGCTCAGCGGGGCCGGGCCGGTCAGGGCGTACCGCGCGCCTGCGTGCCCATCGGTGGTCAGTGCGCGTACGGCGACCGCGGCGATATCGGCCTCGTGCAGCAGCGTCATCGACGCTGCTCCATACGCGCCGCGCACCACATCGCCGGTGCGGATCTGCGGTGCCCACTCCAAGGTGTTCGTGGCGAAACCGCTGGGGCGCAGGAAGGTCCATTCGAGCGTGGATTCGGTGATCGGCTTCTCGATGAGGGCATGTGCCCGGCCGATCGGGTGGTCCTGTTCTTCCAGATCGTCACGGACCGCCCCGGAGGAGAGCAGGACGATGCGGCGCGCGTATGCGGCGATACGAGCGACTACCGACTCCGCGATCTCCGCCGACAACATCGGCCAGGTCAGATAGACCGCATCGACGCCATCGAGTGCGCTGTCGAGGGTGTCAGGTGCGGTCAGATCCCCGTGCACAACCTCGACATCCAGCGGTAGCGACGCCGCGCGCGGATCACGAGCCAACGCCCGCACCCGTGTCCCGCCCGCGGCGAGCTGCGCCGCCACCTGACCTCCGACGTGACCGGTCGCCCCGATCACCAGAACCTTGCTGGTATCCACCATGGGCCAACCGTACGAAGGGGACTTACTTCTGGAAAGGACCTACTGATAGGTAAGCTCCGGGCATGGCGGTAGGAGTCCCGGAGAGCGACCGGTCCACACTCGGGCAACGTGACGTATTCGACAAGGACTGCCCGGCCCACACCATCCTCGGCAAGGTCACCAGCCGCTGGGGCGTCCTGATCCTCGCGGCGCTACGCGACGGCCCGATGCGATATCACGTCCTACGCGACCGAATCGGTGGCATCAGCGAAAAGATGCTGTCGCAGAACCTGCGCACCTTCACCGAATACGGCTTGGCCGAGCGCACCGTCGAACCCACTGTGCCACCACGTGTTTCCTACGCACTGACGCCGATAGGCCACGAGGCAGCCGAAGAGCTACATGGTCTATTGAAGTGGGTGAGCACCCGCGCCGAAGAGATCGTGGCCTTCCAAACGTCCAGCCTGATCACGCAAGAACATGGGTAACTCACCGACCACAGCAAATTCGCCCACCGGCAAAACCCCCAGCCGCGTCCCCACCTCCCCACGCACCTAGGTCTGGCCTGAATACGCGGAGAGGCGGAACAGCGGAACTGCGGAGACGGAGGGATTTGAACCCCCGATGGTGTTACCCATGCTCGCTTTCAAGGCGAGTGCATTCGGCCGCTCTGCCACGTCTCCCTGCCCTGGATCGTAGCTGATCCGCTGATCGGTGGCGGCGTGGGTTCTGGTTGCCCGGCGCGTGCGGGTGGAGGATAACCACCATGTATGCGATTCAACTGAATGGGTTCGGTGGGCCGGAGGTTATGGAGTGGACCGTGGCGGTCGATCCGGAGCCGGGGCCTGGTGAGGTGCTTGTGGAAGTTGTTGCGGCGGGAGTTAATCGGGCCGATGTGATGCAGCGGATGGGGTTCTATCCGCCGCCTGCCGATGCCAGTTCGATTCTGGGGTTGGAGTGTTCGGGGACAATTGTGAAGTTGGGCGCGGGGGTTGAGGACTGGCAGGTCGGGGATCGGGTGTGTGCGTTGCTGGCGGGGGGTGGATATGCGCAGTTCGTGGCGGTGCCTGCCGCGCAGCTGTTGCCGATTCCGGACGAGATGGATGCTGTCGCGGCCGCGGGATTGCCGGAGGTGGCGGCGACGGTGTGGTCGAACCTGGTGATGACGGCCGGGTTGCGATCGGAGCAGCTGGTGTTGATTCATGGTGGCGGTGGCGGGATCGGGACGCACGCGATCCAGGTGGCGCGAGGGCTCGGGGCGCGGGTCGCGGTGACGGCGGGGTCGGACGAGAAGCTGGCCAAGTGCGCCGAACTGGGGGCGGAGATCCTGATCAACTATCGGACCGAGGACTTCGTCGCGGTGCTCGCGGACCAGGGCGGTGCCGACGTGATTCTCGACAATATGGGCGCGAAGTATCTGGAGCGGAATGTGGAGGCGCTGGCGCCGTTCGGGCAGCTGGTGGTGATCGGGATGCAGGGCGGCGTCGCCGGGACGCTGAATATCGCTGCGCTGCTGCGCAAATGGGGCACAATCCAGGCGACCAACGTGCGCAGCCGCCCAGCGCTTGGACCTGGCAGCAAGGCCGAGGTCATCGCCGCGGTTCGCGCCCAGGTGTGGCCGCGGATCGAGGCGGGCGAGATCGTTCCGGTGATCTCCACCGAACTACCGATTACCGAGGCCGCCCGCGCGCACGAGATGCTCGACGAGTCGACGACCTTCGGCAAGGTGATCCTGCGGGTTCGCGACTGACACGCCACTGCCGACGGGATCGTCGACGTGGTCGGGCCGATGTCGTGCTGACCGACTACTCCAGCGCGCTGAGCGCCCGGCCGAGCTGGTCGATCTCGTAGCGGGTCGTGTAGGGCGCGAGGCCGATCGTGACGGCACCGCCCTCGTCGTTCACACCGAGCGCGTCGAGCAGTCGACTCCCGCCGTGTACCCCGCTGACCGTGCCGATCCTGGCATCGGCCAGCTTGGCCGCCACCTTCTCCGCCTGCATCCCGGCCATCGTGAAACTGACCGTCGGGATGCGGGTGGAGGCGCGGCCGATCACGGTGAGGTTGTCGACCTTCTCCAGCACCTGCATGAGGTGGTCGAAGAGCTGGTCGTGATAGTCCTGCAGCGAGGTGATCGACATCTCGAGGCGTTCGCGGCGGGTGCCGGTGGCGCGTTCGTCGAGTCCGGCGAGGAAGTCGATCGACTCGGTGAGCCCGGCGAGCAGCGCGTACTGATGCCCGCCCACTTCGAGGCGTTCAGCACCCTTGGCATAGGGGTTGAGCGACATCGAGGGGATGCGGTCGAGGAACGCGGGGTCGCGGAAAACCAGCGCGCCCACCTGCGGCCCACCCCACGACGGTGCGCTCAGCGCGACCACGTCGGCATTGAGTTCGTCGATGTCGATCAGCGCGTACGGTGCCGCGCCGAACGCGTCGGCCACCAGCAATCCGCCCACGTCGTGCACCCGATCGGCCGCCACCCGGACACCGGGCGCCGAACCGACGATCGGCGATGCCGCGGTGAGCGCGACCAGGCGCGCGGTGGGGCCGATCAGCTCCTCGAACTGCCACGACGGCATCTCACAGGTCTCGATCTCCACCTCGGCCCAGCGCACATGCGCGCCGTACCGGTTGGCGATGCGCAGCCACGGGGCCACGTTGGCCTCGTCGTCCAGGCGGGAGAGCACGATGCCGGTACCGAGCCCGAGGCGTGAGCTCAGCGATTCGGCCAGCCAGGCCAGCAGTACCGCGCGATCGGGACCGAGCACGACGCCGGCCGGATCTCCACCGACCAGATCGGCGACCGCTTCCCTGGCGGCGTCGAGGATCGCGCCGCTGCGCGATGCCGCACCGTGGCGGCCGATATGGGAAAACGAGGAGTTACGGAAACCCGTTGAGACGGCACGCGATACCGAATCGGGAACCAGCATCCCCGCCTGCGGGTCCAGATGGATCCAGCCGTCGCCCAGGGACGGTATCAGGCCCCGAACCCTCGCGACGTCATAAGTCATGGTGGTCACTTTAAGGGCTGGGGGCCTGTCGGTGTAACCGCGTAGGGGTTTTAGCGCGAACCCGACACACACGCAATGATGGGGATATGACGCACTCGGAGGATGTCCCCGAATCCATCGTCGTGATCGGTCCCGACGGCCGTCCACTGACCGTGCCCGCCGACGCCGACAGCGCGTCCGCGTTCAACGGACAGGTCGTGCCCGACGACGAGAAGGCCGCGAGCGAATCGGCCGAGTCGCTCACCGACATGGTCGAGCAGCCCGCCAAGGTGATGCGCATCGGCACGATGATCAAGCAGCTACTCGAGGAGGTTCGCGCCGCACCGCTGGACGACGCCAGCCGCACGCGCCTCAAGGAGATCCACAAGTCCTCGGTCCGCGAGCTCGAACAGGGCCTCGCCCCGGAACTGCGCGAGGAACTCGAACGCCTCACCCTCCCCTTCACCGACGACTCGGTGCCATCGGACGCGGAACTGCGCATCGCCCAGGCTCAGCTCGTCGGCTGGCTGGAGGGCCTGTTCCACGGCATCCAGACCGCGCTGTTCGCCCAGCAGATGGCCGCCCGCGCCCAGCTCGAGCAGATGCGCCAGGGTGCGCTGCCGCCGGGAATGCACGCGGCCGACTCCAAGGCAGGCGGCCATGTGGGCGGCGGTCAATACCTGTAGATCTACCGGCGCCCGTCGACAACCAACCCTGTAAGGTCGGGGACCGTGCCCGCCGCTGCCGCTCGTCCTGATTCGGTCTCCGATGAGGGTGACGTGCGTACCGAAGAGAGCCCCGTGCATTCCGAACAGACTCCGACCGAGACAGAGCTCGCCGAAGCTGCCGCTGCCGAGCACACTGCCGACGCGCCACTGCTGGTGAAGACGCCGATGGTGTCGGATTCGCAGACGTTCGGGCGTGCGTTCAAGGACATGCGCGACGGTCTACATCAGCGCGAGCTGTGGTTGTCGCTGGGCTGGCAGGACATCAAGCAGCGCTACCGGCGTTCGGTGCTCGGTCCGTTCTGGATCACCATCGCGACCGGTTTGCAAGCGCTGGCGATGGGCCTGCTGTATTCGACGTTGCTGAATCAGCCGATCAGCGAATACCTGCCGTACGTGACCGTCGGTCTGATCGTGTGGAACGTCATCCAAGCCTCGATTCTCGAGGGCTCCGATGTGTTCATCGCCAATGAGGGACTGATCAAACAGTTGCCCTCGGCGCTGAGCGTCCACGTATATCGCCTGGTCTGGCGCCAGTTCCTGTTCTTCATCCACAATGCGGCGATCTACGCGGTGTTGTTGATCGCGTTCTCGATCTGGCGCAACCTGGACTTCTCGTTCCTGCTGGTGATCCCCGCGATCCTGCTGCTTTTCCTCAATGCCATGTGGGTGACGATCGTGTTCGGCATCTTCTCCACCCGCTACCGCGATATCGCCCCGATCCTGGGCTCGATGACGCTGATGCTGTTCGTGCTGACCCCGGTGATGTGGTCGACGAAGGCGCTGGAGAACTCGGTCGGCGGCATGAGCGAGCGGGCCAAGCTGATCGAGATCGTGCCCACCTTCCACTACCTGGAGATCGTGCGCGCTCCCCTGCTCGGCGAGCCGTCGGAGTGGCATCACTGGGCGATCGTCGGTGCGATCACGGTGGTCGGCTGGGCCGTCGCGATCCTGGCGCTCAAGCAGTACCGTGCCCGCGTCCCGTACTGGGTTTAGGAGCAGTTCTCGATGAGCCGTGTGAGTATCGAAACCCATGAGGCATGGGTCGAGTTTCCGATCTTCGACGCCAAGTCGCGATCGCTGAAGAAGGCGTTCCTCGGCAAGGCGGGCGGCGCGATCGGGCGCAACAGCTCCGATGTGGTGGTGGTCGAGGCGCTGCGCGACATCAACCTGTCGCTCAAAGAGGGCGACCGGGTCGGCCTGGTCGGGCACAACGGCGCGGGCAAGTCGACGCTGCTTCGCCTGCTGTCGGGCATCTACGAACCCTCGCGCGGCAGTGCGCGCATCCGCGGCCGGGTGGCCCCGGTGTTCGACCTCGGCGTCGGCATGGACCCGGAGATCTCCGGCTACGAGAACATCATCATCCGCGGCCTGTTCCTCGGGCAGACACGCAAGCAGATGATGGCCAAGATCGACGAGATCGCCGACTTCACCGAACTGGGCGAATACCTGTCGATGCCGCTGCGCACCTACTCGACGGGCATGCGGGTGCGGCTGGCGATGGGCGTGGTGACCTCGATCGACCCCGAGATCCTGCTGCTCGACGAGGGCATCGGCGCGGTCGACGCGGAGTTCATGAAGAAGGCCCGCACGCGGCTGCAGTCGCTGGTCGCGCGGTCGGGCATCCTGGTGTTCGCCAGCCATTCCAATGAATTCCTCGCCCAGCTCTGCGATACCGCGATGTGGATCGACCACGGTCAGATCCGCGAACAAGGCGGGATCGAGGACGTTGTGCGAGCGTATGAAGGGCCCGAGGCGGGTAATCACGTGGCACAGGTGCTGCGCGATCTGGAAACCGAGAGCGCTGTCGACGCGGCGGGCGAGAAGAAGCTGGAGCAGAATCAGGTATGAGCGGTCAACGTGACGAGGCTGCCCCGGCTGCCGTGCCGGGTGGGTTCAGCATGACCGACCGACTAGAGGCGACTCCGGCACCCGTCGAACCTGCCGCCGTGCTGCCCGCGGAGGCCGTGGTGCTGGCCGACGACGCGGAGCTGCCCGCCGGCGCCGAACCCGCCGACATCACGACCGAGACCGGCCCCACCGCGCGGATCATCGCGGTGGTCGTCACGCACAAGCGCCGCGAGCTGCTCGCCGAATCGCTGAAAGTGCTTGCCTCGCAGTCACGTCCGGTCGACCATCTGATCGTCGTCGACAACGCCAACGAGGACGCGGTGGCCGAGCTGGTCGCACAGCAGCCGATCGAGGCCACCTACCTGGGTTCACGCCACAACCTCGGCGGCGCGGGCGGTTTCGCGCTCGGCATGCTGCACGCGCTCACCCAGGGCGCGGATTGGGTGTGGCTGGCCGATGACGACGGTCGCCCCGACGGGCCCGAAGTGCTTGCGACACTGATCGATTGCGCGCGCAGACACAACCTGGTCGAGGTGTCGCCGGTGGTCTGCGATATCGATGAACCGGACCGTCTCGCGTTCCCGCTGCGCCGCGGTGTGGTGTGGCGGCGACTGCGTTCGGAGCTCGGTGACGAGGACTTCCTGCCCGGCATCGCCTCGCTGTTCAACGGTGCGCTGATCTCGGCGAAGGCCGTGGATCTGATCGGTGTGCCCGACCTGCGGCTGTTCGTGCGTGGTGACGAGGTGGAGGTGCACCGCCGCCTGGTCCGCTCCGGGCTGCCGTTCGGCACCTGTCTGCAAACCGCCTACCTGCATCCCAACGGCGCCGAGGAATTCAAGCCGATCCTGGGCGGGCGGATGCACACCCAGTACCCGGACGACCCGGTGAAGCGCTACTTCACCTACCGCAACCGCGGTTACCTGATGTCGCAGCCCGGTATGCGCAAGCTCTTGCCGCAGGAGTGGATTCGATTCTCCTGGTTCTTCCTGGTGACCCGACGCGACCCGGCCGGGCTCAAGGAATGGTTCCGGTTGCGCTCACTGGGCCGCAACGAACACTTCGGCAAGCCGGACTAGCCCCCGAAAATAGGGGGTAGTTCCCTATGGCAGCAATCGGCCGTTCGGTCTTACGATGCGAAACGTGACCTTCGCAAAGAATTTCGCATCCGCCGCGGCGACCGTGCTCGCCGGCGCCGCGCTCTGTCTCGCCGCACCCGGCACCGCTCAGGCGGACGACACCTGCCAGCTCGGCTGGTCCAACGTCGGCCCGCGCTCCTGCGTGATGAACGAAGTCAGGACCGCGCCGGTGGCGACCCTGGGCAACGGCATCTGCGTCGGCATCCTGAACGTGGCGGGCACCGCGTTCGACGGACCGCTCAATTCCCCGAGCGTGGCCCCCGGCGCCACCCACAGCATCGCCCTGCGCGTCTCGCAGGGCTTCTCCCCACTCGGCAACTGGGCACCCACCGTACTGGCGTGCGATGTGAACGTTGTCATCGACTGGAAGAACCTGGACAGCGGCGCCACCGGCTCGGTGACCCGCTTCATCCCGGCCACCAGCACCAGCACCTACCCGGTCCAGGACGTGATCGCGAACACCGGCCCCGGTCGGGTCCAGGTCACGGTCCGCACCGACAAGCCCAACATCCCCCAGTCGACCGAAGTCTTCGTGCCGTAACCCCTGAGTACGGGACAGGAGTGCCGTCGCCGGACAGCACACGGAAAATGGGTTGCTGGGCGTTGGTGTGGTGGGGCAGAGTTGGCGTTCGAACGTTGGAGAGGAGGTGGATGTCCGTGAGTACACGCGTGTGGATTGCCGTGGCCGGGCGGCGTGATTGTGCGCCTGCCCAGGTTGCTCCGGACATCACCTCTGCTCGCTGAATCCGTCGTCCGGGTTCGGCACCCGACGAAGGATTCCCCATCATGGTCGACTACGACCTGCTTGTCCCTTACGGCTGGACCGAAGCCGTAGGTGCTGAATATCTGCCGCTGCTCGGCGACCTCGCACCCGCCCGCATCGTTCGGATGGACCGCAGCGAATGCGATGTGGTCACGCCGAGCGGGCCTGCGCGAGCCTCCTGCCCGCGCGACATCACCGGACTGTGTACCGGCGACTGGGTCGGGCTCGATGCCGAAGGCACTGTGCGGCAACTGCTCCCCCGGCGCTCGGCGATCATGCGATCGTCGGTGTCCGGGCGCTCGGTGGCTCAGGTGCTGGCCACCAATGTGGATACCGTGCTGATTTGTTCGGCTGCCGACGGCGATGTCGACCTGGGGCGGATCGAGCGGATGCTCGCGCTGGCGTGGGAGAGCAACGCTCAACCCGTTGTGGTGCTGACGAAAGCCGATGCGGCGGATTATCTTCCGCTCGACGAAGTGCGTGCGGTCGCGCCCGGCGCAACGGTTGTCGCCGTGAGTGCCGCCGCCGCGGTCGGTCTCGAGGTTCTCACCGCGGTGCTCGACGGCACGGTCGCCCTGATCGGACCTTCCGGGGCGGGCAAGTCCACCCTCGCCAACGCACTACTCGGCGCAGAAGTGTTCGCCACCAATGCCGTTCGCGCGGTGGACGGCAAGGGTCGGCACACCACCGTGCATCGTGAACTGCGGCCGCTCCCCGGCGGCGGCACCCTCATCGACACCCCCGGCCTGCGCGGGATCGGCCTCTACGACGCCGCCGACGGCATCGGCAAGACCTTCAGCGACATCGAATCCCTCGCCGCTGATTGCCGTTTCGCCGACTGCGCCCACGAGACCGAACCCGGCTGCGCGGTCCAGGCCGCCCTCGCCGACGGCACCATCACCGAACGCAGGCTGACCAGCTATCGCAAGCTGGCCAAGGAGAACGAGTGGATGGCCGCCCGCACCGACAAACGCCTGGCCGCCGAACGCGAACGCGTCTGGCGCGATATCAGCAAACAGCAGCGGCGGAACTACCGCGAACGCGGCCGCCGCTGAACCCGGACAGTCGATCATCAGGCACTCACGCGAACAACGGCCGAGGGCCGAACTGCGTCAGTGCCTGATGATCTCGGACGAAACGGTTCAGCTCGGGTCGATGCCGTACAGGCGCGCCCAGTTCTCTCGACTCGTGAGTTCCGGTACGGCACTGCGGTATTCGGCCTGCAACGCGGGCAGTTCCTTGCGGAGTTTGCGCAGGGTGCGGTAGGCGCGAATCAGCAGCGCACGAGCACGGGCCTTGTCCCGACGACGTACTCGCACGCCGGACTGGGAAGCATCGGTGACCACCACGTGGTCGAACAGGCCGATGTGCCACCAGTGCGCGTCCTCGCGGGTGACCCCGATGAGGCCGGGCTGGGTGCGGCCGGTCCACTGGGTGATCGCGCGCTTGATCAGCACCAGGTTGGCGCGGCTCGGTTCGCCGCTGGCCCGGCGCACGGAGATGTCGGCGGAGTTCACCGGCGGGGTTGCCGCGGGGTGCTTGATGGTTTCGGGGTAGTCGTTGCGGGTGCTGCGGGCGGCGGCCAGCGCGTCGATGCCGCCGTCGCGCAACGCCTTCGGGCCCTTCATGAAGTCTTCGATGCCCTGCAAGGTGGTGTGCACGAGGCCGTACTGCATGCCGACGAGGTGCTCGGCGATGTAGCGGAAGAACTCGCGGGTGATCGCCTTGCCGTCGAGATCGGTGTGCAGGGCGCCGACGATGAGCGAGTTACGGGTGGAGAAATAGCGCGCCCAGTCGTCGTAGTCCTTCCAGTAGAAGTCGGCGTGCCAGACGGCGGCGTTGGGCAGCGTGACGGTGACGAAACCGTGCTCGCGCGCACGGATGCCGTACTCGACGTCATCCCACTGGAAGAAGATCGGCACCGGCAGGCCGATCTTGGCGACCACCTCGGCCGGGATCAGGCAGGTCCACCAGGCGTTGTAGCCCGCGTCGACCCGGCGCTCCTGGTTCTTCTTGAGCATGGAGGTGTTGCGCAGCGCCTTGGGCACCTTCTGGCCGTGCTTGAGCTCGTGCAGGTGCACTTCCTCCGCGCCGACATTGAGATAGTCGGGGTTCAGCAGGAACAGCATCTGCGCGCCGACCAGGGTCGGTTCGACGGTCAGGTTGGCGAACGCCTGCAGGCGCAGGACGGTCTCGGGCTCGCAGAGGATGTCATCGTCCATCAGGATGACGTCGGCGTGCTCGTTGGCCGCCGACACCTCGTACAGGCCACGGGTGAAGCCGCCCGCGCCGCCGAGGTTGGGCTGGCGGATGTAGCGCAGCTTGTCGCCGAAATCGGGACGGACCTGCTGGAACAGCGGACGGTCCTCGACCAGGTCGGTGCCCTGGTCGACGACGTACACCGCATCGATCGCGGCCAGGACGGTCGCGTCCGACGCCAGCGCGGCGACGGTGTGCGCGCAGTCCTCGGCCCGGTTGAAGGTGCAGATCGCGATGGCGACCGGGCGCACCTTCTCGGGCGCCTGCGCGGTCCAGGCGAGCTCGGTGATCGCGAGTTCGCCCCCGACGGCATCGAACTCGAGCCACAGCGCGCCACCGTCGACATACTGATCCAGCGGTGCGGTGAGCGAGACATACCCGCTGCTGGTCGCCACCAGCGAGGCGATGATCCGGCGGTGCCCGGCGATATCGGAGGCGACCAGCCGCACATTGGCTTTCCCGCCGACCGCGAGCTGAGCGCCGACCGACACCTCGGTGACGGTGGTCCAGCGCTGCCAGTAACTGGCGGCGAGCCGGCCGAAGTAGGTGTTGGTGTGCGCGGTCGCACCCTTGGGCAGGTGCAGCGAGTGCCGCTCACGGACCGCGGCACCCCCCTTGACGACGGCATAGAGGTCGTCGCTCACCCGCGCCGACGGCCCGGTGAAGATGCCTCGGGCCAGCACGAGCCGCTCGGGCGCTGAGTGTTCACCCCGCAGCGATGCGGGCGCGGCCTCGCGCCGATCGTTCGATTCGGTCACGGCTTTGGTAGCCGACTGCTCCATGAAGTCCTCGAAATTCTCGGTATCGACTGCGCCGGCGCAGGGAGTCACGGAAAAGTGCGCGTCGCGGCGGGCGGGGCGAGGATATCAATCGCGCGACACCCTCGCGTCCTCAGTGAGGTGTTGCCGCACTCCGCGCGTGTTGCTCATCGCTTGCCGATGAGCCGGTGAAAACGAATTTGCTGTAGGCCCAATAGCGGAATACGACCGCCATGGTCTGGCCGATAACGGTGGCGGAAATGTTGTCCGCCAGCGGTGACGACAGATCGAGCACATAACGGGAAAACCCGAGGCAGCCGAGTTGCAGGAGGATCGCTGCCACATTGACTATCGCGTACAGAAGATATTCCCGACCGGGGCTGTCGGACTTGCGATGGGAGTAGGTCCACCACTTGTTCCCGAAGTAGGTAACCACCGTCGCCACCACGATCGCGATGATCTTGGCGGCCAGCGGGGAGTGATAGAGCACACCTTCGGAGAAGCCGAATCCACCGCCCCAGAACACCAGCAGGTTGTAAGTCCCGGCATCGACGAGAAACCCGATCGCCCCGACAACCAGGAAGGCCGCACCTTGCCGCAACCCCGCCACCACCCTGGACACCAAGGGCACAGCAGGCGGTTCAACTGATTGCGACACGCCCTGACGGTAGCCAACCACCACCCCGACCCTCAGGGAGGGTCTGCCACGCAGTAGCCGGTTCGCCGGTTAACGCCGTTGCGTAGGTGCCGCAGGAGCAAGAACGGTGGCTAACCAGCGGCCCCTCAGGGCCGCGGACACCCGGGCACCAGCCCGGCGATAATCCTGTAGCCTCCCGGTGTCCCACTGCTGCCTAACTCCGAGGATTGACCCGGGTGGACTCCACCGAGCTTCGCATTGCCGCCGTGGTCCCCTGCCACAATGAAGAGGCCGCGGTCGCCAAGGTCGTCGCCGACCTCAAAGCCGCCGTGCCGGGGATCGTCGTCTATGTCTACGACAATCTGAGCACCGACCGCACCGCCGAATGTGCCCGCGAGGCCGGGGCGATCGTGCGCTACGAGAACACCAAGGGCAAGGGCAATGTGGTGCGCCGCGCCTTCGCCGATATCGAAGCCGATGTCTATCTGATGATCGACGGCGACGACACCTACGAGGCGTCGGCCGCTCCGCTGATGATCAAGACGCTGCTCGAGGGCCCCTACGACCACATTCTCGGCGTGCGCAAGCAGGACGACGCCGATGCCAGCGCCTACCGCAGCGGTCACGAGACCGGCAACAAGGTGCTCAACGGCGTGGTCGGCAAGGTCTTCGGCGAGAACGTCGAAGACATGTTGAGCGGGTTCCGGGTGTTCTCGCGCCGGTTCGTGAAGAGCTTCCCCGCCGTGTCGCGGGAATTCGAGATCGAGACCGAACTGACCGTGCATTCGCTGCACCTGCGCGTGCCGCGGACCTCGGTACAGGTCGGGTTCCGCGACCGCCCCGCGGGCAGCGAATCCAAACTGCGCACCTACCGCGACGGCACCAAGATCCTCGCGCTGATCCTCGGCCTGGCCCGCCACGAACGCCCCGTCGCGTTCTACGGCCTGTTCGGCACCCTGTCCTGGCTGATCTCGGTCATCCTCACCGTGCCGATCGTGATCGAGTTCTACAACACCCACGAGGTGCCGCGGTTCCCGACGCTGTTCCTGGCCTTCACGCTGCTGCTGCTCGGCAGCCTCGCCTGGACCGCGGGCGTGATTCTCGACGGCATCCGCCGCTCGCGCCATGAGACGGCGCGGCTGGTCTACCTGCGTTACACGGCCGCCGGGGTGAGCGAGGACGTCGCGGCCGGAGAGCGTCGGTGACCACCACTACTGAGCCGGAGACGACTGTCGAGCTCAGTAAAACCCCCGCGCGTAAAGATCGGGCGCTGGCGCCGGTGCGCGCGCTGACCCGGCGCTTCGGCGCCGCGACGGTGGCGTTCGCGATGGTCGCGACCGTGTTCGGTGCCGTATTCGCCGTGCTCACCCCCGCCTTCTGGGGCCACGACGAGATCACCCAGTTCGGCCGCGCCTACCAGGTCGCGCACGGCGGAGTGTTCCCGCAGCGCATCGTCGACGATCGTGGTGTGGCCTACGGCGGGCAGATTCCGGTCAGCGTCGACGCGCTGATGGGCTACGCGTTCCGCGACTACAACGACAACCCCGACGAGCCCGACGCGATGGTGGCCGACCCCGGTGCCTACGACCGGCTCGGCTCGGCCGAGATCACCTCGGCGACGCGGCAGATGTGGTTCACCAACACGGCCGCCTACTCGCCGGTGCCGTATGTGCCCGCGGCCGTTGGCATTCGGCTGGGCGAGGCGCTCGGCCTCAACGTCGGTGGCATGTATCTGCTGTCCCGGTTCGCCGGGCTGGTGGCCTATCTGGCGGTTGTCGGATTCGGGCTCTACGCGCTGCGCGAGCGGCGTAGCCAGTGGCTGGTATTCACCGTCGCGGTGCTGCCGATCGCGCTGTTCCAGGCGGGCACCGTCACCGCGGACACACTCACCAACGCACTCGCCATCATGGTCTCGGCGCTGCTGCTGAAAGCGCTGTTCGTCGGTGATCGATTGCGCCCGGTGGAAACCGCCGCGCTGCTCGCCGCCACGATCGCGCTGCCGCTGAGTAAGCCGACCTATGTGCTGCTGGCGATGCTCGTTGTGGTGGTGCCCGCCGACCGCCTCGGTTTCGCCGGAAAACTGAAATTCGTCCCGTGGGCATTCGCGGTGACGGGTGGAGTACTTTTTCTCGCTTGGACGAAGATCGCGGCGCCGACCGGCGAGGGCATGGGCCTGATGCGCCCGCCGCATCAGTGGGGCCAGGTGCGCCCCGGCGATCAGCTGAAGGGAATCCTCAGCGATCCCGTGCAATTCGTGCACGTCTTCGGCGAGAGCATCGCGCTGCGCGATCATCGCTGGTTCAACCAGTTCTTCGGTGAACTCGGTTTCGCGTATGTGGACGTGCCCGCGATCTCGATGCTGGCGTGCCTGCTCGCCTTCGCGGTGAGTTTCGGCATCATCGACCGAATGAGTACTGCCACAGCCACTTTCCGTCGGACACTGATCGTGACGCTGACGGTGCTCGCGAGTGTGGCGATGATCTACGTGACGCTGTACATGTCGTTCACGCCGGTCGATTTCTATCTCATCGACGGTGTGCAGGGCCGGTATTTCGTGCCGCTGGCGATCATGGGGCTGGCCGTGCTCGCCCGGATCGTGCCGCTGCGGCTGACGAACTCCGAGGGCGTAATTCCGACCCGAGGGACGGCGATCACTGTCACTTGCGCATCGACTTTCGCGTTGATCGCCACTGCCGCAACGTATTACACCGTCGTCTGGGGATAATTCCCCAGACGACGGCGGGGATTACAGCGTCTTTTCGCCCGCGGCCGCGTAAGCGCGCTCGGTATCGGCCTTTTTCGGTCGCCACCAGTTCTCGTTGTCGCGGTACCAAGCGACGGTGTCGGCCAGGCCGGCCCGGAAGTCCGCGTAGCGCGGTGACCAGCCGAGTTCCTCGCGCAGCAGGCTCGCGTCGATGGCGTAGCGCTGGTCGTGGCCGGGGCGGTCCGTCACGTGGTCGAAGTCGGTGGGCTCGCGATCGAACGCTTGCAGGATGAGCTGGACGACAGTCAGATTATCGAGTTCGCCCTGGGCGCCGATGAGATAAGTCTGGCCCGTGCGGCCGCGCTCGAGAATGTTCCAGACCGCACGATTGTGGTCGTCGACGTGAATCCAGTCGCGCACCTGATGACCGGCGCCGTACAGACGCGGGCGCACACCGTCGATCAGATTGGTGATCTGGCGGGGGATGAATTTCTCCACGTGCTGGTACGGGCCGTAGTTGTTGGAGCAGTTCGACAGGGTGGCGCGGACACCGAAAGACCTGGTCCAGGCGCGGACCAGCATGTCGCTGCCCGCTTTGGTCGCCGAATACGGGCTCGACGGGTTGTAAGCGGTGGATTCGGTGAAACCCGGCTCGTCAGGAGTGAGGTCGCCGTACACCTCGTCGGTGGAGACGTGGTGGTAGCGCACATCGTGGCGGCGCACGGCTTGCAGCAGCGAGTAGGTGCCGATGATGTTGGTCTGCACGAACGGCCATGGCTCGGCCAGGGAGTTGTCATTGTGGGATTCGGCCGCGAAATGCACGACCGCGTCCACCCCGCTGACCAGGCTGTCGACCAGATCGAGATCGGCGATATCGCCGTGCACGAATTCGATCCGGTCCGCGACCTGGTCCAGCGACGCCCGGTTGCCCGCGTAAGTGAGCGCGTCGAGCACGGTCACTTGGACATCCGGGCGCGTGGCCACGGTCTGCTGGACGAAATTTGCACCGATGAACCCGGCCCCGCCGGTTACGAGCACTCGCACTCGGTCAACGATACGTGCATTCCGCAGGCCTTCGGGACCGAAGCGCCACCGTTATGCGTTGTCAGAACGACTCCGACTTGTGACGCGGCATATATTTATGCCGTGATCTACGTCACACTACCCCTGGGTAGGTTAAGAGTCGGGGTTGTTTTTCCTGAGAAAAACCCCGCTCAACACTCAGGTTTCTATCGGCGCACTGACATCGGGGTATCAATGGTGAACATAACTTGAACTAACAGTCACAGCAGGTTCACCTCCGGTTAGCTGCGAGCGCTTTTGATCTACGAGTCCCCTCCGCACGCTCCAACTTTGAGGTTCACCGAAAATGCTGATGAGGAAATTCGCCGCCACTTCGGCGCTGCTGATCGCTGCCATGGGCGTTGCCGCCGGCACCGCCCACGCCGAGCCGGCCGCCGCCGCTCCGCTGCCCGTCAACCTGTCCTACGAGATCGACGACAAGGCAGGCACGGTCAAGCTCACCGCCGATTCCGGTTCGCTCGTCGCCGAGAACGGCAAGCTGACGGTCAAGGCGAACGACGGCACCGTGATGGCAGGCATTCCGCTCGCCGCGCAGGTTTTCGACCACGAGTTCCCGGTTGCCGCGCAGGTCGCTGATGCCCGCACCGTGACGCTGACCCCGCAGCTCGACGAGCAGCACGCCGTCTACAAGCCGGTTGCCCTGCCCTTCGAGGGCCAGGCCGAGTTCAAGAACGAGTACGAGCGCGAGAAGGCCGCCTACTCCCGCATGAAGGACAACATCGGCCTGGCCGCCACCGTGGCCGGTCTGACCACCACCGTCATCGGCGGCCTCATCGGCTGCGTCGGCGGCGCTGCTCTCGGCACTGCGGCTTCCGCTCCGGTTGCCTTCCTGCTCGGTGCCGGTCCGGTCGTCGGCTGCATCGTCGGCGCTGCCGCGGGTGCGTCCTTCCTCGGCATTGTCGGCACCATCGCGATCACCGTCCCGGTCGCGATTGTCGAGGTCGTCAACTACTTCGGGATCATCAACTCCCCCTTCGTTCCCCCGGCCAAGAAGTAAGGCTCTCGGCACGTAGGACAGCAGGAAGCGGCCCCACCCGGAGTAATCCGAGCGGGGCCGCTTCGGCGTTTCCCGACCAGGGGCCCAGGGGCCTACGACACCGCAGGCCCCCCGGCCCGAGTCGGCTCGTCCGGCCGATCGCGATCAGGACCGTCCGAGCCGGTTCGGTGGTCTATGCCGTCCGCGCCCGCTGGGCCGGTTCCACCGCGGCGCGAACGAACTTCGCCACCCGGCCCAGCGCCGAACGACTCTCCGGCATGCTCGGCAGGATGCTCATGAACGCGTGCACCTGCCCACGCCACAGCTCCAGAGTGTTGGGCACGCCGGCCGCGGTGAGCCGATGGACCATCAGTTCACAGTCGTAGCGCAGCAGTTCGTCCTCGGCCGCGATGAGCAGGACCGGCGGCAGCCCGGCCAGATCGGCATTCACCGGCGACAACGCGGGATCGAGCGGACCGTCGTGCTCGGCGCCGAGCCGCACGACCGCCTCCAGACCAGAGAGCGGGATATAGGCATCCCGGCTGACGTTCACATACCCCTGCTTCGCCCGGTAATCCAGATCGAGCAGCGGACTCAGCCCGACGAGGGCGGCGGGCAGCGGCAGCCCGATGTCCCGAGCCCGCAGCGCGGTCGCGAAGGTCAGGAACCCACCGGCCGAATCTCCGGC
The DNA here is from genome assembly GCF_042754695.1 of Nocardia sp. NPDC059195. NCBI lineage: Bacteria > Bacillati > Actinomycetota > Actinomycetes > Mycobacteriales > Nocardiaceae > Nocardia > Nocardia sp. NPDC059195. Next base: position 230,052 of record NZ_JBHZBG010000005.1, on the reverse strand, counting down.
GAACACAATGCGTGACGGATCGGCGCCGTGACGCAGCAGCCAGCGGTAGGCGAGCACACAGTCGTCGATCGAGGTGTCGATCGATTCACCGGGCAGCTGCCGGTATTCGACATTGAGGACAGGCAGCCCGGTGCGCCTGGCCAGCCCCGCCACGACCGCGCGGTGGGTCTGCAACCCGCAGACCGCGAATCCGCCGCCGTGCATGTACAGCACCGCGCCGTGGCGCAGCGCGCGTGAGCCGCCCGCGGGCCGCACCATCTCCATCCGGAACCCGCCGAGCTGGATCTGCTCGCGTTCGATGCCGTGCGGTTCGGGCCGCAGCCGCGAGAGCAGGTCGACCGCGGCGGCGCCGACCGGAATGGTGGCCCGGTTGATGGGCACGGTGCGCAGCAGCGGTCCGATCAGGCCGAGGCAGGCGCCCATCAGGACTCGCGAGGAGGTGCTGGTCCGGCCGGAGTTGACGACGATGCTCGGTTCCGGCCCACTCGAGGTGCTGATCGGTGCCACGGGCGCAAGCCCACCCATCACGCCGGTGATCTTCGTGGTTACCATCGCGCACCTACCTCACAGCTGGCGCGTCGACCCCTGACCAGGCGTAAACCCCCGGATCGGATGTCGGCGCTGACATCTAACTCAGTGATGTTTCACACATCGACGCTCACATAATCAGATGAACGCCACGTCTGTACCAGTTATCGCCCGACACGCCAGGTCACGAAACGTTCGTGACCAATTCGTCGACGTGTCGGAACCTCCCCGTCTCCACGGAGGACGGGACTGGCAGACTTGCCACCTATGCGCGGAATCATCTTGGCGGGCGGCACCGGCTCACGGTTGCACCCGATCACGCGCGGGGTGAGCAAGCAGCTCGTCCCGGTCTACGACAAACCCATGGTCTACTACCCGCTGTCCACCCTCATGCTGGCAGGGATCGACGACATTCTGGTGATCACCACGCCGGAGGACGCCGACGCGTTTTCCCGGTTGCTGGGCGACGGCAGCCAGTTCGGCGTCGCGATCAGCTATGTGGTGCAGCCCGAACCCGACGGCCTCGCGCGTGCCTTCGTCCTCGGGGCCGACCACATCGGCTCCGAACCGGCGGCGCTGGTCCTCGGCGACAACATCTTCCACGGGCCCGGTCTCGGCGCCAGCCTGGAACGCTTCCACGACATCGACGGCGGCGCGGTATTCGCCTACTGGGTGAAGGACCCGACCGCCTACGGCGTGGTGGAGTTCGATCAGGGCCGCGCGGTCTCCATCGAGGAGAAGCCGAAGGTCCCGCGCTCGAACTACGCCATCCCCGGCCTCTATTTCTATGACAACGACGTGGTCGAGATCGCCCGCGAGCTGCGCCCGTCGGCACGCGGGGAGTACGAGATCACCGACATCAACCGCGCCTACCTCGAGCAGAACCGGCTCAGCGTCGACGTGCTGGCCCGCGGCACCGCCTGGCTCGACACCGGCACCTTCGACTCCCTGCTCGATGCCGCCAATTACGTGCGCACCATCGAGGAACGTCAGGGCCTCAAGATCGGCGTGCCGGAGGAAGTGGCGTGGCGACGCGGGCTGATCTCCGACGAACAGCTGTGCAAGCTCGCCGAACCGATGGTGCGCTCGGGCTACGGCCGCTACCTGCTCGACCTGATCGACCGCGGAAAAGACTGGTAACGCATGGAGTTTCGTGAACTGGCGATCCCCGGCGCCTGGGTGGTGACGCCGCGCCTGCTCGGCGACGACCGCGGGATGTTCTGTGAGTCGTTCAAGGCCTCGGAGTTCGAGAAGGCCACCGGGCGCCCGTTCGAGCTGCACCAGGTGAACACCTCGGTCTCGGCGGCGGGTGTACTGCGCGGGATCCACTACACCGACGATCCGCCCGGTCAGGCCAAGTATGTGACCTGTGTGCGTGGAGCGTTCCTCGACGTGGTGGTCGACCTGCGGCCCGGCTCGCCCACCTACGGCCGGTGGGACAGCGTGCTGCTCGATGACGTATCGCGCCGCTCGGTATTCCTGTCCGAGGGCCTCGGCCACGCCATCCTCTCGCTGGAGAACCGTTCCACGGTGACCTACCTGTGCTCGCTCGAGTACTCCCCCGAATTCGACAGGGACATGGACGCTTTCGATCCGCGCCTCGGTATCGCATGGCCGACCGAGGGCCGCGACGGTCGCCCGCTGACCTACGTTCGCTCGGCGAAAGATGAAGCAGCGCCCAAGTTTTCTGCTTGATTCACGTGAAACGCGTAACGGCACCACCTAGATGAGGTGGTGCCGTTACGCGTTATCCGATCAGGCGACCGGTTCGAGAACCTTCGCCTCGACGACCGGTGCGTCCTGGGCCTGCTTGCGGAACCGGGGCAGGAACACCGTGAGCGCGACCAGTGCGCCGACGATGGTGACGCCCGCCGCGAACTCGAGGCCCGGCCGGTAGGTGTCGAGCATCTGCTGCGGGGTGGCGCCCGCAGCGTGCCCACCGGAGGTGACGATGGCGGTGGTCACCGCGAGCACGATGGCCGCGCCGACCTGCATCGAGGTTTGCAGCACGCCTGCCGCCAGACCCTGCTCGTCGTCGTCGATACCGCTGGTGGCCTGCACATTGATGGCCGGGAACCCGACCCAGCCGATGCCGATCAGCAAGATGGCGGGCAGCAGCATGGTGAAGTAGCCGGGCGCGGTGTCGAGCCGCAGGAACAGCAGGTAGCCGATGGCCATCACGCTCAGGGTGACCGCGATGACCGGCCCGGTGCCGAAACGGTCGATCAGCTTCTCCGAGAAGAACGCGGACCCGACAACCATGATGCCAACCGGGAGCAGCGCCATCGCCAGCTTCAGCGCCGACCATTCCAGGGTGTCCTGCATGTACAGGGTCACGATGAACTGCCAGGAGAAGTACGAACCGGCGACCGCGACGATGGCCAGGCTGGCCCGCACGAGCGAGGCCTTACGCAGGATGCCGAGGCGAACCAGCGGGTGCTTCACGCGCTGCTCGGTGATGACGAACGCGGCGAAAAGGGCGATCACGGCGACGAACGAACCGATGGTGCGGCCCGAGGCCCAACCGACTTCCGGCGCGGTGACCACGGTGTAGACCAGCAACAACATGCCTGCCGTCGACAAGAGCGCGCCGAGTAGATCGTGTCCGCCTTCTTCTGCCTTACCGTCCTTGGGCACCAGCGCGAACGCGGCGATCAGGGCAGCGACGGCGATCGGGACGGGCAGCAGGAAGGTCCAGCGCCAGCCGACGCCGGTCATCAGGCCACCGAACAGCAGGCCCATGGAGTAGCCGCCCGCGCCGAAGACGGTGTAGATCGACAGCGCCTTGTTGCGCGCTTTTCCTTCGGCGAAGGTGGTGGTGATGATCGACAGACCGGTCGGCGCGGTGAACGCGGCGGCCAGGCCCTTGATGAAACGGGTGGCGATCAGTAGGGCGGGGTCGCTCACCAAGCCGCCGACCAGTGAGGCGACGGCGAACACCGCGAGTGCGATGAGGAAGACCTTGCGGCGTCCGAGCAGGTCGGCGGTGCGTCCGCCCAGCAGCAGCAGGCCGCCGTAGCCGAGGATGTAGCCGCTGACGAGCCACTGCAGGGTGGAGGTGGACAGATCGAGTTCGGCGCCGATGGACGGCAGCGCGACGCCGATCATCGAAACGTCGAGGCCGTCGAGGAAAAGGACGATGCACAGAGTGATCAGCATGCCCCAGAGCCGGAGGGGCCACCTGGTGGGATCGGTCGCCTGATCTGCGGCCGAAAGCGTTGCTGGCGAAGTCATGCGGAGGACATTACATGCGCACGCATTAATTGCCAACACATAAAATGCCGTTGCATGAAGATGCATGGACCACTACTATGGGGCCATGTCGAACCCGGCCGTAACGTCAGCTCGGCGCAATGAAGCGCCCACCGAGCTGGTCGGTCAGTGGCGTGAACTACTCGGCAGGCATGCCGCGGTGAGTTGCGCGCTGGAGAAGGCGCTCCACAGGGACCACGAGATCGGCCTCAGCGAATTCGAAACGCTGGACCGACTGGTCGACGCGGCGTGTCAGAAGTACCGCATGACAGAGCTCGCCCAAGACATCTACCTGAGCCAGAGCGCGCTGTCGCGCGCCGTGGCCCGGCTGGAACGCGACGGCCTGGTCGAACGCAGCATGTGCGATCTCGACCGTCGCGCCATCTTCGTCCAGCTCACCGACAAGGGCAGGGAGGTCTACGACCGAGCCCTGCCCACCCACCGTTCGGTGCTCGCCGGTTCGTGGGACAGCCCTACAACGTGCCCGTAGCCGCCGTGGTGATATCGGCGAAAGCGCCGCGGTAGCGGTCGAATTCGACCGGTTTGTCCAGATAACTGCTGCCCGCGAGGGTTTCCACATAGACCACCGGCGGCTCCGGTCGATCCACCGAATCGTCGACCCCGAAATCCAGGATCACGAACCGGCCCGATTCGAGACCGGCGTGATAGCCGCAATCGCCGGGAACCACCTGGATACGCACCGTTTCACGCTCGGCCAGCTCCCGTAATCGCGCGAGCTGGCCCGCGCGCACACGGTCGTCACCGATGCACCGGGTGAGCACCGACTCGGCCAGCACCACGTCCAGCCGCAACGGGGTGTCGGCCCTGGTGACCAGGGCCTGTCTGGCCGCCAATACCCGCAACCTGCGCTCGAGCCCTGCCTCGGTCAGGTCGGGAATCGTCCGCTCGAGCAGCGCCTTCGCGTAGTCGGCGGTCTGCAACAGTGCCGGGACCACGCCGTCCGCGTAGAGCGAGAGCCCCGACGCGGCTTCCTCGAGACCGATGTAGACCTCGAATCCCTCCGCGATCACGTCGCCGTAGCTCGTCCACCAACCCCTGGCTTTGGTTTCGCGAGCCAAGGCGGCCAGCGGTTCGACCAGGTCGGCCGGCGCGCCGTACACCTTGCACATGGCCTCGACGTCGAGGCTGCGCAACGACGTCTGCCCCGTTTCGATCCGCCAGATCTTCGCTTCCGACCACTCCAGTTGCGCCGCCGCGGTTCTCGTTGTCATCCGCGCACGATTGCGCAGGTCACGCAAGTGCCTGCCCAGCTGCCTGCGCGGCATCGTGGAACCCGTGACGCCCTGTGGTGAAGCCATACTTCCCCCCTGTATCCGAACTCCGGTCTCCGGACAGAACTTTCGGAGACCGCCCTACGCAGCCGACATCTCGTCGGATCTGCGTACGGATTGTTTCACAATGAATCGGACACTGCGCAAGACCTATTTTTTCTTGCGGAACCGCCAGAACTGCACCGCTCGAACGTCTTCGGAGAGCTGGTTCACCGGCTCGGCGACATCGGACAGGGCCTGGAACAGGCCATCTGCCAGTTCACTGATGTGTTCCACGCGACCGGCCAACCGGGCGGTGTTGTCGGCGAATTCGAGCATCAGCCGGACAGCGGCGGCGATGGTGAGGCCCAGCGGGACGGCCACCAGCGCGGCGAGCACGCCGAGGACGGCGGAGGCCTTCCACATCAGCACCGTGAACGCGATCGGCAGGCCGACGCCGAAGGAAGCGACGCTCAAAACGTAGGCCAGCGGCAGCAATGTCCTGGTCGCGGGCCTGCGGAACTGGATATCGAGCAGGGACCGGGCCGCCTCGGCGGCCCACTGTTTGGCGGAACCGGTACTGCGGAACGGCTCTTCGAACCCCGCGTCGCGCGCCAAGTCCGCTTGGTGGGAACCTTCAGCTGCTCGACCCGACCGCGTCCCGCCTGCCTGTTTCCAAGAGAGCCAGCGTGATTCGGCGTCGAATTCCTCGGCGTCCTCGTCATTCGGCTCAGGGGTGCCCGGCGCTTCGGTCATGTCCCAAATCCTGCCCGCTTTCGCACCCCGTCGCCAACCTGGGCGGCACCTTACCCGTGATAGCGACGCTTCCTGGACTGAGACGAATCAGACACTCTCGAATATTTTTCGAGAACGGCGTAACGAGTCGGCCACCCCGCACCGATACGCCCCATGAACGCAGGAACAGAGCTCTTCGGGGAATGGAGAACACAGTGCGCACGACGTTTCCGACCACCACTACGGCCGCCGACAAAGGTGCCGCCGCGCAGGAGTACGCCGCGCGTGGATGGACGGTTGCCGAAACAACCAACGGCCTGTGCTTGATCACCGACGACGACGTCTCGGCCATCGAGATCACCGGCGAGATCGCTGGTACGGTCCGTCGCTTCCTGCGCGCCAACAACCTGTCCGGCCCCGTGATCGAGATCCCGGGCCAGGAGCGTCGCGAGATCCACCTGGTCACCGGCGTCCGCAAGGCCGCCATGGCGATCGAGGCCATGCGTGAGGCCGGCATCATCGTGTACACCGACGGTGCCAGCATCCCGCTGCCGCCGACCCAGCTGGCCGCGGGCAGCGCCGCCTGGGGCGTCGCTCCCACCGAGGCTCGCTGGATCCCGCCGGTCGTCGCTCTCGGTGCGGCCGTGCGCTCGGCGATGGCACGCAAGCAGAAGACCACCAAGCGCGCCGCGCTGACCCTGGCCAGCTGACCTGAACCAGCCGACACCCGCGATCCGCGACGCCTCCCCGACGTCGCAGCTCGCGGGTTTTCGGCGTTTCCGGCCATCGCCCGGCCCTGTGGGCGTAAGCATGAGATATGGCTCCAGGTTCGCTGTCTCATCGGTCCGCTTTACGGACCTGCCCGCTGTGTGAGGCCGTCTGCGGTCTCACGGTCACCCTCGACGACGCCGACCGGGTGCTGTCGGTGCGCGGTGATCGCGACGACCCGTTCAGTAAGGGCTTCCTGTGCCCGAAGGGCGCCAGCTTCGGCAAGCTCGACGACGATCCCGACCTCGTCACCACCCCGCTGATCCGCGACGGTGACGGGTTCCGCGCCGCGGGCTGGGACGAGGCGTTCGACCTGATCGCGTCCGCTTTCGCCGAGATCCCCCGTGGCTCGGCGGCCGTGTACCTGGGCAATCCCAACGCGCACACCGTCGCGGGCGCGCTCTATCTGCCCGTCCTGATCCGCGCGCTGAGCACCCGCCACATCTACACCGCGAGCTCCGCCGATCAGATGCCCAAGCAGGTCGCGGCCGGGCTCATGTTCGGCGACCCGCTGACGGTCCCGGTCCCCGACCTCGACCGCACCGATTTCCTGCTGATGCTCGGCGCCAATCCGCTCGAATCCAACGGGTCGCTGTGCACCGCGCCCGACTTCCCCGGCCGGTTGAAGGCTCTGCGGGCTCGCGGGGGCAAGCTGGTCGTGGTCGATCCGCGCGAGACCAGAACCGCCGCGCTGGCCGACCAGCACCTGTTCATCCGGCCGGGCGCCGACGCCTATCTGCTGTTCGGGGTGGTGCACACGCTGTTCGACGAAGGTCTGACGGACGTGCGCGTCGACGTCGCCGGGCTCGACGAACTGCGCGCGGCCGCCATCGACTTCCCGCCCGAGGCGGTGGCCGAGCGCACCGGTATTCCCGCCGACACCATCCGCACACTGGCCCGCGAACTCGCCGCCGCGCCCACGTCGGCCGTCTACGCGCGGATCGGCACCTGCACCGCCGAGTTCGGCACGCTCACCCAGTGGCTGGTCGACGCCGTCAACGCCCTCACCGGCAACCTCGACTCCCCCGGCGGTGCCATGTTCGCCGACGCGGCGGCAGGCGGGGTGCAGCGCAGCAAGCCCTTCCGGCTCGGCCGCTGGACCAGCCGGGTGCGGGAACTTCCCGAGTCCATGGGCGAACTGCCCGTCGCCACCCTCGCCGACGAGATCGAAACCCCAGGTGAGGGGCAGATCAAGGCGCTGGTGACGGTGGCGGGCAACCCCGTGCTCTCCGCGCCGAGCGGTGCGCGACTGGACAAGGGCTTCGCTGGGCTCGAGTTCATGGTCAGTGTGGACAGGTACGTCAACGAGACCACCAGGCACGCGAACGTGATTCTGCCGCCGCCGCGCTCGGTGCAGTCACCGCACTTCGATTTCGCGCTGCTGCAGTTCGCCGTGCGCAACTACGCGCGGTACTCGCCGCCGCTGGTCCCGCTGGGCGAGCGGCCATCGGAATCGGCCGTGGTGGCCCGCCTCGCGGCCGCGGTGAGTGGTCAACCGCACGCCGGGACGGGCGCGGCCAGCCCGATCGCGATGGTCGACGAACTCGTCATCGCCGGCACCCTGCACAAGGCCGACATGAGCGACCGCCGCGATGAGCTGACCGGCACGGACACCACCGAACAGCGCCTCGACCTGATGCTCAAACTGGGCCCGTACGGTGCGTGGAACGGCGGCGAACTGAGCCTGAAAACCCTCATGGACAACCCGCACGGCATCGACCTCGGCCCACTGCGTCCCCGACTGCCCGGTGTCCTGCGCACCGCGTCGAAAAGGGTGGAGCTGGCACCGCCGCAACTGCTGGCCGACGTCACCCGCCTGCGCACCGGACTGGCGAGCGCCAAGCCTGCGATGGTGCTGATCGGACGACGTCAGCTGCGCTCCAACAACAGCTGGATGCACAACATCGCGGGCCTTGTCGGCGGCTCCAACCGATGCACGCTGCAGATCCACCCCGACGACGCGACCCGCCTCGGTCTCGGCGACCAAGCCGAGATCACCTCGGCGGCGGGCTCGTTGACGGTGCCGGTCGAACTGACGCCGACGATCATGCCCGGTGTGGTGAGCCTGCCGCACGGCTGGGGCCACGGCGCGAGCACCACCCAGTCGGTCGCGCTGGCGCACGCCGGAGTGAATGCCAATGTGCTGACCGATGATTCGGTGGTCGACGAGGTCTGCGGCACCGCCGTGTTCAACGGCGTACCGGTGACGGTAGGTCCGGTCTGATCGGTCCTGACCTGGAAACCGTTGCGCAAACTCGGCTTTCATCCCATTCGCAACAATGGACACGCCACGCTGTCAGTAAGAGTCCCCTAGACTGAGTGAGATTGCGGTCACAGCGGGGGTTTCGTCTAGAAGCCCGCATCAACCGGTACGGCTAGCAGAGGGGGCCCGATGCCCGAAAATTTCGTCGGCAGCGACGGAGAACACGAGCTACAGGACACGTTGGGCACCTCGGACAGAGCCGAGCGCTTCTACGACGACCAGGTGATCGACTACCTGAACCCCACGATGGTCGATTTCGTCGCCCGCATGGACATGGCCTTCATCGCCACCTCCGATTCGCACGGCGAATGTGACTCCAGCTTCCGGGCCGGAACCCCCGGATTTCTGCACGTGATCGACGATCGCACGATTGCGTACCCCGAGTACCGAGGTAACGGGGTAATGGCCAGTCTGGGCAATATCCTCGAGAACCCGCACGTCGGGATCCTGATGATCGACTTCGTTCGCGACCTCATCGGCCTGCACATCAACGGAAAAGCCCGCATGGTCGCCGACAGCGAGCTGCGCGACACCGTCACCGACCTGCCAACGGCCGAGCGGGGAAAATCCTCGCAGGTGTGGGTCGTCGTCGATGTCGAAGAGGCCTATATCCATTGCCGCAAGCACATTCCGCAGATGGTGCCGGTCGCGCGGGATCAGCGCGAATGGGGCACCGACAACATGCGCGCCAAGGGTGGCGACTACTTCGGCGTCAAGGCAGGCCGACAGCACGTCGAGGCCAAAGCAGGCTGACCTATTTGATCTTGAAGATCACCACACGCTGCACCACGAAGTTGATGACGGTTGCGGTGCCCTGCGCGACGACGAACGCCAGCGGCTGGCGCCACCACTCGTCGGCGAGCGCGAAGTACATCACCGCGTAGATCCCGACCTGCACGGCGAAGGTCACCGCGTACAGCGCGACCACCGCGAGGAACCGTGCCCTGCTCGGCTCGGCGTTGAACGTCCAGCGCCGATTGATCAGATACGCGGTGGTCGTGCCCGCGATGAAGCTGATCGCCTTGGCGAGAATCTCCGGCAACCCGAGCACGTTCGACAGCAGGGCGAGCAGACCGAAGTCGACAACAGCCGACAAACCACCGGTCAGCGTGAACCGCACGATCTGCGTCTTGAGGTCGACTTCGGTCCCGCCGGGCTCGTCGACCAGGGGAATTTCGGCGGGGAGCGGCAGATGCGGTTGGGCTTGCACGTGAGAAGCGTACGAGACCGGCGCACTGTCCTGCCACGTATACCCGCCATGCATGTAGCCTCTTAGCCGATGTCTGAGAACATTTCGACCACCAACGATGACGCGTTCGCGCTCCCTACGCGCACCCGCAAGCTCACCGGTTGGGGTCGCACCGCACCCACCTCCGCCGAAGTGCTCTCGACCAGCGATCCGGAACTGATCGCCAAGGCCGTGAGCATGGTGGCGCAGGACAACGACTCCAAGCCGGCGCATCTGCGACGCGGCGTGATCGCGCGCGGCCTCGGCCGCTCGTACGGCGATCACGCCCAGAACGCGGGCGGGCTCGTGATCGACATGCCCGCGCTCAACCGCATCCACCGCATCGACCGCGATTCGCGCATGGTCGAGGTGGACGGCGGGGTGAGCCTGGACCAGCTGATGAAGGCCGCGCTGCCGTTCGGCCTGTGGGTTCCCGTGCTACCCGGTACTCGCCAGGTGACCATCGGCGGCGCCATCGCCTCCGATATCCACGGCAAGAACCACCACAGCGAAGGCAGCTTCGGCAACCACGTCCGCTCGATCGATCTGCTCACCGCCGACGGTTCGGTGCGCACGATCTCGCCGAGCTCCGACGCCGAGCTGTTCTGGGCGACTGTCGGCGGCAACGGCCTGACCGGCATCATCCTGCGCGCCACCATCGAGATGGCGCCGACGGAGACCGCGTACTTCCTCAACGACGGTGTGAAGACCTCCACGCTGGACGAGACCATCGCGGTCCACAGCGACGGCAGCGAGGCGAACTACACCTACTCGAGCGCGTGGTTCGACGTGATGAACCCGCTGCCCAAATTGGGTCGCTCCTGCCTGACTCGCGGCCGCCTTGCCAAGGTCGACGAACTGCCGAAGAAGCTGCAGAAGAATCCGCTGAAGTTCGACGCGCCGCAGCTGCTGACGGTGCCGAACATCTTCCCCAGCTGGTCGGCCAACCGGCTCTCGCTCGGCGCGGTCGGCGAGGCGTACTACGCCATGGGCGGCACCTACACCGGCAAGATCCAGAATCTGACGCAGTTCTACCACCCGCTCGACATGATCTCGGAGTGGAACCGGGCCTATGGACCCGCCGGTTTCCTGCAGTACCAGTTCGTGGTGCCGACCGAGGCCGTCGAAGAGTTCAAGCGGATCATCATCGACATCCAGGCGTCCGGGCACATCTCGGCGCTCAACGTGTTCAAGCTGTTCGGCGAGGGCAACGCGGCGCCGCTGAGCTTCCCGATGCCCGGCTGGAACATCTGCGTCGACTTCCCGATCCGTCGCGGCCTCAACGAGCTGGTCACCGACCTGGACCGGCGCGTGATGGAGTTCGGCGGACGGCTCTACACCGCCAAGGACTCGCGCACTTCCGCCGAGACGTTCCACAAGATGTACCCGCGGATCGACGAGTGGATCAAGGTCCGCCGCAGCGTCGACCCGAATGGCGTGTTCATGTCCGATATGGCCAGGAGGCTGGAGCTCCAGTGATCAACGCAGTTGGCAACCCGCAGACCATCCTGCTCTTCGGTGGCACCTCCGAGATCGGTCTCGCGATCGTCGCCGAGTACCTGGCCAAGAGCCCGGCACGAGTGATCCTGGCGAACCTGCCCGGCGATCCCCTGCTCGAGAACGCCGTCACCCAGGTGAAGGCCGCCGGCGCGACCCAGGTCGACGTCATCGACTTCGACGCGCTCGACACCGACTCGCACCCGAAGGTCGTCGATTCGGCGTTCGCCGCCGGTGACGTCGACGTCGCGATCGTGGCGTTCGGGGTGCTCGGCGATGCTGAGGAGCTGTGGCAGAACCAGCGCAAGGCGGTCATGACCGTCGGCATCAACTACACCGCCGGTGTGTCGGTGGGTGTGCTGGTGGGCGACAAGTTCAAGACCCAGGGCCATGGCCGGTTCATCGTGATGTCCTCGGTGGCCGGTGAGCGCGTTCGCCGCTCCAACTTCGTCTACGGCTCCACCAAGGCCGGCCTTGACGGCTTCTACCTCGGTCTCGGCGAAGCGCTGCGCCCGTTCGGCCCGCGCGTGACCGTGATCCGTCCGATGCAGGTCCGCACGTCCGCGACCAAGGCCCACTGGGAAGCCACCGGCGCCAAGGAAGCCCCGCTCACCGTCGACCCGGAAGACGTCGCCAAGCTCGCCGTCACCGCCTCGGAGAAGGGCACCGAGATCGTCTGGGCCCCGGGCGAGGCCCGCTTCCTGATGTCGGCCCTGCGCCACGTGCCGCGCCCGATCTTCCGCAAGCTCCCGATCTGATCGACTGCGTTCAGGACTGCCGCATCATCCCCGGATGGTGCGGCAGTTCTGCTTTGCGGCTCCACTAGGCTGGCTCGGACCGTGGAGCACAGTGGAGCCGGAGGATTGCGCGCCGATGACGACCAATGACGAGGTGCGGGCGGGGCGCAGGATCTGGACCGGGGTCGGCGAAGGGGCCGCCGCCGCGGTGGTGGCGCTCGTTGTCGCCGCGGTGGGGCTGTTCGCGTTCTCGGCGGTGCAGTGGCCTGCGTTCAACTCCTCCAATGTGACTCGGGCGCTGACCACGGTGGGACAGGTCGCTTCGATCGCGCTGCTGGTGGTCTCGGTGCTGCTGATCCGGCTGCGGAAGTGGCCGCTGGTGGCGAAACTACTGTCCTGGGTGGGGATTTCGAGTTTTGTCACGGTCACGCTCGGGATGCCGCTGGCAGCGACGAAGCTGTATCTGTTCGGTGTCTCCGTGGATCAGGAATTCCGGACCGAATATCTGACCCGGCTCACCGACAGCGCCGCGCTGCGCGATATGACCTATGTGGATCTGCCGCCGTTCTATCCGGCCGGGTGGTTCTGGATCGGCGGGCGCGTGGGGAACGTGCTCGGGATGGACGGCTGGGAAGTGTTCAAGCCGTACGCGATCGGGCTGCTCGCCATTGCCGCCGCGGTGGCGCTGGTGTTGTGGATGCAGTTGGTGCGGGCCGATATGGCGGTGGGCGCGGCGGCCGCGGTGACGGCGATGACGTTGGCCTATGCGTCGCCGGAAGCCTATGGCGCGGTGCTCGTGGTGTTCATTCCGCCGGTGCTCGTGTTGGCGTGGGGTGCGTTGCATCGGCGGTCCGGTGGCTGGGGCGCGGTGCTCGGTACCGGGGTGTTCCTCGGGGTGGCCGCGTGTTTTTACACGTTGTACCTGGGGATTGCGGCGTTCACCGTGGTGTTGATGGCGATCGTCGCGGCGGGTTTCGCTGCCTACACTCAGCGGGCCGCTGGGCCGCCGGCATGGCGGGCCGCAATCGCACCGCTGACGAGACTGGTGGCTATCGGCGGTATCGCCATCGTGCTCGCACTGGTGGTGTGGACGCCGTTTCTGCTGAAGATGCTGTCGGGCGCGAGAATCCCCTCCGGCAGCGCTTTCCACTATCTGCCGGAGTCCGGTGCACAGCTGGCGTTCCCGATGCTGGAGTTCTCCCTGCGCGGAGCCCTGTGCATGATCGGCGTGCTGTGGCTCGTGGTTCGCGCCGGGTCATCAAGGCGCGCACAAGCATTGGGTATCGGCGTCGTGTCGATCTACCTGTGGACACTGCTCTCGATGACGGCGACCGCGGCGGGCACCACTCTTCTGTCCTTCCGGCTGGAGCCGGTCCTGCTCGCATTGCTCGCCGCCGCAGGCGTTTTCGGCTTCGTCGAAGGTGCGAAGGCCGTCTACCAGGCTGTGAACGAGCCCGCCCCGCTGCGCACCGCGGCCGCCGCGATCGCCGTCCTCGGCGCCATGGCCTTCGCCCAGACGATCCCCACCGTGCTCACCCACGAGATCGACACCGCCTACACCGACACCGTGCCCACCGACGTACCCAACGCCGACGGCACCTTCGGGGAACGCGCCGACAAACGCAAGCCCTCCGCTGTCGCGTACTACCACGCGGTCGACGATGCCATCCTGGACCAAACCGGCCGCCCCCGAGACGAATCCGTCGTCCTCACCGCCGACACCACCTTCCTGGCCTTCTACCCCTACTGGGGCTTCCAAGCCCTCACCTCCCATTACGCGAACCCCCTGGCCGACTTCAAGGCCCGCGCCGCCACCATCGCCGAGTGGAGCAAGCTCCCCAACTCCCCCGCCCTCGTCGAAGCCCTGTCGAAGTCCCCCTGGCGGGCCCCCGACGCCTTCCTCTTCCGCAACGACGGCGACAACTACACCCTCCGCCTGGCCGAAGACGTCTACCCCAACGACCCGAACGTCAAGCGCTACACGGTGTCCTTCCCCAAATCCCTCTTCACCGACCCCACCTTCACCCGCACCGAAATCGGCCCCTTCACTCTGATCACAGTGCGCCGCTGACAGCGGCTATCACGAACCATCGTCGGTGGCCGTGGGAAAGCCTCCGTCTTCTCCCGGCTCAACACGTCGTGCCCCGTCTGCGTTCCCATGACGTGGCGCGGATCGTGTCCGATCCGTGCCGAACCAGGTGTTCATCTCGCGATACGGCACTACACTGACGGGTGCGGCACGGTCGCCGCCGGCGGATCACACAACCCCCGGCGGCTGGCGTAGGAATCAGATCCTGCACGTCACGGGTCCCGGCGACCCGCTACCGGAGGAGGACGTATGTCCGATCCGTTGCACACGAGGGTGTGCCTCACCGGCCTGAACTGCTCCTGCCCGAGCATCAGCGTTTTCCTGGTACCCGAACCGCTGGTTCTTGGCGGGCAGATGATGCACCTGCTCGAACAGGCGCCCGTCGCCGGGCGAATACCCCAACCCACACCGGACGCGGAGCTGATCGACCTGATCCAGGCCGTGCGCACGCCGCTGGACACGCGTGGGCTCGCTCGCGCGCAGCAGGTCGCGTTCTCGGGGCCGCGCCACGATCCGCCGGTCGCGCGGGCGGTGCTGCACGACCATCTCATCGAAGAATCCGCGCCGTGGGGGCTCGACGTGGACGATCCGGCCGAACTGACCCGGCTGGCGATGCTGCCCGAGCGTCGCATCGGCGTGCGTCGTATCGACGATTTCCAGGCGTATTCGATCCGTCAGGCGATGCAGGCCGTCTATCGGTATTTCGAGATCGACCAGCGCATACCGTTGGTTTATCACGGCTTCGCCGACCCACGCGACGGCTGGTTCGCGCTGCGCGCGTCGGCGGCGTAACTGGCACGTGTGTCGATTGACACCCGGTAGCCACTGGTGTGCGGGACAGCGATAGACCACAATATGTCCGGTCAGTGTCAACAAACCGCGCGGTCGGTGTCGCGGGGCGAGTACGCTGCGAAATGTTGGAAGTTCGGCCGACCGAAATCAGTTTTGGTAGCGCTGATCGGTAGGGATGCAGAGGTATAGCTATGACGCTCAGCCGATCGGAGCGGATCGATCTTTTGACCGCACGCGCGCAGAGTCAGACTCGTGACCCGGGGCCGCGCGAGCCGCGCCCGCAGCGAGCGCCACGCGAGCCGCGCGCCACACGCGAACAGCTCGGATCGCTCGGCGAGATCGAGCGGGTGGTCATCGACGCCACCATCGCCCTGCTCGCGCCGGGCCAGAAATTCGCACTCCTGTGGTCACTGCAAGTCGGCGAGCAGGCCGTCGCCGGGGTGCAGATCAAAGAGCGCGACGGAACGGTCACCAACCTGATGCCGCCCATCGAGGTGCTCGAGTACCTCACCGATCACAAGCGGATGTCCTACGACCCGGACACCGGTGCCTGGCTCAGCGCCGAGATCTTCATCGCGGGCCCCACCCGGTACAAGACCAACTACTCCACCGTCGCCGTCGCGGACTGGATGCCGGAGGTCTCGGCCGACGACCTCGTCGCCGAATTCGCCGCCTTCCCGCGCCTCGACTCCGAGATCCCCGATTGGGCCCGATCCCAGCTCGACTGGGCCGCCCGCCGCACCGGCTGAGGCGCACCTTCGCCTTCGCTCCGGCCATGGGCAGCCGAGGAACGCCTACGCCTCAGCTCCAGCCCATTCGCAGCTGAGGAACGCCCGTCGCCTGTGCCATTAGGAGCGGCGCCGACCGGCGCACAGGTTCGATGGCTAGCATCAGTCCCCGTGCGACCGGACCGATCTGAACGAGCGTTCACCCGATACCGCCTGATCGCCCTTGTCTGTGGGCTGCTCGGGTTCGTGCTTGCCCTGCTCACACCGCTGTTGCCGGTGCGCCAGGACCGCGCGAGCCTGGATTGGCCGCAAGCGGGCGCGACCAGCGTCGAGGCACCGCTGGTGTCGTATGTGCCCCAGCGCCTCGATGCGCGGCTGCCGTGCACGATGCTGAGTGGGCTGCCCGGTCCCGGCGCGGAGAACCCGACAACGACCACGCTGTTGACGACGATTCCGGCCGCCTCCGGCAAAGCCGACCGCGGGCTGAGCGTCACCGTGCGCGACGGCGTGGTGGGGGTGCAGGCGCGCGATGTGCCGATGCTGTCGGCGCCGATCGCGGAGATCGGCGGGTGTGAGCACATCAGTATCGTCTCGACCATCGAGGCGACGACCGTCGAGTTCGTCGGGGCGGCGCGCCAGGACGGCACCCCGTTCCGCAACACCGTCACCGTCGACAAACGCCCCCAGATCGTCGGCGTCTACACCGACCTCGACGCGGCGGCCCTCACCGGCGCCCGACTGCACGCCGATATCGACTCCCGCTTCACCTCGACGCCGACGACGCTGAAACTGGTGGCGATGATCGGGGCTGGAGTCTTCACCCTCCTCGCGCTGATCGCGCTGCACCTGCTCGACACCGCCGACGGCCGACGTGCCCGCCGCTTCCTGCCCCGGCACTGGTGGCGGATCACCCCGACGGACGTCGTGGTGGTCGTGACGCTGCTCGGCTGGCATGTGATCGGCGCCAACACCTCCGACGACGGCTACATCCTCAATATGGCGCGCGCGTCGGGCCCGTCGGGCTACATGGCCAATTACTACCGCTGGTTCGGCGTGCCGGAGGCACCGTTCGGCTGGTCCTACGAACTGCTCGCCTGGATGACGAAGATCTCCGACGCCAGCCCGTGGATGCGGCTGCCCGCGCTCGCTGCCGGACTGGTCTGCTGGGCGGTGATCAGCCGGGAAGTGCTGCCCCGCTTGGGTGCTCGCGTGCGCCGCGACAAGGTGGCGCTGTGGACGGCCGGCCTGGTGTTCCTGGCCTTCTGGCTCCCCTACGACAACGGCCTTCGCCCCGAACCGCTGATCGCGGCCGGCGCGCTGCTCACCTGGTGCCTCATCGAACGCGCCATCGCCACCGCACGACTGCTGCCCGCCGCCTTGGCGATCCTGGTCGCCGCGTTCTCGCTGGCGGCAGGCCCGACCGGCCTGATCTGTATCGCCGCGCTGATCGCGGGCACCCGGCCGGTCATGCAGGTCATCATCAAACGAGCACAGGGTCTGCGCCCGCGCCGAATCGCCGCCGACAGCGAGTTCGACGCCGCGGATGACCAACCGTCGAGCGATGCGACCAGCGCCGCGAAGACGGGCGACACGAACAAGACGGAAGGCACGGCGGATCGACTTTCGCTGGGCACCAAGATCTTCCGGTACGCGGCACTGCTTGCCCCCGGTGTCGCGGCGGGCACGCTGGTGCTCATCATCGTGTTCGCCGATCAGACGCTGGCCACCGTCATGGAAGCCACCCGAGTCCGCACGCTCGTCGGCCCGAACGTCGCCTGGTTCGACGAACGCACCCGCTGGGACTCGCTGTTCATGCTCTCCCCCGACGGCTCGCTGGCCCGCCGATTCGGCGTCCTGGTGATGCTGCTGTGCCTGCTCGTCTGCATCCTGCAAGTCCTGCGCAAGGGCCGTATCCCCGGCACCTCACGCGGTCCCTCGGTGCGCATCCTCGGCATCGTCTTCGCCGCGCTCCTGCTGATGATGTGGACGCCGACCAAGTGGACCCACCACTTCGGTGTCTACGCGGGCCTGGCGGGTTCGCTGGCGGCCTTGGCCGCGGTGGCCGTTGGTACCAACGGAATTCGCGCTCCACGCAATCGCTCGCTGTTCGCGGCGGCCGTTCTGTTCCTGCTCGCGATGACCTTCACCGGCTCCAATGGCTGGTGGTACGTGTCCAGCTACGGTGTGCCGTTCTGGGACAAGGCGCCGATGGTGGCGGGCAAGGGCGTTTCGACCCTGTTCCTCGGCCTCAGCATCCTCGCCCTGCTCGTCGCGCTGTATTTCCACCTGCGCGCCCACTACCGAACCCCCTCCGACACAGGGCGTTTCGACCGCTTCGCGACCATGCCACTGACCATCGCGGCGGCACTACTCGTCCTGTTCGAGGTGGCGTCGATGGCCAAGGGCGCCATCACCCAGTACCCCGCCTACTCCATCGCGAAGTCGAATATCAATTCGCTGCAAGGCAATACCTGCGGCCTCGCCAATGACGTACTGGTGGAATCGAATACGGCCGATTCGCTGCTCACCCCCTACACCGGCGACCCTGCCGACGGCCTGAACGCCGAATCCACCGGCTTCACCCCGGACGGTGTAGCCGACGACCTCACCGCCGATGCCGACGAAACCGTGGTCGGCGGCGCCAACTCCGTCGACACCGATTCCGCCAACAAGACCACCAAGACCACCGGTGCGGGCACCGGCGGTGGCACCAGCGCCGAACCCGGCATCAACGGCAGCACCGTCGCCCTCCCCTTCGGCCTCGACCCCGCCCGCACCCCGGTCCTCGGCTCCTTCCAGGACGGGGTCCAGCAGCAGGCGAAGCTGACCTCACAGTGGTATCGCGTCGACCTCAACGACAGCGTGCGCGACGATCCCGCCTACCAGGCTCTCGTTGTCACCGCGGCCGGGCGGATCCGCTACGTCGACACCGACGGCGTCGTGCACTACGGCCAGGATCTGCGCCTGGAATACGGCACCCGCGCCGCCGACGGTTCCGTCGAGACGACCGGCTCGGTCGCGCCGATGGATATCGGGCCCGCCCCGTCGTGGCGCAACCTGCGCGTGCCGATCGATCAGTTGCCCGTCGGCGTGAACGCGGTGCGCCTGGTCGCCGCCGACAACGACATCACCGGCAAGCAGTGGCTCGCGGTTACCCCGCCGCGCCTGCCGAAACTGGCCACCCTGGACTCGGTGGTCGGCCGGACCGCTCCGGTGCTGCTCGACTGGCACGTCGGCCTGGCGTTCCCCTGCCAGCGCCCGTTCGAGCATCACGACGGCGTCGCGGAGGCCCCGCAGTGGCGGATTCTGCCCGACCGGGTCGGTTCGGACGCGTCCAACGCCTGGCAGGACGATATCGGCGGTGGCCCGCTCGGGTGGACAAATCTGCTACTGAAGGCCGAGACTGTGCCCACCTATCTCGACCATGATCTCGGCCGTGACTGGGGCTCGCTGGAGCGGTTCACGCCGTATCAGCCCGCTCCGCCCGCCGAGATCGAGGTGACGGTGATCGAGCAGTCAGGTCGAGCGAAGGAACCGGCAATTCGGGCACAGTGACGTGCGTTACAGACACTGGCAGCGCAAGGGCAGTGACCAGGCACTGGCGCATGTCGCATACGAAACGCTCAGTGCCCGTTAGGGTTTCGATAAGGTGAAGCAACTGTAAATGTCAGCGTAAAGGTCCTGTGCCTGCACGTTTGAGCACGTACGCTGGTGGGTATGACAGGAGCCTTCGATGACATGGATCTACGAGATCTCGTCGAGTTGCTCAGCAACGACGAGAAACAAGAACTACGACCGGCCGTAATGCGGGTACTGGAAAGACTGCCTTCACAAGAGGTATTACGTCGCGACCTGAACCGTCGCATGCTCAACGTCTGACTCCTGTCCCCCATCCGACCGAAAAGGCGCGGACCACACAATGTGATCCGCGCCTTTTACTGTCCGGCCGAGGTCAGAACACCCGCAGCGGGCCCGGGGTCCACAGCCCGTTACGCGGCGCGGTGCCGGTCTCGAGCTTGGCGGGGGTGGCCTGCGCGTACTGGTCGTAGCGCTCCAGCGAGCCCCAGTCGCGGGCCCAGTCGTCCTTCAGGTAGGTCGGGATGGTGACCCGGCTCGCCAGCATCTGGGTCATGCCGAGCGGACCACCGAACTCCTGCGCCTGCCAGGTATCGGTCGACGAGATCGCCAGCGGACGGTCCGGCAGGATCCGGTAGTTCGGCACCTCGGCCACGCCGTTCTTGTGCGCGAACGGACGCTGGCACGGGAACTGCAGGCCGACGGCCCAGTCCAGCAGCACCGGCTGGTCACGGCCGATGAACGTGTCCAAGCTCTGCAGCTTGGGCACCCGCGGCGGGGTGAACGCCAGCCACTGATCGCCGATCAGGATCGGGTCGTTCGCCAGCACGCGCACGGCGTTCACCTCGGCCGGGAGGTCGGCCAGCGGCACGCGCAGGTTGCGCCACGACGGCGCGGGGCCGATATCGCGCGGCTGGTAGGCGCCGAGCGTGGTGACGCTGCCGTCGGGGTTGCGGGTGCCGTATTCGACGAACAGCGCCTGACCGTACTTGTCGGAGCCGGAGTCGTCCTTGGAGGCGATGCGTCCGGCCGCGCTGATCACGACCAGTGGCGAGTCGTCGGAGCGGGCGGGCAGGCCGTACCAGGCCGATTCCAGGTGGGCGGGCTGCTGCATGCCCTCCTGGTAGGAGCCGAGAATCGGGGTCTGGGCCGGGTCGAGACCGAACGGCAGCGCCACGGTCGAACCGTTGACGCCGAGTGCGCCCTCACCACCGCCGGTGCCCGCGCTCTCGCCTTCGGCGAAGGCCGCGCCGACCGACTGGTTGCTGGTGTTACCGGTGCCCGGCTTCACCTCGACCGCGTCGGCCGACAGATCGCCCGGCACGCCGTTGGGGGTGAACCCGACCGAGCCGGAGCCGGCCAGTGGGTCGTTGGGGTCGGTGAACGGGCGGGCCGGGTCGACGATCGGGTCGAGCCTGCCACCGTTCGGGTCGGATTCGACCAGCACGTCGTTGGCCAGGCCACACGAGTTGTCGCTCAGCGCGTCGATGTTGGAGCGGCCGAGCGAGTAGCCGGGGTACTGCTGCGTCGCGCCTTTGACCAGCGAGAGCACTTCGAACAGCACCATCAGACCGACCACGATGGTCAGCGGGATGGCGGCGAACTTGCGAATCCTGTTGCCGCGCTTGGTCTTCACCGACGGCACCGGCTTCACGTAATCTTCGCGCAGCGCGTACCAGCCGACCAGGGCCAACGCCACGCCGAACAGGATCAGCATCACGGTGTTGGAGTTGATGCCGCTCACCGAGATGGTCTTGTCGAACCACGGCACGCCGTAGCTGGACACGTACCAGTAGCCGTTGATGCCGGAGAACGACAGCGCCAGCACGAACATCAATCCGGCCAGGAAGATCGCCCGGTTCTTGCGTGAACGCAGCGCGCTCTGCGACACGGCCACCGCGGTCACCGCCGCGAGACCACCCGCGATGCCCGCGTAGGCACCGAAGTGGTGGGTCCACTTGGTGGGGTTGAACATCATGAAGAAGATCGTGCCGAAGACGATCCCCATCAGCCGCCAGGTCGGACCCGATGCGATCCCCGGCACCTGACGGCGGCGCAGCAGTACCAGCAGCGTCGTGAACAGGCACAGCAGCATCACCAGGAAGGCGAAACGGCGAGCCAGCGAGCCGTCGACGGTCTCGACGAACATGTAGTAGTAGCGCAGGTAGTCCTCGTACCAGGCCAGGTTCGGGCCGGTGGCCTGACGGACCCGGTTGGCTTCCTGAATACCCGCGAAGGTCTGGTCGCCGTAGACGACCGTGAGCACGAGCATGCCCGCCGAAGCGATCGGCGCGAGCAGCGCGACCGTGCCGAACTCGCGATGACGGCGCACGATGATCCGCACCAGCGGCCGGATACCGGCCAGCAGCGCGGCCACACACATCAAGCCGGTGGGCGCGGCGGCGAGGGTGAAGGCCGCGATCAGCACCGCGATGCCCGCGGGCAGCAGGCGGCCGGTGGCGATGGCGCGTTCGATGGAAACCCAGGTGAGCAGCGCGCCGAGGGCGACGATCGGCTCCGAGCGCAGGCCGTTGTCGAACGGCAGCCAGAACGCCAGGAACACCAGGCCACCGGTCCACAGCGCCACCTGCGAGCGCTTCACCGCGTTGCCGAGGCGAGGCACCACCTCACGGCTGATCACCATCCAGCACAGGATCGCGCAGATCAGCGCAGGCACGCGCACCCACGGGCTGGCCGTGGAGATCTCGGCGAACACCTGGATGACGTAGTAATACCAGCCGAATGGCGCCTCGGGGACGCCGTACCAGCGGAAGTAGTTGGCCATATAACCCGCGTCGGGGGCCACGCGCACCATCGACAGGATGTAGCCGTCGTCGGAGGTGTTGGCGCCGACGAAATGCCAGACCAGCAGCGTGCCGATCACCGCGCCGTCGGCCCAGGTGGGCTTGAGCCAGTTGCGCGGCAGGAAGCGGCGGTGGCCGCGCCCGTCACTGCCGTCGAGGCGGCCGAGCGCGGCGAGCGCCAGCAGCGTGCACAGCACGGCCGCGATGATCGCGACCAGCTTGATCAGCGACGGGCTCGACGAGAATCGGGTGTCGATCGTCGAGGTCAGCGAAAGGCCCGGCGGCACCGCGCCTTCGAGATCGGTGAACACGCCCACGATCTGCGGCCGCAGGTCACCGGGGAGCTGCCCCTGCACCGGCACCTGCACGGTTTCCACCGCACCAGGCTGTCCGGCGATCGGCCGCTCGACCTGCTTGGTCAGCCCCGCGAACGCCGCGGTGGTGCGGTTCTGGTCGGAACTGATGACGATCGCCGAACACCCGTCCATCGCCGACCGGTCCGCCGAGGCGACCACCGCATTGCGATCCACCACATCGACCGCGGTATCGGAGACGCGCACGAACAGCGCCTCCAAGGCCGCGCGATCGCCCTGCGGGGGCGCGGTCGCCAGCAGCATGCCGCCCTGCTCGGGCAGCGACGACACGGCACTACACGGGATCGACACATTCAGGTCGATCGGCACCTGCGACATCAGCGGTGCAGCCACGTTCGCGAGCGTGCCGTTCTGCGGCCAGTTCAGTTGGGCGGTGGTCTGCGTGACCGGAAGAAACGGCGTGGCCACCGCGAACAGGGCACCGAGAATCCCGGCGACCATCGCGATCCATCGCGCGATCCGGAAGTCCCTCGCGGTGACCACCGGTTCGGCAGGAGGCTTGGTGAGAACAGCTGTTGCGGCGTCTGGCACGGTTCGACATCGTATCTGTCCGCCCCTGGTTGTGAGGGGGCGCTCGCCACACCAGCGGCCGCGCACCGGCCGACGGTGCGAAGTTCGAGCGTTTCATCAGGGGTGTGGAGTCAGCTCGTCTTGACGGCAGTCGGCGGGTGAGGCGGAAACGTGCCGTTTTAGCGTCATGCCGATCAGCTATCAATCCGGCGCGAACGGCGCGCTCGGCAGTCATCTCGGATCAGCACAGGAGTTTCTCGACGATACCAGTGTGCAAAATACACTTGTATAAAAAGTCCAGTAATACCTGTTAAATGGCGTAACGGTCACGTATTTTAAGGGCGAGAACGCAGGCTCGGGACGGAATCACGAAGGTTTCTCCTGCGAAATATTCAGGCCGAAAGAATCGCAACGACGAACAATTGCGGTTGTATTCTTGAACACGACAGCTTCACTTCGAATGTCTGTCGGTTTCACCCTAGGAGTACGCAATGTTCGATAAAAAGCTGTTTGCGCGCGCAACGATGGCTTCCTTGAGTTGTGCGGCGGCCGCAGTCGCTTTCGGAATTGGACCGGCGCAGGCCGCCGGATCCACCACCGTCGCACCCGCCGGTGCGAATGTAACGGCGACCAATTCGGGCACGGTCAAATTCGTGGCGGGCAGCGTGACCGTCACCTGTACCAGCTCCACCGCGACCGGATCGGTACCCGCCGCACCCGGAAACACCAATCCGAGCGGGCCGGTGTCGGTGCCGATCGCGGCGCCGACCTTCTCCGGCTGCACCACCAGCATGTGGGGTGTCAGCGCCACCATCACCACCAGCGGCAGTTGGGCGCTCACCGGGCAGAACGGCCCCACCATCACCGGTAGCCTGGCGATTCCCACCGGTGGCATGGTGATCAAGACCAGCGGCCTCGCCTCGTGCACTGCCGTAGTCGCGCCCACCGCGCCCGCCTCGATCGCGGGCACGTGGACCAATGGGGCACCCTCGAAGGTCTCGGTAACCAACGCATCAGCCCCGGTCAAGGTGACCGGCGGGTTCGGGTGCCCGACCAGCTCCACCACGGGCTCTGTCACGGCCACCTACTCGGTGGCCAACACCAGCACCCCGTCGGTGCCGATCACGGTCGGCCCCTGATTCCATCGACAGATATTCGGGTGACGGGTAACGCGACGAAGTCACTACGAATTCGGTGAAATATATGCAATAAAGACCCGCGTGCGTAGCAATACGCACGCGGGTCCACACATTCTGGGGCATACTCCGTCGGCGAGGCCGCGCGCTTGTTCGAAGCGCGCGGATTTCGTCGTGTCAGGGGTGCGTCCGAAATAGTCTTCGATGCCGTTCATTCTATTCCGAATACCCTTGGAAATTAATCCGCATGGTTATCCATTCAGGGTGCGCCTTTCGCGAATATCCAGCCTGGCATCGCACCGGGAAGACGAGGTGACGCGCCCGCCCGGACCCCCGCTCTCTTCTGAGCCCCCGCCCTCCCTAGACTCGACTCCATGACCAAGGTGAATATCGAAACCAACTACGGACCTATCGTGCTCGAGTTGGACGACCAGGCCGCGCCGAACACGGTCGCCAACTTCGTGAACTACGTGAACTCGGGCCACTACGCCGGCACCGTGTTCCACCGCGTCATCCCCGGTTTCATGGTGCAGGGCGGCGGCTTCGAGCCCGGCCTGAAGCAGAAGCCGACTCAGGCGCCGATCCAGAACGAGGCCACCAACGGCCTGAAGAACGACAAGTACACCGTCGCGATGGCCCGCACCAACGACCCCCACTCGGCCACCGCTCAGTTCTTCATCAACATCTCCGACAACGCCTTCCTCAACCACTCCGCCCCCCAGGGCCAGGGCTGGGGCTACGCCGTCTTCGGCAAGGTCACCGACGGCTTCGAGGTAGTCGACAAGATCGCCGCCGTCACCACCGGCAGCGCGGGCCCCCACCAGGACGTCCCCGTCGACGACGTCATCATCGAATCCGCCACCGTCGCTTAATCTTTCGACGCAGTGCACCGGGCCGCCACCGTCATATCCGGTGGCGGCCCGGGCCGTCAGACGATCTTCGTCGATCAGTCACCACTGAACCACAGATATCCATTACACCTGATCGCCTTCTCCGCAGCCATACGCAATGTGTCGAAGACCTCTTGTTCAAGCTCATCCTCGGATGACATATCCAACAGTTCATCTAGAAACAAATTCAACTGGAAAGTGTTGAACATTGTATCTGCGTACGCGTGTATCTCACCGAGCATAGTGCCCGAGGGTGCGGCCAGGGCCATCTCCGACAACTTGGGCGCCACCCGCTCGAAATAGATTTCAACCCGGTCATGCATCTGATTCTGAACGATAATCGAGATACCCATAACTCACCTTCTACGGAATCGGGAACATGTTTGTCACAGTTCCCCACCTGTCAGTAATTATCTTGTAGCGACTTGTCGGATTTCCACCCGACTGTCCTACGTTTTCGCCGGCATCGATATCCCGTTCATAGTTGCCATATTTGTTTGGCCCCCTCGCCGTCTCATCCTCCCCCAGGTCGATAAGGTCATCCAAGTCTACGTCCTTATCAAATGTACTCTTGTCCGGGTCTGCCGCAGCCGTCGCACCGCCTTCGACATGTTTGTCGCGAATGTACTCCTCGGCTAGGTCGGTAAGCCCTCCCAGGGGAATCGCTGGTGCGACGGGAAGATTCTGGTAGCGCTGGGAATCGTCGACTAGCACCTTCATCGCGATGATCTCAGCGAGCGCTAAGGCCACCTTTTGGGTGTCAGGCACTTCGTCGAAGGCAGTAATAGCAGCGACAGCCCCACCGAACGCTGCCGCGAAACCGAGAATCTTCAGAAGGTCCGCAGAATTGAGGACCTTGCGGATTTTCGTCATGGCGCTGACTACGAGCACACCGACCCTAGCTACTCCTGCCACAGCCGAGCCGCCCAGGGAGAAGATGGATCCGACGGCGGCAAGACCGATGGTGAATCCGGCTTCGATCTTGAGATCGGTCATTTCTATATCGATTTGCCGACTGGCATTGTGGATACCGGTGTTGAATTCACCGACGGGAGCGGCGATCTTCTGAGCAGCCAATACTATGGCGTCGGCCGAGGTGCCGATGGTGTTGAGGTGCTGCTGAATCAGTTCTCGGTTCTTGATCTGATCCATATCGTCGAACATCGACGAAATGGTTGCGATTCGCGCTTTCGCCCCGGACAGAGCTGCACTCGACGCGAATGTCGACCAAGCCTCCGATACCTTCGCGAGCGCATTGACGTTTGCATTTGGCAGCTTCTTGAACTCGCTGGTGATATCGCTTAGTAGGTCGTCGAAGAACTGGCCGTCACCGTCTTTACGTACCCCGATTCCGGACGTTCCGGTAGTCGCCGACGGAATCGTAACCTTATATTCTGACATCGCTGCGACGGTTGGCCGCGGCGGTGCTGGGTCACTGTTATTACTGGTTCCGTAGTTGTACCCGGACGCATAGAGGACATTACCGAAGTTGGTAAGAGCATCCGAAAGGTTCGTGCATGCTTGGAGCGCGCGCTGAGCGACACCGTCGTAGGCTTTCGCCCATTCGACGCATCCCGGCGCGTCTCCCGCCATCCCGGCGCCCACGTCTTTGACCGCTGTGTGCAGGGGCTTGTCAGCCGCGCGCAGATCGTCGGCTAAGTCGTGGCATTTCTTGGCAGCGTCATAGTAGGAAACCCAATCGACGTACACACTAACCGCCTTGCAGCATACGGTAATTGACGTCGATGGCGTTGGTGTACCGCCCATGCGCCGCCTTAGCCGCGTCGCTCATGTCGCGGATACCTTCCACGAATTCACGGGCCCCGACCGCCCACTGCTGATGGGCAACTTGGTACGCATCGGCGGCGACGCTCTCCCAACCGGTTCCGATCAGGCCGGCCACTTTGTCATCGATTTCGTCGAGATGGTCGCCGATGAATCCCGACAACCCGACGAGCTTGGTGACGATCTGCTCGAGGTGCTCGAGATTGACGGTGAATTCGGATGCCATCTCATAGCCCCGGTAGGTCGAGGCTGAACGAACCGAGCGCGGCGGAGTTGGCTTCGTCGCGTTGGTGTAGGTATCAGCGGTGACGCCGAGCTTTTCGGCCATCTCGACCAGCGCTGTCATGATCGCATTGCCGCCGGTTCGGGTTTCGGACCAGCCGGATGCGAAGGTGTTGGCGTAATCGCCGGTCCAACTCGATCCCGCGCAGGCGTCGACCTCGCGGGCAGCCGAGTCGAGCGCTTGGCGCAGCGTATCCGCCAGGCCGTAGACGTAGTTGCCGACTTCACGAACTTTGTCCGGGACAACAGTCAACGACTGGCCGTCCCCCCAGGGATGCTCATGGGCTTGATGGTAACCGGCGGGGCAGCTCAGCGGAGTCTGCCTGCATCCCAGCCGAGGCAGGCAAACCTCCGTCGAGCTTCGGGGATTGCAGCAAGTTGACACTGCGGGTCTGCGAAGAGGTCGCGGCGATGGGTGATTTCACGGAAGTGCCTGGCAGGAGCGAAAACTCGCCAGTTGCTCGGCGGGCCCGCAGTGTGTAGCGTCACACGAACAAGAACGGCCGCCCGGCGAGCTACCAACTCACCGAACGGCCTAGGTACGAAACAGACAACAGCTGTTCGCACCGTAGGGTGAAATCCTACATGCAACGGCTCGGCGCACCCTGCGCCGGGCTTTCGTCGTTCCAGGGGTGAAGTCCGCCCTGACGACGAGCTACCTGTGTCGTGCCCTGGGCCCCTGGCCGCTCCTGTCGGTCGTTATCGGAGAGCCCGACCGAGGGACAAACAACCCTGACACCCAGCCTCCTGCGAGCACCTTCGTCGTACGCCTCGCACGTACGCACCTGGTCGGTTCGGGAGTGCACACCTTCGCCCAGGTCCAGCATCGCCACACGCCGAAACAGGCGTGGGGCCAATTGTGTTGGCCGAGGACGCAAATCGGGGTTCGGTGCGGGGAAGCGGGCAGGGATGGTTACGACACCGGCACCCTTGGGTGCTCCGATCAGGTAGGTAAACCCGAACCGTCCCGACCAGATCGGTCTGGGTCCGTCAATTTGCCCACCACGGGGCACGCGGTACGGTGTCTCGACTCATCAAAGTTCTTGGGGGAATACGTGAAAGATCTCGTTTACTCGGTGCTGGGCGTAGTGTTCGGTGGCTTCCTCGTTTTCGGCGGAATCGCCACACTCAACAGCGGTGCCGACTGCGACGGCAAGGCCATGTCGGCGGGCCAGACCTGCGTGACGACCAGCAAGGGTTCATCGGTGGAGCGCGACGCCGCCGAGCAGGAAGCCCAGAACAAGCGCACCGGGTGGATGCTGATCGGCGGCGGCGCGCTGATGAGCGTCGGCTCCGCGTTCTGGCTGCGCAGCAATCTCCGGTCACGCCGGGCTCGCCGCGCCGCTACCACGCCGCAAGGGTTCCCGCCGGTCGGTGGATCACAGCCCGCCCCTAATGGGCTGCCACAGACTCAGGGCCAGTGGCAGCAGGCCGCACCCGCTCCGTATGGGTCGCCGCAAGCCCAGGGCCAGTGGCCGCAGGGAGCTCCCGGATACGGCGCACCCGCTTATGCGCCGCACGTTCAGAATCAACCGCAGGCGGGCGCCGGGTACAACGCGAACCCGAACTACCGGCGGTAGTGGGTCACCCAAACGCTCTGACGAAAACTGCCCGTCGCGGCACAACCGGCTCGACCCAGCGACCAGGTCGTATCGGACCGGCGACATGTTCACAGGAACGGTTGACGTGTCGGCGCCTTTCCCTGTGGCGATCGACCTCAACGGGATCTGACTCAGGAAACCCAGGCCTTCAGTGGCTCGGTGTCGATGCTGATGCCTACCGGGTCCGGTATCGAGACTTCGGTACCGAACGGCTGGATCAGGATTCGTTCGTAGTCGCCGTCGACGGGGTTGCTGCGGACCACGACGCAGCCTTTCTCTCGGTCGATCAAGAGGTAGACCGGGATGCCCGTTCGGGCGTAGGCGCGGGGCTTTTCGCAGCGGTCGCGACGGTCGGTGTCTTGGTCGTGGGAGGTCACCTCGACGACCATCAGAACCGGGGCCGGGTCGGCCCACTCCGACTGGCCCGCGAAAACTCC
This sequence comes from Nocardia sp. NPDC059195, assembly GCF_042754695.1. Lineage (NCBI taxonomy): Bacteria > Bacillati > Actinomycetota > Actinomycetes > Mycobacteriales > Nocardiaceae > Nocardia > Nocardia sp. NPDC059195. Next base: position 200,769 of record NZ_JBHZBG010000005.1, on the reverse strand, counting down.
GGTGGGCGCCAGCGTGCCGTCAGGGCGCGCTCGGCCGGTGCGGTAGGAGTCGATCTTCAGTCCGCGTTCGGGGAATAGCCACAGCTCGGGCCGAAACACGAGCAGGACGCGCATCAGCCACTCGAGCACGCAATCATGGTCCCCGTCCGGCACTGCCTTCGCCCCCAGCTTCCCGTCGACGTACTCCAGACGAACACCCTCCGAAACACGACCGGCGACGCGAGCAAGTTCTTCGAACTCCCCGGTCGTCATGAGCGGCTCAGGCGCTGCGGTCATGGCAACAACGATACCCAGCGGCGATCAGGTTTGGGCCTGCTGAGCCCCAGATACGCAAACGGGCCGCCTCGGAAGTTTCCGTGGCGGCCCGTTCGGGGTTCTGGTTAAAGCGGCAACACGTGGTGCTTGCGGGGGTTGCGCTGGATCTTCTTGTCCTGGAGCAACTTCAGGGCTCGGCGGAGTTCGAGGCGGGTGGTGGCCGGTTCGATGATGGCATCGATGAAGCCGCGTTCGGCTGCTACCCAGGGGGTGGCGACGTTGGCGTTGTAGAAATCGATCAGGTTTTGGCGGATGGCGGCGCGCTGGTCTTCGGGGGCGGCGGCGATTTGGGCGGCGCCGAGGAGGCTGACCGCGCCCTCCGCGCCCATGACGGCGATGCGGGCGGTGGGCCAGGCGAGGTTGATGTCGGCGCCGAGTTGCTTGGAGCCCATCACCGCGTAGCCGCCGCCGTAGGACTTGCGGACCACCAGGGTGATCTTGGGGACCGAGGCCTCGACGTAGGAGAACAGGAAGCGGCCGCCGCGCTTGATGACGCCGACTTTTTCCTGCTCGACGCCGGGCAGGAAGCCGGGGGTGTCGACGACGAAGATCAGCGGGATCTCGAACGCGTCGCACAGGCGCACGAAGTGCGAGGCCTTGTCGGAGGCGCGGGCGTCGAGGGCGCCTGCCGCCGACATCGGCTGGTTGGCGACGACGCCGACGGTGCGGCCGTCGATGCGGGCGTACCCGGTGATGATGTTCTGGCCGGATTCGGCGCTGATCTCCTTGAACTCACCGTCGTCGAAGATGCGCAGCAGGATGTCGTACATGTCGTAGCCCGCGTTGTCGGAGTCGGGCATGAACGTGTTCAGCTCGCGGTCGGAGTCGGTGATCTCCGGCTCGAGACCGGGGTTCACCACCGGCGGCAGTTCCTGGCAGCTCGACGGCATATAGCTCAGGTACTCGCGCACCCACTGGAAGGCCGCGGCCTCGTCCTTGGCGACATGGTGGATGTTGCCGTTCTCGGCCTGGGTGCGGGCGCCGCCCAGCTCCTCGAGGCTGACATCCTCGCCGGTGACTTGTTTGATGATCTTAGGACCGGTGACGAACATCTTGGTGTCCTCGGTCGCCACGACGACGTCGGTGCAGATGGGCTGATACACCGCGCCACCAGCGCAGTTACCGAACAGCACCGAGACGAGCGGCACCATGCCCGAGAGCGGCTCGACATTGGTAGCCAGCCACGCGGTCCAAGCGAGCGAACTGATCGCGTCCTGCACGCGCGCGCCACCGGAATCATTGATGCCGACCAGCGGGATGCCGACCTTGGACGCGTACTGCATCAGCCGACACAGCTTGCGGCCGAACGCCTCGCCGACCGAACCGCCGTACACGGTCTGGTCGTGCGAGAACACCGCGACCGGCCGACCATCGACCAACCCGTGCCCAGCCACGACACCATCGCCGTAGAGCGCGTTGGGGTCGCCAGCGGTGCGCACGAGCGCGCCGATCTCGACGAAGGTGCCCGGATCCATCAGCATGTTGATCCGGTCGCGCGCGCTTGGAATGCCCTTGTGCGCCCGCCTGGCGATGCCCTTCTCACCGGCGGGTTCTTTGGCGAGCTCGAGCCGCTCGTGTAGATCGGCAAGCTTTTCGGCGGTCGTGCTCACTTACTTATTCTCCCTTTGCGGAAATCGCGGCCAGCTTGGCGGCGAGGTCGGCACCGATCTGGCCGATCCGCGGTTCGTCGACAATCTGTAGGTGGTCGCCGGGGATGCGGACCACCTCGAGGTTCGGAATGTACTCGTCCCAACCACCGTTGGGCTTGCGGTCCGCGAAACGCGGCTCGAGCTGGATCATGCCGTCGTGGTACCGATCGGCCAGGTAGAGCACCGCGTCACCGTCGTACTGGGTCGGCTTCGCCTTCGCGAGATGGCGGCTCTCGATCCACGAGGTGCGCTGATGTTCGAGCACACCGCCGGGGATCTTCGCACCGGTCAGCTTCACCAGGCTGGCGACGATGTCGTACTGCTCCTCGTCGTTGGCCTGGGCGAGCTCCTGCAGCTGCTCGTCGGGCAGTTCGCCCTCGACGCCGTAGGTGGCCTTGGCGAACTGCTGGTAGCGCTGAATGCGGCGCACCCGCTCCTCGGGGCTGTTGTCCTCGCCCTTGACCGGAAGTGCCAGGTCGATCAGACCGACAACCCGCACGTCGGCGCCTTCTTCGCGAAGGAGCTGAGCGACCTGCAGCGACAGCACCGCACCGAGCGACCAGCCGTACAGCACGTACGGGCCGTTGCCCTGAAGCTTGCGCAGTTCGGGCAGGTACTGGCGGGCGCGTTCCTCGATATCGCCCTCGACCCGCTCGAACCCGTACATCGGGGTATCCGCTGCGAGACGCTTCAGCAGCGGCTCATACACGAGGGTGTTGCCGCCCGAGGGATGGAACACGAAGACCGGCACGGCGTCCGAGCCCTCGGCGCGCGCCCGCAGCGGACGCACGAAGCCGTCTACATCGGCGCCACTGTCCTGCAGATTGCGCACGATCTCGGCGAGCTGCTCGATCGACTCACAATCGAGCACGTCGTCGACGGTCACCTCTGCTTTGACCCGCTCGGTAAGGCGGGCCGCCATCTTCTCGGCGACCTCCTCTTCGAGGATCGGCAGGGTGTTGTAGACGCCACCGGGCGAGGTGCCGGTGACGACGGCCCAGGTGGCGTAGGTCAGGCGCTCGGCCGCGTCACGTGGCGGAACGTTGTCCTCATCGGCGCTCGCATCGGCGAAGTAGTCGATGTCAGCGACCGCAGCCTGCTCCGAAACTGCTTCGGCGGCAGTGTCGTTGGCAGACGCAGCCACCTCGGCGACAGTCGCGGCCTCGGCGACAGCGCCCGCTTCAGGAGCAGTCGGGGCACTGGCATCAGTCGGCGCGGCATCCGAAACCGGTTCGGCAGCAGCAGCTTCCGACGACAGCTCGGCCTCGGCCTGCTTCGCCACCGCCAACGGATCCTCACCCGCGGCGATCGCGGCCCGAGCAGCCTCGACGAAGTTGGCGTCGACACCCAGCTCGACATCTTCACCGGCGGCCTTGGCGGCAGCCTGCTTCTCCGCCATCGCCGCGACCTCGTCGCGATGCTCGATCGCGTAGCGCAGCACCTTCGACACCTCGTTGAGGCTGGCGTCGCGCACGGCCGAGATCTGCAGCTGCGGGATGTCGAATTCGTATTCGACGCGGTTCTTGATGCGCATCGCCATCAGCGAGTCGAGGCCGAGTTCCATCAGCGGGATCTCCATCGGGAGGTCCTCGACGGCGTAGCCCATGGATTCGGCGACGATGACACACAGCCGCTGCTCGATGGTCTCGCCGCTGTCGGGGCTCCAGCGGTCGCCGGTGGCGATGGCGATCTCGGCGGCGGTCGGCGCGGCTTCGGCGACCGGAACCGCCACGGCGACAACGGGTTCGGGGAGAGCGGCACCGGAGGTGACGACCGCGTCGAACAGCAGGGTGAACGCGGCGCCGGACTTGGCGTGCACCTGGACCGACGCACCACCGAGGTGCGGCGTCAACGTGGTGGTCAGCGTGCCCGCGGTGGGCAGTGCGGCGTGCGGATGTGAAACAGCGACCGCGACATCGGAAAGGACCTGTGCGGCAGCGGCTTTCACCAGCACGGCCAGGTCACTGACCGAGGAGGCCTGAATCTCCCAGGCGTGACGGCCGTCCGGCATGGCCACGTGCGCGCCGGGCACACGGGTATTCCCGCCGCCCGAGGACATCGACACCTTGGGCCAGTACTCCTTGCGCACGAACGCGGTTCGCGGCACGTCGGCGTAATCACCTTCGGGCAGCAGCGAACTCAGGTTCACGGCGTGGCCGTGCACGTAGAGCTGGGCGAGCGCGCCGATCACACCGGCGGACTCGTCTTCCTTACGCTTCAAAGTCGGGATGAGCTGCGCGTCGTGCACGCCCGCCGCGAACGTGGTGCCCAGCACCTGCATCAGCGCAACGGAATTGGGTGCCAGCTCCAGGAACGTGGTGTGCCCGGAGTCGATGGCGGCCTTGATCGCGTTGGTGAAGTACACCGAGCCACGCATGTTCTTCACCCAGTAGGGCTCGTTGTGAACCGGCTCGGAGCCTGCCTTGAAGAACAGGCCCTCGTGCACCGTGGAGTACAGACCGGTCCGCAGCGCGGTCGGCTCGATACCCGCCAGTTCGGCGGCCAACTCGCCGAGCAGCGGGTCCATCTGTGAGGTATGGCCGGCGCCCCGGGTCTGGAGGATGCGGGCGAACTTACCCGAAGCTTCCACCTCGGCGACGATCTGCTCGACCTGCTCACGCGGCCCGCCGATGACCGTGTTGGTCGGTGCGGCGTACACCCCGACCTCCACATCGGGGAAGCGCGGCAGCAGTTCGGCGACATCGTGGGCGCTGAGCTCGACCAGTGCCATATTGCGCACGTCGTCGTCGCTCAGCATCTGCTCGCCCTCGCCCATCAGGCGCGAGCGGGCGCAGATCACGCGCACCGCGTCCTCGATGCTCAGGCCGCCCGCGATATACGCACCCGCGACCTCACCCATCGAATGACCAACCACCGCAGCGGGTTCCGCGCCGTGCGCGCGCAGCACCGCGGCCAGGCCCAGCTGGGTGGTGAAGATTCCGACCTGGCAGGTGCCGACGTCGTAGTCCTGCTCGTCGTCGAGGAACATCTCGCGGATCGAGTAGCCCGCCTCGTCCTGCACCAGCGCGTCGACCTCGTCGACGGTCGCGCGGAAGATCGCGTTCTCGTTGTAGAGCTGCTTGGACATCTTGCGGTGCTGCGCGCCGAAGCCACACATCACCCACACCGGCGCCGCGGCGGCCGGGGAATCGGCGGTGAACACACCGGCGCCGGGCTTGCCTTCGGCGATGGCGCGCAGACCGGCGACGGCCTCGTCATGGGTCTTGGCCAGCACCACACCGCGCGAACGCTGGTGGCTGCGCTTGGCCAGCGAGCGAGCCACATCGACCAGCGGCACGTCCTTGCCCGCACCCGCCAGCCAATCGGCCAGGTCGGCGGCCGCGCGCTTGCGGCGCGAGGGCAGGTAGGCGGATACGGCCAGGATCACCGGGAGCGGTTCAGCGCGCTCGCCGTCCCACTCGAGCACGGGCGCCACCGGCTCAACGGCGGCCTCGGTGATCGCGATGGCCTCGGCGACCACATCGGTGGTCTCCTCGCCCTCGATCTCCTCGGCGGCGACCTGCTCGGCGGTCACGTCCTCGACAACCGGAGCCGTCGGCACGTACTCCTGCAGCACCATGTGCGCGTTGGTGCCACCGAAACCGAAGCCGGAGATGCCGACGGTCGCGACGCCGCTGTAGCGCGGGTACTCGGTCGCCTCGTCGACGACCTTGAGGTTGGCCTGCTCGAACGGGATGTACGGGCTCGGGCCCGCGTAGTTGATGCTCGGCGGAATCACGTTGTGCTGGAACGACATCAGCACCTTGGCGAGACTCGCGGCGCCCGCGCCGGATTCGAGGTGGCCGAAGTTGGACTTGGCCGAACCGAGCAGGGCGGGCTTGTCGGCATCGCGGCCACGGCCGACGACGCGACCGAGCGCTTCGGCCTCGATCGGGTCGCCGATGGGGGTGCCGGTGCCGTGCGCCTCGATGTAGTCGACCGTGGAAGGGACGATGCCCGCGTCACGGTAGGCGGCGCGCAGGACGTCGGCCTGTGCCTCGGGGTTGGGTGCGAACAGGCCGTTGGAGCGGCCGTCGGAGTTCACCGCGGAGCCCTTGATGACGCCCATGATGTTGTCGCCGTCGCGCTCGGCGTCGGCCAGGCGCTTGAGCACGACCATGCCGGCGCCTTCGGAACGAACCATGCCATCGGCATCCGAAGAGAACGCCTTGATGTGCCCGTCCTTGGCGACAGCGCCGTTCTGGTCGAAACCGAGGGTGATGACCGGAGCCAGGATCATGTTCACGCCACCGGCGATCGCCACCTCGGCCTCGCCGGAACGCAGCGCGCGCACGGCCTGGTGCACGGCGACGATGGTCGACGAGCAGGCGGTGTCGACGGTGACCGAGGGGCCACGGAAGTCGTAGAAGTAGGAGACGCGATTGGCGATGACACCAGTCGAGCCGCCGAGCAGCGCGTATCCCCGGGACGAGGCAGGCGCGTCGGGATCGGTGTCGCCGAGACCGAGCGAGGCGATCATCTGGAAATCGTTGGTGGACGAGCCGACGAACACGCCGACCTGCTCACCCTTGAGGTCACTGGCCGGGATGCGCGCGTGCTCGAGCGCCTCCCAGGTGAGTTCCATCATCAATCGCTGCTGCGGGTCGACCTGCTCGACCTCGATCGGCGACATCGCGAAGAACTCGGCGTCGAAACCCTTGACCACGTCTTGGTCGAGGTAGCCGCCGAGGGTGTTGGCCTGGTCGATGGTCTTGGCGACGGACGGATCGGTCAGGAACTCCGACCAGCGACCTTCGGGCAGCTCACGGATCGCGTCACCGCGTCCGATGATGAACTCCCAGGTCGACTCGGGCGTGGTACCCGCACCCGGCAGACGGGTGGACAGACCGACTACCGCGATGTCGTGCGCCTCGGACGGCGCGAACGCGGCGGTGTAGTCCGAGGAGTCCTCGGGCTCGGGCTCCGGCTCACCGTTGACGATGATCTCGGCCAGCGACGCGATCGTCGGATGCTGGTAGATCACCGTCGGGGCCAGCGAGACTCCGGTGTGGTCCTCGATGTCACCACCGAGGGCGAGGGCGTCGCGCGAGGCGAGGCCGAACTCCTCCATCGGCCGGTCGACGGTGATCGCGTCGACAGACTGTCCGGTCGCGTCGGCGACCCAGCGGCGCAGCCATTCGCGCAGCTCGGCTACCGAAAGCTCACCGCCGGTCGGCGGGGTCGCGTTGTCACCGGAAGGAGTCATCGCACGGTCGTCATTCTGGGCGCCATCGTTGTCACCGGAAGCGGTCGTCCCGGGACGATCACTGTTCTGGGAGCCATCGTTATGAACCATCAGTCCTCAAGCTACCTGTCTGTGTGCAGGGCGCGCCGTGGAACTCCACGCCCGGCATGCAGGCGCATGCCGGGCGTCGTCTCCGTGTCGAGCCAATTACTCTTCCGGTGCATCGGGGAAAGCCTGCTGGGTGTAACCACCGCGCAGCGTTCCCTCGAGGTAGGCGGCCTTGCAGGCGCGCCGGGCGATCTTGCCGCTGGAGGTTCGCGGGATGGAACCGGCGGGCACCAGCAGGATGTCACGAGCGGTCACGCCGTGGCGCACCGACACCGCGGCACGCACCGCGTCGGCGATCGGGCCGGGGTCGGCCTTGCCTGCGCCGGGACCACGTTCGGCTACGACCACCAGCTGCTCGGACGCGTCGTCGACGTCGAACTTCAGGCCGGAATGGCTGTCGGCGGCGAAGACCTCGGCGGGCAGCTGATTGGCGGGCACCGCGAAGGCCGCGACGAAACCGGGACGCAGCGCCTTGGAGGCCTCCTGTGCGGAGTACTCCAGGTCCTGCGGGTAGTGGTTGCGTCCGTCGACGATCACCAGGTCCTTGACGCGACCGGTGATGTAGAGCTCGCCCTCGAAGTACACACCGAAGTCGCCGGTGCGCATCCAGTCGGCATCGGGATCGGTGCCGTCGGTGTGGCCGCCGGCGACCGGCTCGGTGACCTTGTTACGGAACGCCTTGGTCGACTCGTCGGGGCGACCCCAGTAACCGATGCCCATGTTGTTGCCGTGCAGCCAGATCTCGCCGACTTGCCCGTCGGGCAGCTCGCGACCCTGCGCGGTGTCCGCCGATTCCGGATCCACGATCGCGGCCCACTGCGACAACCCGACGTAACCACACGACACCTGCGCGATGGCGGTCTCGTCGGACTGGTCGACGCGCACCATGCGGCCCGCGTTGAGTTCGTTGCGATCGACGTAGACGTACTTGGCCTCGTCCTCGGCGCGGGTAGCCGAGACGAACAGCGTCGCCTCCGCCATGCCGTAGCACGGCTTGATCGCGGTCTTGGGCAGCCCGAACGGCGCGAATGCCTCGTTGAACTTCTTCATCGAGGAGACCGTCACCGGCTCGGACCCGTTGATCAGGCCGATCACATTCGACAGGTCGAGCGACTCGCCCGCCTTGGGCACACCACGCGCGGCGGCGTGCTCGAACGCGAAGTTCGGCGCGGCCGCGAACGTGCCCGCACCGTCGGAGACCGCGGCCAGCTCGTTGATCCAGCGCGAGGGACGCCGCACGAACGCACTCGGCGACATGATGGTGATGAACTTGCCGCCGACCGCGGGCAGGATCACCGTGAGCAGGCCCATGTCGTGGAACAGCGGGAGCCAGGTGACACCACGCGAGTTCTCGTTCATGTTCAGCGACTTGATCATCTGCAGCAGGTTGGTGGCGACCGCGCGGTGCGTGATCTCCACACCGGCGGGCACCCGGGTGGAACCCGAGGTGTACTGCAGGTAGGCGATGTCACCGACCGCGGTGTCGGGGCGCACCCAGGAGTCACCGAGCGTGTCCGGGATGGCGTCGACGGCGATGATGCGCGGGCGCTGCGCGGCGGGCAGCGAGCGGAAGAACTGGCGCACACCGGCGGCCGAGGAGGTCGCGGTGAGGATCGCCGACGGCTCGCAGTCGCCGAGGACGGCGTGCAAGCGGTCGGTGTGGCCCGGCTCGTCGGGATCGAACAGCGGCACCGAGATGGTGCCAGCGTAGATCGCCGCGAAGAAGGAGATCACGTAGTCCAGGCCCTGCGGCGCGAGGATCGCGACCCGGTCGCCCGGGTTGGTCACCTGTTGCAGGCGAGCGGCCACCGCGCGCAGCCGAACTCCGAACTCCTGCCAGGTCAGCTCGTGCACCTCGCCGTCACGTTCCCGCGAATAGTCGATGTAGCGGTACGCGAGCGTATTCGCATCGTTACGGGTGTGCTTCTCGACGTGATCGACCAGGGTCCGACCCTCGGGAATGATGATGTTCCCGGTCTCGTCCAGGTAGTCGTCGAAAGTCTCTTCCATTCCTTCTTCTCCTTGCGAGGACGCGATGACAAGCTCTGCGGCCTCGACTCGCTATATCGCCACCGGCCATCGCACTCGCACGAACGTGCGTAGTCGACAACCCTGCGGATTTTCGAGCGGTCTGCGCGGTGACCGCTATCGGCTAGATGTTCTCAAACCAGAGTCATGTTACAGAGAACCCCCGCTCAGTCCTCCCGCAGCAGCGGAATGACAGGCGCGAAAGCGTCCATCTGGGTGGGGAAGATGCCCACATACGACATCGAAGTGAGTTGCCGCACACGCTTGACCTGTTCGGCGATCTCCTCGAACGTGCCGATCGCGATGTAAGGCGAGCTCAGGATCTCCTCGACGGTCAGTTCGACGTCGACTTCGAGGTCGGGATGCAGGCCGCGTTCGATCGCGCGCAGCGCCATCTCGGCGGTCTTCTCCCGGTCGTCGGTGATGACGATAGCGGTGATCGCCCAGTTCAGCTCGATGTCGGCGAAGCGGTCACCGGCAGCGGCCTTGACGATGTTGACCTTCTCGATCGTCTTCTCGAGCGTAATGCCCGAGAGCAGGCCCTTGCCGTTCTTGGTGGTCTGCGGGACGACCGAGACGATATCGGCGTGCTTGGCCGCCAGCGCCAGCATCTTCGGACCGCCGCCACCGGTGCACAGCGGCGGGCGCGGGCCCTGGCGCGGGCGCGGGGTGCCCTTGATGCCACGCACCTGGTAGTGCTTGCCCTCGAAATTGCACTCCTGGCCGCGCAGCAGCGTGTCCAGGATGGTCAGCGACTCGTCGAGCTTCTCCAGCCGGATGCCGGGACGCTCGAACGGGATGCCCGCGTTGTCGAACTCTTCCTTGATCCAGCCCGCGCCGACGCCGACCTCGAGGCGCCCCTTGGACAGGACATCGAGGGTGGCCAGCTCCTTGGCGACCACGACCGGATGGCGCAACCCATTGGCCAGCACCGAGGTGCCGAGGCGGATCTTGCTGGTGGCCTGCGTGAGTGCGCCCAGCGCGGCGATCGGGCCGATCTGATCGCCCAGGTGATCAGGAACGAAGAAGGTGTCGTAACCCATCTCTTCGGCTTCCTGCGCCGTCTGAACGAACTTGCGCGCGCCACCCTCCTGCTTGTTGCCCTCTCCGGCCGCTCCGAAGCGGAACGGACGCAGCGGCGTACCCAGCGCGGTCAACTCACCGACGGGTGCGGCAGCTTCGGTCATGAACTCTTCGCTCCTGGCTGGTGTGTACTCGGGCGCAATTCCCAGCGCACTTTACAGCGTGCGAGCGATCCGGCGTGCGGATGTCACAGCGAGGCATGAACCATGGCAATCATGCCCCCGCTGTGACTGTGACAACTCCGTCAGGAATGTGGCGGATGTGGTGCGTTCTCGATGAGCGCGGCGGCCCAGTCGACCGTCCACTGGGTGGCCGTTGTGCCGTCGCTGTCCACCGGATTCGAGGCGTACAGCGCGTGCACCGGGTTGCCGGCCGAGCGGATCAGCGCCGCCAGGCTGCCGAGCGCGTTGGCCGGATTGAGGGCCTGGCGTGGTGCGTCGCAGATCATGTCGCCGGGCGCGCAGATGGAGTTCACCTTCGGTGCCAGCGTGCCGAAACCGCCAGGGCGCGGACCGGTCATGCTGATGCCCGGCACGTTGACGCCCTTGAGCGCCACCTCGGCACCCTCACCCGTCGGCGGGGGGTCACCGATCTCGGTGGGCTGTCCTGGACCGGTCGCGGTGCGGCGGCCGTCGGCGATCACTGTCACGCCGAGCACGTTGGCTTCCGGGATCGGGCCGTTGCCCGCGCCGATCTGGGCGGCTACGTCACCGGCGATCACCGCGCCCTGGGAGAAGCCCGAGATGACGAAGTTCGTCAACGGGCATTCCTGGTGGCGCTGGGCCAGGACGTCGGTGGCGCGCGCGGTGCCCTCGGTGCGGCTGTTGTTGTAGGACGCCTGGCCGTCGGGCGGGAACGCGATCGGATTCGAGAACTGGGCCACGTACGGGACCGTGTACACCTCGAGCCGGTTGTCCGGGAACTGCGCGCGCAGCGGCCCGGAAACGCTGAGCATCAACGAGATCGGGTTCGCGTGCGGGTTATACGGATCGTCGGTGCTCGACGACTCCCAGGTCCCCGGGATCGAGAGCAGCATCACATCGGGGCACTCCGCCGACTGCGACGTCGGCGGCGGCGGACCGGGCGGCGTCGGTGGCGGCTCTTTCAACCGGCCGGCGAGCAGGTACCAGAGCAGCACGATGACGATGATCGCCAGGACGAGCAGCGCCAGCACGGTGAAGCATCCCGCAGGCCAGAACCTGCGGGAGCGTCGCGTCGGTCGGGGCGTCACTAGCAGTAGGTCGAGTTCGCGGCAGCGATGTAGATCTGAGCTGCCTTGTTGACGTCCATCTTCGACGCGTCGAAGGCGGGGTCGGTGCCCGCCATCGCGGCGACGAAGGTGGCGACATCGGCTTCACTGGCGCCGGTGCCCTTGGTCGAGCAGATGTAGGTGGCGGCGGTCAGCGCGCTCGTCGTGTCGGCCGGGGTGATGCCGTTCTTGGCCAGCTCGTCGAGGAACGCCTTGTCCTTGCCGGTCGCGGGCGCGGGGGCGCTGGTCTGCGGGATGGGCGTCGGCTCCTCGGCAGACGCGCTCGGCTCCACCGCGGTGCTCGACGGGGCCTCGGCCGGCGGCTCGATGACCACAGGCGGCGTCGTTGTCGACTTCGCTGCCGCGCTGCTGGAGAGGGTGGGCGTCTGCGACGCGGTCGAGTCGTTGCCGCCACAGGCGGACAAGAGGGCGACGGCAGCCAGGGCCGCGACCGATCCGGCTACCTTGCCAGGGATCCGATGCATGAAGATGTCTTTCCTCGATCGTTCGTCAGGGAAGCGGTCGCAGACCAGGCTAGCCGGACAATCGGCGCTGACGGGCACCACGCGGCGAAGCTCAGAGAGTTCTCAGCCCGAGCTCACACCCCGTGGACTTCGGATTTGCCCTCTCGCACCACGATGAACCCGGTCTGAAAGTTTTGCTGGATTCCGCCCGGAACTGCGAATTCGTCGCTCACCGGATACCCGAGCCTGCCGTTCTCGAACCCCTGCGCGCCCCAGGCGTCGGCGAGCGCGCCGTTGCGCACCGACCAGGCACCCGAGAGCGGGCTCCAGTAGATATTGCCGCCCTCGAACCGGCTGTAGCGCCCGAGATCCTTCAGCGGCGCCTCCTCGGCGACCGGGAAACCGAGCGGGCTGTTCTCGAAGCCGAGCTGGCTGTACTTGTCCAGGATGAAGCCCTGCACCCGGTGTGCGCCGGTGGCCGGGCTGTAGAACATCGGCCCGTGTTCGAAGGCCTGTACCGAGCCGTCACGGCTGGGTGTGCGCGCCTCGGCGGCCACCGGGTAGCCGGCGGGACCACCCTCGAAGCCCTGCTTGGCCCACTCCTCGAGGAACGCGCCGCGCATCACCTGCGCGCCGGTCTGGGGGGTCCAGTAGATCGAGCCGCCTTCGAAGGTCTGCATGCGGCCGCGCCCGTCGGGCAGGCCGTGCTCGCCTCCGGTGGGCATGCCGAGCGGCGAGGACGCGCCGCCGATACCGGCGTAGGTACCACCGATGCGCCCGCCCACCGCGTGCGTGCCCGCCGCGGCGGAATGGAACACGCGGCCGTTCGAGAAGTCCTGCACCATTCCGGTGCCCGCCGGGTACTCCGCGGTCAGGCAGTTGCCAAGCCAGTTCACCGCTTGCGCGACCCCGGCGATCGCACCGCCGAGCGTGCAGGTGGCGCCGCCGGGATCGGTACCGAGCGCCGCGGCCGCCTGCGACCAGGACTGACGCATCTCGAAATCCCAGTAGGGCCACGTGTGGGTGCCCGCGGGGCGGTAATTCGCCTGCACCGGGATCGCCAGCTTCTCGAGCTTGGCGACGAAGTTCTGGGTGGACAGGCGCGAGAGGATCTCCAGGCCGGTGCCCGCCCAGTTCTCGGCGATCATCGGCACTCCGCTGAGCTGATCGTGGGTGCCCGCCAGCCCGCTACCGCTGGAGACGTACATGCTGATGCCCTCGAGCTTGTCGGCCAGCAGATACGGATCGTGCGCATCCCACTCCGGGCTGCCGGGAGGGCCCCACATCGCGCTCGAGTCGAAACCGCCCGCGTCCTTGACGGCGAACGTGATCGCCTGCGGCATCCCGAGTGTCGTCGTAGTGAGCAGGCCCGAGTAGGAGGCCACGTATTTCATCAGCCCGGGGTTGCGGCCCGCGAGATTCATCGCGGCCGTTCCGCCCATCGAAAGTCCTTGCACCCCACGCACATCCGTGGTTCGCCAATCACGCTCGAGGATCGGCGGGAGTTCCTTGGTCAGGAACGTCTCCCACTTGTAGTTGAAGCCGTTGTCGGGCGAGAGCCAGTCCGAATACCAGCTCGACTGGCCGCCGACCGGCAGCACCACGTTGACATTCTTGTCGGCGTAGAAGCCCTCGGCATCGGCGTCTTTGGTCCAGCCGCTCTCGTCGTCCTGCGCGCGCAGACCGTCGAGCATGAGCATCATCGGGAACTTCGCATCGGGGCGCACATTCCAGTCCCGCGCCAACAGCATCTGCACCTGGATCGGGGTCTTCATGGCGGCCGAGTACACCCACAGCGCCACCCGCCGATCCGAGAGCCAATCCACCCGCTGCACCCCGGACACCGCCGGTTGCGCCTGCGCGGGAACGCTGACGGCTGGTGCGAGCAGGGCCGCCGCCATGGCCGCGATGGCGAGGATCCGCCGCATCGGCGCTGAAACACTCTGAACCGAGACACGATGTTTCATCACACGCGACCCTCCATCATCCCGGAATGGGGACACAGCCTCACCGTCGGTTGTACCGCAACCGGCAGCGATAACTGGGGAGGACACGCGAAGGGCGAGCACACCAAAAAGACCGGCCCACCCTGGGGGTGAGCCGGTCTTCGAGTTGTTGCTGAGCAGAAACTACTAGGCGCCCAGCGCATTCAGGATGTGCGGACGCGCCTTCCACAGCTCGTCTTCCCAGTACTTCCACGAGTGGGTGCCGGGGGCACCGATGTCGTAGACGGCATTGATGCCGAGGGTGTTGAGACGGCGCTGGAAGGCCATCGTGCTCACGAACGAGATGGCCTCGATGGCCATTGCGTTGCCGGTGTTGTAGACACCGCCGAGGCCGGCCGGGTTGTCGTGCTTGGACGGCAGGCCGTTGGCCGAGGAGATGAACATCGGCAGGCCGCGCAGCTCGGGCGCGAACACCATCGGGTCCATCCGCAGCCACGCCGAGCTCCACGGAGCGGCCATGGCGTCGACGTTGAACCGGCCCGCGTCGAGCATCATCACGCGGATGGCCTCACGCATGCCGGGGGCGCCCCAGTTCAGCGGGCCCGAGAGCGAGGACGCGTGCTTGAACTGATTGCGGTTCAGCGCGGCCAGGCGCAGCGCGGCCGGGCCCGACATCGACAGGCCGAGCACCGCGTTGTTGCTGCGGGAAACGCCGTAGCCCTCGAGGAAGGCCGGGAGCTCTTCGGTCAGGAAGGTCTCCCACTTGTAGGTGGTCTTCTGGCCGTTGGTGTTGCTCGCGGCGGTCCAGTCGGCGTACCAGCTGGACTGGCCACCCACCGGCATCACCAGGGTGACGTTGTCGTTGCCGAACTGCTGCATCGCGTTGGTCTCGAACGACCAGGCGTTGCGGTCATCCCGGGCACGAAGGCCGTCGAGCAGGTAGAGCGCGGCGTTGCCGCCGTTGCGCGCCCACTGAACCTGGACCTTCACCGGGCCCATCTTCGAGGGCACCATGAGTTCTTCGTAGCCACCGGCCGGTGCGCGCAGCGCGGGTGCCGACACCGGTGCGGCGAGCGCGGTCGGGGCCGCTCCCGCGGCGATCGGCAGCACAAGGGCTGCAGCGCCGACAGCTAGAATTCGATTACGCCAACCACGAGATGCCGGCGCGACGGCCTTGCCGAAACGCATGTGAATTCCGCTCTCTTTCTGCTGTTGTGGCGTGCCAGACGCGTCTGTCGCCCCCCGACACGGCCCCGACAGCCCGGTCGATCAGACGGATGAAACAACGATCTGGTCACACTTACGCTCGCTGGAGGATATTCCACCCACCAATTAACCGCAAGGCCAACAGAACTCGGCTGTGAAATACCCGTATGGGCGGCGTGTCGGTCTGGGCGGGTCGACCCCGGTAGACCTATGGGGCGAGGAGTTACCAGGAGAAAATAAACGCCCGGCGCACTTATGCGCCGGGCGTTTGTGGGAGATCGGCTAGCCGATGTTGTTCGACAAATCCGGGATCATCCGCAGGGCCTCGTCATTCCAGGTGTTCCAGGCGTGGATGCCGAAGGCCGGGAAAGAGTAGGTGACGTTGCGGGCGCCGAGTGTCGCCATCCGGACTTCGAACGCCTTGGTGTTGGCCAGTGCCAAAGCTTCCAGCGCCATCCCGTTGACGGTGGCCATGTTCGGGCCATCGGCACTGGTCGGCAACCCCGAGCCTGCCGCTATCCACAGCCGGGTGTTGTTGCCTACCAGGTTGGGGGCGAACACGAACGGGTCCATGTGGAACCACTGTGGGCCCCACGGCGGCGCCATAGCGTCCACGTTGTAGCCGCCCGCGTCGATCATCGCGAGCCGGATGGCCTCGCGCATGCCGGGGGCCGAGATGTTCAGGTAGCCCGAAAACGCACCGGCGAAGGAGAACTGGTCCGGATGGTAGGCGGCCAGCGTCAGCGCGGCCGAGCCGCCCATCGACAGCCCGAACACGCCATTACGGAAGCGGTTGAAGCCGAGCCGGTCGGCGAGTGCGTTGCGCAGGTCGCCGGTGAGGAACGATTCCCACTGGTATCGGTAGCTTTTTCCTGGCCCGCCGGACAGCGCGTTGCCCGCACCGGAACCCGAGGTCGGTGCACCGTTGGCAGGAATGCCGAAGAAATCACTCGGCGCGTTCCAGTCGGCGTAGAAGCTGGACATGCCACCAACCGGCATCACCACATTGATATTGGCCGCGGCCAGCGCATTGGGGATATCGGTTTCGATCTCCCAGCCGTTGAGGTGCTCCGGTGCGCGCATACCGTCGAGGACGTAGACAACGCGGTCCAGGTTGCCGTTCGCGGCGCGTAGCACGCGCGATTTGATCGGGCCCATCCCGGAGTCGACCCAGAAGTCGAAGGCATTGCCGTTGAAGCCGGCCGAAGCGGGCGCGATCCCCCCGGTGACGGCCGTCGCGATCGGAACGAGCAGAGCCATGGATACGCCCGCGGCCCAACGCCTAGCCCAGGAACCAGGGGCTGCGGTCTTCACGGGCCCACGCTTGCGGCGCAGTGTTCGCATTCGACTAGACCTTTCTCGCAGACCGAACGCGCAAATACCGAGCTACGCAATCGGATCCCTCATCGGACGTCGAGAGAAACCAATCCAGGGCAAAACGGACGATTCAACCTCGACGCATGCTCACTGTGTATCAATCGGTGACGATGGGTCTACATGTTGCTGGAAAGTGACCCCGAGCACAACTCCTGGCGATCTGTCGCACATGATTCGTCACCGAGGATCTCTCGGATCGTGACGAAAAAACAAGAAACCCGCCCGGTGCTGACGAGGCACCGAGCGGGTTTGGAGGGTCTAGCGGGGTTTACTAGCCGATGTTCGCGGAAAGGTCCGGGATCATGCGGTTGACTTCGGTTTCCCAGTTGCGCCAGTTGTGCACGCCGGTGATCGGGAAGTCGAAGTGGGCGTTGCCGCCGCCGAGGGTCGCCATACGGACCTGGAACGCGCGGCTGTTCACCATCGCGAGCAGCTCCAGCGGGACGCCCTGGACGATCTCCATCGGGTTGGACACATCGCCCGCACCGGGGATACCGCTGGCCGCGGAGACCCAGACGCGGGTGCCGTTGGCGACCAGACGCGGGGCGAACACGAACGGGTCCATGTGGAACCACTGCTGGCCCCACGGCGGCGCCATCGCGTCGATGTTGAAGGCGCCGGCCGAGACCATCGCCACGCGCATGGCTTCACGCATACCGGGCGCCGAGATGTTCAGGTAACCGGAGAACGAGCCCGCGAAGCTGAACTGATCGGGGTGGTAGGCGGCCAGCGTCAGCGCGGCGGAGCCACCCATCGACAGACCGAACACGCCGTTGTTGTTGGGATTGAAGCCCAGCCGGGCCGACAGCGCGTTGCGCAGGTGGCTCGTGAGGAAGGTTTCCCACTTGTAGGTGTTCTTCTTGCCTGCCACCTGGGTGGGCGCGACCGACGAACCGGTCATCGCCGAACCGGTCGCCGCCGAACCGGTGGAGCTACCACCCGAACCGGCGTCGAGGCCGAAGAAGCTGCTCGGGGCGTTCCAGTCGGCGTAGAAGCTGGACTGGCCGCCGACCGGCATCACGACGTTGATGTTGGCGTTCATCAGGGCGCGGGCGACATTGGTGTCTTTCTCCCAGCCGCTGAGGTCGTCGCCCGCACGCATACCGTCGAGCGCGTACACGACCCGATTGGTGTTGCCATCGGCCGCGCGGAAGATCCGCGACTTGATCGGGCCCATCTCCGAGTCGACCCAGAAGTCGAAACCTGTGGGATCGAAGGCCGCCGTCGCGGTGCCGGTGGGACCAGCCACCGCCGCACCGATCGGCAGCACTACAGCCAGGGAGAGAAGCACCGATCGTTTGAGCCAGCCGGCTCCCCGGGCTCTGAGACGTCCGCCACGCATTCTGTTATGGGCCTTTCCTCGAGCGGTTCGCGCGGAACCGCGGTTGCAATGACCGCCGACTAGATACCGGCACACCAGTGCGCCGACGGGTCTCGTTCCTCAGTGACCATATCGCTACATCGATAGCCTGGCGTTACCGAAAAGTGATTTAGCGGCGAACGCCACTGTGAAAACCCAGGCCGAGGGGTTTCAGCGAGGCGGTTCCGGGAACGGGTCCACGAGTCCGCACCGCTGGATTTCGTACTTGGGCACCCGGTCGATGCGATATTTCGCGAACGTCATGGCATGGCGCAGGTTGTGCTTGAAACGATCGAACGTCATCGGAGCGCGGGTGGAGATCATCAGCGCCTGGGTTTGCGGGCACGACATGGCTGTGCGGGCCTGGGTGACCCATTCCTCGTCCATGTACCAGGGCATCCATGGGTGGAGGTCGACCATGCCCGAGTCGGCGACCACCCAGTCCGGCAGCAGGCTCTTGTCGTGGCCGATGCGGCCGTCGGCGAGCCGGTCCGAATGCGCGGCCAGCGGGTAGGCCAGGCCCATCGGGTCGATCACTCGCACGTCGAGGGGCACATTCATGCTCGTCATGCCCAAGTTCAGGAAGTAGACCGTGTGACCGGAGCCACCCTCTGGGATCGGCTGCGGGGGCGGGTCGAGGTACCAGAACGTGTAGGCGGGCGAGTTGAGCAGCAGGCCACCGTTGGGGTTGTCGGCGATGTCGTTGACCATGGCCCGCATGCGCGGGTAGTCGAGGTAGTCCTCGGCCAGGATCGGGTGGTCCTTGCCGGTGTTGAGCACGTAGTAGATGCGCTCGTCGACGATGCCGGAAGACCGGATCTTGGTGCCGGTCGTGATCGCCGTGGTGCTCGCCGCGTACAGCGACCAGCCCGCCGTGCCGAGCAACGCTGTCAACAGCACAACAACGGACCAGTCGCTGTGTCGAAATCGCGTCGGGATCGGGACGACAGCCACCGGCAACAGCAGCAGGAACAGCTGGGTGAGCAGCATTCGCCCGTGCATGAAGTCGCCGCCGACGCGCACCGCGTACACGGTGAGCAGCAGGCCGCTGGCCAGCACCATCACGACCACCGCGCTCGGCGAACGCAGCCATGCCCGCACACCGGCCACCGACAACCGCGGCAGCGCGAAGCCACGCGCGATCCCCGCGACCACACCGGCGATCAGCAGTACGAGCAGCGGAATCCACAGGTAATACGGGCCGACCAGGTCCCACAGGTACGTGACGCCCTGTCCCCACTTGGCCCCGCCCGCGTCCTTGGCGACCGCGGTGTTCGGGTAGGGCAGGCCGTAGTAGCCCATCCGCCAGATCTGGTACCCCACCGGCACGATCCCGGCGACGAACACGATCAGCGCGCGCAACGCGACCGGGCCGAACCGGAACTGCGGCATCGGCGCGAGGAAGATCATGCCGAGCGCGAGCACGCCGATCAGCGCGGCCTCGGGACGAACGAGCGGCGCGAGCCCGGCCAGGAAGACCAGACCCAACAGGCTCGGCACGCGAACGACAGCGGCCTGACTCCAGCGGATCATCAGCCACCACAGCAGCCCGACCCAGCAGATCACCAGACCGCTCTCCAGCCCGGAGGTCGCGTAATCCCGCGCGGGCGGCAGGGCGATGTACACCAGCACACCGGCCGGAATCAGCAGCTGACCACTGGTTCCGCCCCACAGCCGCGCGGTGCCGAGCATCGCGAACACCACCGCGAGCACCGAAACAACCAGCGCCACCCCGAGCACCACGTACTCGAGGCGAGCCTGGGTGAGCCACGAGAAGAACCAGACCACGTAGGTCCACGCGGTGCTGGTGTTGGCCTCGACCCGCTCGTCGGCATTGAAGACCGGGCCGTTGCCCGCGAGCAGGTTGCGGATCGTGCGCAGCACGATCAGGCCGTCATCGGCGATCCAGCGCCGCTGCCACGCACCCACCGTGAACAGCACGGCGGTGAGTACCACCCCACCGACAAAGGTGGCGCGGGACAGAACCGGGAAACGCGCGTCGCTACGCGGCGACTCGTCGTCGCGTAGCTGCTCGTTTTCGATTGAATCCTGCTCCGCTACCAGCATCTCGTCAGGTGAGATAGACAGCGACACCTACCGCTCCGATCCAGGCAATAGCGAGGAACTGCAGGATGCGGTCCCCCAACGCGATCTCTTCGGGTTCACCGGCCCCGCCACCATCGACGTCGACCGCGTAACGCAGGATTGCGATGGTAAACGGCACCATCGAGATCGAGTACCACTGGGTGTCGCGCAACTCGGCCTGTTCGAACGCCCACAGGCCGTAGAAGATCACGACGGCGGTGGCCGCGAGGGTCCAGATGAAGCGCAGGTAGGTCGGCGTGTAGTACTCGAGTGACTTGCGGATCTTCGCGCCGGTGTCCAGCGCGAGCGCCAGTTCCGCGTAGCGCTTGCCCGCCGCCATGAACAGCGAACCGAACGCCATGACCAGCAGGAACCACTGCGACAGCGCGATCCCGGCGGCCGCGCCACCGGCGACGGCGCGCAGCAGGAAGCCCGAGGACACGATGCAGATATCGAGCACGGCCTGGTGCTTGAGGCCGAGGCAGTAGGCCAGCTGGATGCCGATGTAGATCGCCATCACCACGGCCAGATTCCAGGACGCCAGGAACGAACCGGCGATCGAGCCGATCAGCAGCACCGCCGACAAGGCGTAAGCCAGGTTGACAGGAACAACGCCCGCCGCGATCGGCCGGAACCGCTTGGTCGGGTGGGCCCGGTCGGCGTCGACGTCGAGTGAGTCGTTGACCAGGTAGATGCCCGAGGCCGCCATGCAGAACACGATGAAGGCGATCGCGACATTCACGAGCACGCCCGCGTCGCCGACCGCTTCCGGTCCGACGGCGAGTGGTGCGGCGAGCACCAGGACGTTCTTCACCCACTGGCGTGGGCGCATGGCCTTGATGACACCACCGAGCAGCGTCTTCGGCGGGCCCTTCACAGCACCCTCGTCAAGGACGGCGGCGGACGGTTCTTCGCTCATCTTGGCCAAAGTTCTTTCAGTTGCGGTCACTGTCGACGTCTCTTTTCGGCGGCTAGCACAGCAGCAGCCGACGCGGCCCCCAAAGCGGAACCGGCGATCACGTCGGAAGGGTAATGCACCCCGAGCACAACCCGGGACAGCAGCATCGGCGGAACGATCACCGCAGGCAAGGGTAGCCCGGTCAAGCGCCCGAGCAACACCGCCGCCGCCGTGGTGGAGGTGGCGTGCGAGGACGGGAAGCTCAGCTTGCTCGGCGTCGACACGTTGACCTGCACCGACGGATCGTTGGGTCGCGGGCGCCGGACGATCCGCTTGATCACGATCGAGGCGGCGTGCGCACCCACCGCGCCCACCGCGACACCGGCCCACTGACGGCGGCGCGGCTTGTCGACCAGCCAGCCCGCGGCGGCGATGCCGACCCAGCCGAGCGCGTGCTCGCCGAAGTGCGACATACCGCGCGCGGCGGAGACGACGGCCGGGCTGGTGCCGATGGTGCCCTGCACGGCGTTGAGGATCGCGACCTCGACCGGGACCTCTACGTAGTCGCCGCTGCAATCGCAGCCGCCGCAGCAGCCTTCCTCGGCCATCTCAATTTCGGGCAGTTCGGTGTTGGTCACTTCGCGGTTCCGTTCAGGCTGTCGTCTTCTCGGCGTTCCCGGGGCTCTCCGTGGTTACTCTCGGTGCCGCCTTCGAGCCCGTCGTGAATGCCGAAGGTCTTTTCCCACGCCGCCGTGCTGGTGAGCTCGGCGTGCGCGGCCCGGTAGCGCTGCCGCATCTCCGGGAAGCGGGCGGTGAGTTCCTTGCGCAGGCGCATCGCTTCCTTGAGCAGGTCGCGGGCCTGACGCGGGTCACGCTTGCGGTAGACGACGCCGCGACCGTCGGCGGTGGTCACGGTGACACCGTCGACCTGCGAGAGCAGATACCAGCGCGCGTCCAGCGTCGGCACATTGAGCTGCGGTGTCTCGTAGGCGGCTGGGTCGGCCTTGCGGAAGTTGTGCACCACACCCTTGGCCAGGCGCGCGACCTTCGCGATGGGGTTGCCCGGTTCGCCGACCGCGCCGACACCGTGGCGGTTGGCCAGCGGGAGTTCGGTGGACGAGGGCACGACCACAGCGTCCGGGAACTCCTTGCGCATGCCGTGGATCTTGCCCAGCGCGGAGGGGAGCAGGTCGAACAGACCCTCCGGGCCCGCCAGGAAGTCGCGGATCGCCTCGTTCTGGATGGCGACCGTCGAGTATTCAAGGCAGAGAAGGTGTTTCAGCGTTGCCTTGATCGTGTTGACGATCATCGGCTTGCCGTCGCCGGGCATGTGCAGGGAGGCGACAACGAGGCGGTTGCGCAGGTGGAAATAGGCCTGCCAGTCGATCGCGTCGTCCTTGTCGGACCAGGCCATATGCCAGACGGCCGCGCCCGGAAGGGTGATGGTCGGGTAGCCGGCATCGCGCGCGCGCAGGCCGTACTCGACGTCGTCCCACTTGAGGAACAGCGGCAGCGGCTGACCGAGCGCCTCGGCGACCTGACGCGGGATCACGCAGGTCCACCAGCCGTTGAAGTCGACGTCGATGCGCCGGTGCAGCAGCTTGGAGTTGTCGCGGTCCTTGAGCGGGTACTTCGAGAAGTCGTGGTCGTATTCGACATTCGGCGCCGAGGACCACATGAAGATCGAGCGGTCGACGACCTCGCCCATGCTGTGCAGGTGCGAACGCTCCTGCAGGTTCAGCATCTGCCCGCCCACCAGCAGCGGCGACTTCGCGAACCGGGAGAACGCGAGGGCACGCAGGATGGAGTCGGGCTCGATCTCGATGTCGTCGTCCATGTAGACGATGTACTCGGCGTCGGTCTTCAGCGCCTCGTACATGACGCGGCTGTACCCGCCGGACCCGCCGAGATTGGGCTGGTCGTGGATGCTCAGCCGGTCGCCCAGCGTCGCGGCGGCCTCGGTGAAACCGGGCTCGTCGACGACCTTGCGGTTGCCCTGGTCGGCCACGATCACCGCGGCCACATTGCCGAGCACCAGCGGGTCCGAACCCAGCGCGGCGAGGGTCTTGACCAGGTCGGTCGGCCGGTTGAAGGTGGGCATGCCGACCGCGATGGTGCCGGTGCCCGGCGCCTCCTGCGGGGCGTGCCAGCCACCGGAGAGCAGCGTGACCGCCGTGTCGGTGGTGATGTCGAACCAGAGCCAGCCGCCGTCCTCGAACGGGCCGAGATCGGCCTCGAACTCGACAACCACCGTCTCCGTCGCCGCGTCGACTCCCGCGCCGGCGAACTCCTTGCCCTGCACGTGGATTCGCGAACCGTCCGCCTTGGAGCGGTACATGTCGACCCGGCCGTGTCCGGCCAGTTCCAGCCGCAGCACCACCGAGTTCAGCACGCTCCAGCGACGCCAGTAGCTGGCCGGCAACGCGTTGAAGTAGGTGCAGAACGACACCTCCGACTCCGCGCCGATCGACAGTTCGGTCCGGCTGGTGGCGTGCGCGCGACGCGCGTTGGTCGTGGATTCCTCCAGGTAGAGGGTCCGCACGTCCAGCGGTTCGCCGGGACGCGGCAGAATGACCCGCTGCAGCAGCGACTTGGCCCGCGTCTCGGTGGGCACCACGGCCTTCGCGGGCGCGCTCGCGGCGCGGCGCTTCGGCGCGGTGGCAGGCTTGGTCGCGGGGGCCGCCGCGCGCTGCCCGTTCTCGCCGGACTTCCTGCGTGTTCGGGTGCTCTGTGCCGCGACCGGGGTCTGTTCGCTCACGCCGGGTTCCTGTTGACCGGCGCCGGCGCCGGGTGCAGCCTCCTGTCCCTGCCCGCTCACGCCTGGTCCACCAGGGTCGCGCCGGACTCGAGGTACGGACGCAGCACGTTGTCGAACATGCTCAGCGCCGAACCGATCGCCATGTGCATGTCCAGGTACTGGTAGGTGCCAAGGCGGCCGCCGAAGAGGACCTTCTTCTCCGCGGTCTCCTTCTTGGCGAGCTCGCGGTAGGCGAGCACCTTGGCACGGTCCTCGGGGGTGTTGATCGGGTAGTACGGCTCGTCGCCGGTCTTCGCGGAACGGGAGAACTCGCGCATGATGACCGTCTTGTCGGTCGGGTAGTCGCGCTCGGGGTGGAAGTGGCGCGGCTCGATGATGCGGGTGTACGGCGCGTCGGCGTCGTTGTAGTTCATCACCGAGGTGCCCTGGAAGTCGCCGGTCTCGAGCACTTCGGTCTCGAAATCGATGGTGCGCCAGCCCAACTCGCCTTCGGTGTAGTCGAAGTAGTGGTCCAGCGGGCCGGTGTAGACGATCGGGGCTTCCGGGTTCGCGGCGACGAGCTCGTCACGCACGTCGAACCAGTCGGTGTTCACCCTGGTCTCGATGAGGTCGGAAGCGGCCATGTTCTCCAGCCACTTCGTGTAGCCCTCCTTGGGAAGGCCCTCGTAGGTGTCGTTGAAGTAGCGGTTGTCGAAGGTGTAGCGCACCGGCAGGCGGGTGATGTTGCCCGCGGGCAGTTCCTTGGGGTCGGTCTGCCACTGCTTGGCGGTGTAGTCGCGCACGAACGCCTCGTAGAGCGGGCGGCCGATCAGCGAGATCGCCTTCTCCTCGAGGTTCTGCGCGTCGGCGGTCTGCACCTCGGCGGCCTGCTCGGCGATCAACGCCTTGGCCTCTTCCGGGCTGAAGTAGCGGCCGAAGAACTGCGAGATCAACCCGAGCCCCATCGGGAACTGGTACGCCTGCCCCTTGTGCAGCGCGAACACCCGGTGCTGATAGTTGGTGAACTCGGTGAACTGGGTGACGTAATCCCAGACCTTCTTATTCGACGTGTGGAACAGGTGCGCGCCGTACTTGTGGATCTCGATACCGGTTTCCGGTTCGGGCTCGGAGTAGGCGTTGCCACCCAGGTGGTAGCGGCGGTCGATCACCAACACCCGTTTGCCCAGCACGTTCGCTGCACGCTCGGCGACGGTCAGCCCGAAGAAACCGGAGCCGACCACGATCAGGTCGTACTGGTTTGCCGGGGCCATGGAATCTGCGTTGACGGAGTTACCCGAGGGCGATGCGGCGGTCACGGGTGCCCAGCGTATCGGAAGACCACCGTTTGTCCCGGCGGAGTCTCCAACCACGCCCTGACCAGGTCCGATCCATCACCCAGGAAAGGGACCGGGCCCCGAGGCCACCATCCGCCGCCCGTCCGGCTCGAATCCAGCGCCCGGCGGCTGGTGCCGCCGTCAGTCAGTACTGCGGGTATTGCTGATAGCCGCCCGACCGCCCGGCACTGATCCAGCGGCCCGTGGACGGGGCGGCGGCCAGGACCAGGATCAGGAAGGGGAGCAAGCTGGTGATGATGCCGCCGATCAGGGTGACCTCCGGCTCTTCCGAGCCGCTCGAGACAGCCGCCACGATCGATATCGCACTGAAGATCAGGGCGATCGTGGACAGCAGGATGAGGATCACCCGGCCTGCTGTCCTACGGCGGAACAGCAGAATCGAGCCGAGCAACCACAGCAGGCCAACCGCGGCTCCGATCAGCAGGCTGACGGTCGCCGCGATTCGAACCTCGCTCCCGGCAGCGGGCCCGTTTTCCTCGCCGAGCAGGACCGCCGCGGCGATGCCGAGGCCGCCCAGCGCAACCAACGACAGGAGCAGCGAGATCACCGCGGCGGTGATCGCCGTACCGCCGCCCGCTCGCGGCTCACCGTAGCCGGGCGCGTACGGATAGGGAGCCGCACCGTAAGCCGGTGCGCCGTAAGCATTTTGGACGGGCGCGCCGTAGGGCTGCGCGTAGCCCGGCTGGCCGCCGTATGGGTCGGGTGCGTAGCCGGGTTGCGCATAGCCCTGTCCCGCGTACGGGTCTTGGCCCTGTTGTGGGCCGTACGGATACCCCATGGTGTTCCCCCTCTGGCGAGCTGTCCCTGTAGCCGCTATCTCGTGTCCCGGCCTCGCAGCACCTTCCGCGGTAATGCTGACCTGCTGAAACTATACGTTCGGTCCGACAACGTCTTCCGGTCGAGCGAGGGTGTAGGCCGCCGTCAGCGGCAGTGTTGCGGCCAGCAACACGAGCCCACCGAACACCGCGCCCGAAAGTGCCGCCGCCCAACTGTGGTTCACGATCGCCGTTACCGCGCCGGGTACCCCACCGAGGCCGGTCAGAATCGACCGGACAACGGGTTCATCGGCGAACCAGTGGATCCCGTACCCGGAGTCGTAGTTCACGAGCGAGGCGAGCAGGCCGAACACGCCAAGCACGAGCTGGGTGCCCGCGGCGACGATGATCACCCATCGCCCGGCCTCGTCCCGGCGCGCCAAAAGCACGCCACCGTAGCTGAAGGCGAACACCGACACCAGCGCGCCGAGCGTGGCGAACAACGTCAGCGAGTCGTCGAGCTCGCCCGGTTCGCTCAGAAACGACCGCACGAGAACCACGGCCCCCACCAGGTTCGCCACCGCGGCGATCCCCGCGAGGCACACGGCCACCATCGCCGCCACCTCACCGCTCTTCGACTTCGTCTCCAGCACGACCATCCCCCGACCGTATCCCGAACCGCCCTGATGAGCGCAGCGGCACAGCGTTCCAGCGCTGTACGCCTAGCGCGTAGTGGTCCAGCGCCGCGTCGGCTCGCTCAGACTGAGCGCGAGGATCACCACATTGACCACCAGCCAGAAATCCAGCGGTCCGAACCGCCATCCGTGACTTGCCCCGTTGAGCACGATGACCAGCAAGGTCGCCCCAGCCATCACCGCCGCCATGGTGAGCAGCACCCGTCTGCCGAGCATCCGCCGCCGCAACAACAGCACCGCCCCGAGCAGATACACCACCCCGAGCCCACCGACGATCCCCGAGCCCACGTCATCGAGGTCGATCTCGCGCCCAACCAGGCGCAACACCGAGGTCGCCGTACCGACGAAGATTCCCGCCGCGCCGACCAGCACCCCGAGCCAGCCCGCGATCAGCGCGGTCACCGCCCGCGTTGGCCGCTCGGGCCGCACCTGTTCCACCACTGCCCCCGCTACTTGTCGACGTCGCCGTCAGTTATACGGCGGAACCGGCGGGCGCGGGGTGTTCAACGGTGCGAGCTGGGCGTTCTTCCCGGAATCAAACCAGCGCTGACTCGATGGGAGCAGCGCCGCGATCAGCACACCGCACGGAAGCAGCGAGTACACGAGGAATCCCGCTAGTTCACCGGTGCTGTCGGACAGCGCACCTCCGCCCCAGAGCGCGAAGACCGCGAGCCCACTACCGATGATCACCATGGTCAGTCCGCGTGAACGCCGCGCGAGCACCAGCACTCCACCCAACCCGAGCAGCACCGCGAGCACCGCCCCGACCACAAGGTCGATTTGATGCTCCAGTATCTGGAGATTCCATTCGACTGGTTGTTCCGGCTGTTTCCAACGCGTGGATGTAGCGCGCAGAGCCGAGAGTGCCACCGCGGCTCGGCCCAGTCCGAACAGTCCGATCAGGACGGCCCCGACGCCGAGGAGCACAACAGCGATGGGCGGGCTCCACACCGATTCGGTCTTCGGCGGCACATGACCTTGCGGCCTTTGCTCGTAATTCATCGCTCCCCCTTGCGACCTCATGCATCACATCATTCGTGTCGGTCGTCGGCAGCCTAGTGCCATCGAATACAACCGCGCCCGGGCGCTGGCTGCCCGAGCACGGTTGTCCTCTCTCGCTATTCGGCCGTCGCGCGGCCACCAACCTCTCAGGCGGGATGGGCTGCGACGTAAGCCCGGAAGGCTTCGAGGATGTACTCGGCGGTTCCGTCACCGTGCACGTCGTAGTTCTTCCGGAAACGTGGGTCGGCGACGTACATCTCGCCGAGTCCGAGCAGGTACTCGCTGGTCACCGGCTTGCCCTGCGTCCCGCCGCTGATCCAGTCGCGGTGCCGGACGACAATTGCTTGCGCAACATCACTATCCGCGGGCAGTCCTGCGGCGCGGGCCTTCCCGTAGTCGGCGGCGATGTCGAGATGCGCCTGGAAAAAGGCATGCTTGTCGGTTTCGGTCATCGAGCGCCACCAGCGATCACCGCTCTCGTAGGCCTCCTTGCCCCAGCGCTCGGTGACTTCGTCCTTGTACTCGGTGTGGTCGAAACCGTCGAAAACCTCTGCGGCCATGAGCGGTTCACCTCTTTCAGTCTTGTGCAAAGTGGTCGACACCGACTCGATCTGCCGCGCCACCCGATCCTGCTGCTGGCGAAGCAGTTCCAGGTGGGTCCGCAGCGCACCGGCGGTGTCCTGTTCACCGGCGAGAACTTCGGCGATCACGGGAAGGCCGAGGCCGAGTTCGCGCAGCAGCAGAATTCGCTGCAGTCGAACGAGAGAGGTCTGGTCGTAATAGCGATAGCCGTTGGCCCCGATCCGGCTCGGCTCCAACAGCCCGAGCTGCCCGTAGTGGCGCAACGTACGACTGGTGGTTCCCGCGGCCTTCGCGAGGTCCTGGATGGACCATTCACCCACCATGACCTGCTCCTTTTCTCGTCGGTACCTCCACTCTGCAAGTTGACGCTACGTCAATGTCAAGACGCGAACCCGAATTCGACCTCCACCGTGTCGCGCTCGGTGTACATCCGCCACAGCCGCGCACCCCCTGCCGATTCCGGCCCTCACCGAGGACCACTGATGCAGGCGATGCGCGGCTGACCGGTCAGCGAATCAGACTCGGTTCGTTGCCGAAACCAATTCCGGCGCACCCGAATTCATCTTCGACTCGGCGTCACTGTGCCGTTCGACTGAATTGGATCCGGCATTGACGGGCGACGCTTGTTCTCCTGCAACCGGTTCGGAACCATCGACCGGCTTGGTCGGCAGCTGCCCGAAGACGGTAGCCGCGAGAGCGACGCCGAGGCCGATGATCTGCGGAGCGGTCAGCGCCTGACCCAACGCGATCCAGCCGATCACCGCGGCCGACACCGGGCTGAGCAGGCCGAGGAAGGCGACCGAAGTCGCTGGTACGCGCGAGATTCCGCGAAACCACAGCCAGTAGGCCAGCGCGGTGCCGATGACGCCGAGGTACAGGTACCCGCCGATGGCCTGTCCGTCGAGCGCGGGCGGCGCACCTTCGATCAGCAGGGCCAGGGGCGCGATGAACAGCCCACCCGCGGTGAGCTGCCAGCCGGTCATCGCCAGCGGGCCGACACCATCGGGGCGTCCCCATTTCTTGGTGAGCACGGTTCCCGCCGCCATCGAGGCCGCACCGGCGAGACCGGCGACCACGCCGATCAGATCGAGTTCGGCGGTGCCGCGGAGCACGACCAGCGAGACACCGAACACGCCGACAACACCCGCGATCACCTTTCGCCTGGTCGGCACTTCGGCCAGCAGCACCGCCGCGAACCCGAGCGCGAACATCGGCGCGATCGCACCGAGCACCCCGGCGACACCACCCGGCAGCCGGTACGCGGCCAGGAACAACAGCGGGAAGAACGCGCCGATATTGAGCACGCCAAGCACCGCGGTCCGGCCCAGCCATTGGCCGTGCGGCAGCACCCTGGTCAGCGCGATCAGCACCAATCCGGCGGGGAGCGCGCGCATGAGCGCGGTGAACAGCGGCCGGTCAGGGGGCAGGAGTTCCGTGGTCACCGCGTAGGTCGAGCCCCACACGATCGGGGTGAGAGCGGTGAGCGCGAGGGTGCCCACGTAGCCGGTGGAGCGGGTTGTGGTCGTCATGTTCACTCCTGATTGATAATCTCAACATTGAAATATCTACCCGCAGAGATATCTCCGCGTCAAGTAGATGAACGTTAAGAGTTTCAACCGAGAGGGAGAAGAGATGCGCGACGCGGTCGATCTGATCACCGAGCACTGGAACATCGAGCGCCCGGATGTCGACGTATCACCGATGGCGATCGTCGGCCGGATCACCCGGCTCGCGCGCGTTCTCGAGCAGGATCTGAAGCGCTTCTTCGCAGGTCACGACCTGGAATTCTGGGAGTTCGACGTGCTGGCGACGCTGCGTCGTTCCGGCGGCGAGACCGGCCTCACCGCGGGTGCGCTCAACCGTGCCGCGATGGTCACCTCGGGCGCCATCACCAACCGCATCGACCGCCTAGCCGCGAAGAACCTGGTTCGGCGCGTCCCCTCCCCCGACGATCGCCGTTCAGTCTTCGTGCAGCTCACCGCCGAGGGCCGCGAACTCGTCGACCGGCTGCTGCCGCTCCACATGGCCAACGAGCAGCGCTTGCTCGCCTCGCTCGGCGGCACGGACCGCGAGCAGCTCGCCGACCTGCTGCGCACCCTGGCTATCGGGTTGGATGACACGAAGCTCGACTGAAGGATCCGGCGTAATCGTGCAATCGGCCTGTTTCCAGTCACTCGCCGTCGTGCACGCCAGGTACTGCGCCGGGGTTCACCGGGCCGTACTCGGCGTGCGCGCCGGGCGTCGCGGCGGGATTCACCGGCCCGTGGACGGGTTCGCCCCTGACCTCGGCATCCGAGGGAATCTGCAAACCATGCGGACCTCCAGGCGAAACAGCCTGGGGAACACTGCCTTCCGGCGTCTTCAGCTTGGGTCGACCCGATGCCGTCGCAGGCAACTGATCACCCGCATCCGGAACGAGCTGCAGCAGCGTGGAGAAGTCGACGACCTGCGCGCCGAGCGTCTGCGTCGCGACGATCACACCGTTCGTGTACATCCGGTACGTGCCCGCCCGTTGCGGCAGCAGCATTTCCGGGCCGATCGGCTCGCCCACCGCGCTACTCGCACCGCCGATGCGCCGGTACTCGGTGTCGATCACCGACTCACCCGCCAGCGCCTCGATGGTCAGATCCGGCTGCACCGGTGCGGCGGGAACCACTGGGGCCGGGGCGGATTCGACGAGTTCGCTGGGCGCCGGGCCGACCGCGAAGGTCTCGATATCGGCGGGCCTACCGCCATCCGGAGCAGCCGAGTATTCCGAACGCAGAATCTGCCCGTCACGCAACAACACCGTGCCCGTGGTGGCGGCGACGGCCTCGGTACTGCGCGAATCCTCTTTCACCGTACCGGGATACGCCTGGCAGTCGGTGGTATCGCAGGTCTGCGCGTAGTCGTACCGGCTTTCGGCGAGAGCATAGGAACGGGCCGCGATCGCTTGTGCGCGTAGGGCTTCGAAGGCGCCCTGGTCGGCCCAGTTGGCCTGCATTTCCGCGGGCAGGACACCGGCGAGATAGTCGTCGAGGTCCACCTGGTTGACGGTGCGATAGGACTCGCCTTCGAGCGCCACGCCGAGCGCGCCGCGATAGGCGGTGCCCCCGCAGAGGGTCAGGTGTTCCTCGGCAGGCCTGCCCGCACCGGGGCCGACCGGATAGACGAACGGATCGTCGGTCGAGGCCTGCCACAACACTTCTCCGTCGCAGCCCGCGGTCACGACCACATTCGCCCCGCCGTCGGGCAGCGGTGTGAGATGGGCGGCGTCGCCGGGGCCGATCGTGCGGCCCGCGACCTGCGCGCCGGCGGCGGCGAAGGTATCGAGGGTGGCGTCGTCCTGGGCCTGGAGCCGGACACCGATCGTTGTCGGCCCGATTTGCCCGAGATCTGCGCCGGGGTAGTAGTGACCGAGAATCTCCTCGGCCGACCAGCCCGCCCGCGCGTTGTCGAAGGCACCGACCTGGCTCATGCCGCGACCGTGTCCCGCGCCGACGGTCGGGGTGATCTGGCCCGGCAGGATCTGCCACAGGCCGATCGCACCGGTCAAGGCCAGCACGGTGCCGCTGACCAGCACCGGCAGCGGCACGGTCCAGATGACCGGCACAACCCGGCGACGGGTGCCACGGCCGCTACTGCGGGCGATCAAGGTGTCCGCTCTCATACTGCGCTCCCACGGTTTCGCGGTTCGACCGGCGGAGCTCGCGTCGGCATGTCGTCGTCGCCGAGCGGGATCCGAGGGCTACATTCGAGCAATCACATAATCCTCAAGTTGAGGTTGAGATGTGTGACGTATGTTAACTAGTGTGATGCGTGAGGTTAGAGGAAGCAAGCATCACATGCGCGGAAAAACACGAGCTCGACCCTGATAGGAGTCGCACGTGCGATACCGAAAGCCGAAACGTTCCTACGTGCTCCCGGTGGTCACCACCCTCGTTGTCGCCGCACCGGTCGGCGCGTTCGCTCTCAGCGACTCGACCGACTACCGCAGCGCCAACGATTCCCAGGTCACGGCCGTGCCGACGCAGCTGGCCGAGGTCGCGCTGACCTCGGTTCCCGACATCACGGTCCCGCTGCGTGACCTGACCGGTCTCGACCTCCCCGATCTGCACCTCTCGGACCTGCGCATGTTGGGCCTGCCTGCCTCGATCCCGATCCCCCCGGGATTGCCGGTACCCCCGGGCGTGGCGCTGCCCGCCGAGATCCAGCTGCCGCAACTGCCGACGAAGCCGCAGCCGACCCCGACGCAGCAGGCCACACCGGGCGCCGCGACACCTGGCGCCCCCGGGGCCGCCGCCCCGCCCGCGCGCCCACCGGTCCCGAGCACGACGGTCCCCACCGCGCCCCCGGCTCCCCCGGCCCCTGAGGCGCCCGCGACTCCCGCGCCCACAGCCCAGCCACCCGCCGCGGCCGCACCTCCCACCGGCGCCCCGGTCTCCCAAAGCCGGTCCGCCGGCGCGAAATTCATCGCTGACCCGGAGAACCTCGAACCCGGCACCACCCCCGACACCCCCGCCCTCTCTCCGGGCGCGGTCGGCCCCGACGTCATCGACCAGGTGGGCGCGCAGGTCAAGGAACTCACCCAGGACACCCCGTTCAGCATGGTCGCCATCACCGCTCGCGACCTGGCGAACACCACAACCAAACTCCGTGCCCGCCAGCTCGACGGCAACTGGGGTCCCTGGTACGACGCCGATCCGCTCGACACCAGGGCCACCGATCACACCCCCGCGGGCGCACCGACCGGCACCGAACCGATCTACGTCGGCGAGACCACCGCGGTGCAGATGCTGGTCACCCGCAAGCCCACCGCGGGCCCCGACCACGACCCGGCGCACCTCACCGAGGCCGCGCTCAAGGCCATCCTGATCAATCCGGGCCGGGCCGCGATCGATGCCGCGCTCACTGACGTGGCCGCGGCGCTGCCCGGTGGCGGACCGAAGGTCATCACCCGCGCGCAGTGGGGTGCCGACGAATCGATCCGCTGCCAGGAACCCACCTACGACGACGGCCTCGGCGGTATCACCGTGCATCACACGGCCGGTCGCAACGACTACAGCCGTTCCGAATCGGCGGGCATCGTCCGCGCGATCTACGCCTATCACGCCGAAACGCTCGGCTGGTGCGATGTCGGCTACAACGCCATGGTCGACCAGTACGGCCAGATTTTCGAGGGCCGCTACGGCGGCCTCGACCGGGCGGTTCAGGGCGCGCACGCGGGCGGTTTCAACGAGAACACTGCCGGTGTGGCGCTGATGGGCAACTACGAGACGGAGGAGCCGAGCAACGAGGCGATCAACGCGATCGGCAAGTTCATCGGCTGGCGGTCCAAGCTCGCCGGGATCAATCCCAAGGGCACGACCACGATGTACTCCGAGGGCACCGAGTTCACCCCGTACGCCTACGACGAAGCGGTCGACCTGCCGGTGGTGTTCGCGCACCGCGATGTCGGCAACACCGACTGCCCCGGCGATGCCGCCTACGCGCTGATGGACCGCATCCGCGGGATCGCGGCGGGTAACTCCAACACCTACACCTCGCCCCCGACGGTGAATCGTCCGCCGAGTCAGCAGGCCCGCGCGCCGCAGGGCAATATGGCCGAACTCGGCGCGATGGTCGACAAGTTCCTGGGCTTGGCCGGCGACAACGCGATCGCCAAACACTGGGTCGCCAAAGGCGGGGTCGACGGGCCGCTCGGCGCGCCGCAGTCGGACCTGATCTCGGGCGCGCAGGGCCGTCAGTACGCGAAGTTCGCCAACGGTTTCGTCTATTCGGGCGAGGGCGGTGAGGTGTTCGAGGTGATCGGCACGATTCTCGACCGCTATCTGAGCCTGGGCGCCGACTCGGGCGTGCTCGGCCTGCCGACCACGGGCTCGTACCTGGTCCCGAACGGTTCGCGCACCGATTTCGAGCACGGTTCACTGGTGCTCAACGAGCTCACGGGCATCGTCACGACGTTCTGGAAGACCTACGACGAGACCTACAAGCAGGAAATGAACGGACAGCCGAAGCCTGGCCAGACGCAGACCGCGCCGACGCTCGGGCTCGCGATTCCGGCCGACCCGACGGCACAGCCGATCCCTGCCGAACCGGTCCCCGTCGAACAGGCCCCGGCCGACCCGCCTGTCCCCGAACCCGCCCCGACCGGCTAACCCCCGGTCACGGCGAAGAACAGCCGGTGCACCTCCGAGTGAGGGCACCGGCTGTTTTATTCGCGGGGCATGCGAGGTTCTACCGGGTCCGGGCGGTATACCTTGCTGCTCAGCTAAACCGGGCCCAGGGTGGTCGGGCCTATCGCCACCAGCGCTCGAGGACCATCGCGACGCCGTCGTCTATGTTGCTGCCTGTCACCTCATCGGCGGCCGCCCGAGCTTCCGGGTGGGCGTTCCCCATCGCGACTCCGTGCCCGGCCATCGCCAGCATCGGCACGTCGTTCGGCATATCTCCGAAGGCGACGATCGAGGAATTCTCTACGCCGATGCGTCGGGCGACCTCGGCCAGCCCGGACGCCTTCGTCACCTGCGGCACCGCCAGCTCGATCAGCCCGCTCTCGGTGGAGTAGGTGATCTCGGCGCGGTCGCCGATGAGGGGGGCGAGGGCGGCGCGCATCTCGGAACTGCGGGCCGTGCTGAGCCGGATGAGCATCTTGATCGCGGGAGAGTCGATGACCTCGGCGTGCGAGACGACGGTGTCGTCGGGGTTGAGCCAGGCATGTTCGTAGGTCGGCGAGCTCACGAACTGCTGGGTCACGGCGTCGTGCGCGCTGGCCCCGACCCGCTCGGTCGCCAGCCCACAACCGGGTAACGCGTGTTCGGCGACCTCGGCCAACCAGCTCAGGGTCTCGGTATCGAGTGTGTGGCTGGACAGCACCCGGTCGGTGGCGCTGTCGTAGATAACCGCGCCGTTTCCGCAGATCGCGAGCGGTGCGTACCCGAGTTCGCTGACGACCGGTTCGATCCAGCGCGGCGGGCGGCCGGTGGCGAGCACGAAGGTGGCGCCGTCGGCGACGAGCGCCCCGACGGCGGCCTTGGTGCGCGCCGAGACCTTGTCGGAATCGTCGATCAGCGTGCCGTCGACGTCGCTGGCCACCAGCTGCGGTTTCGGGTGCAGGTGCGTCATCCCATCTATCCTGCCGCACGTCGCCACACGGGGACGCCGGACTGTCCCTATGATCAGGGCCTGAATACCGATCCAGAGGGGACTGATGACCGGCTTTTTGTTGCGGCGCACACTCAACTACGTTGTGCTCCTTCTGCTGGCATCGTTTCTGACGTTCAGCCTCGCATCCCTCACGTTCAACCCCCTCGAAAGCCTCGAGCAGCGCAATCCGCGCCCGCCGCAGTCGGTGATCGACGCGAAGGCCGAGCAGTTGCATCTCGACGAGCCGATCCCACAGCGCTATCTCACCTGGCTCGGCGGCGTCGTGCAAGGGGATTTCGGAACCACCCTGGCCGGGCAGCCGGTGAGCGAGGAACTGGGCAGGCGGGTGGCGGTGAGTCTGCGGCTGCTGATTCTCGGTTCGGTCATCGGCACCGTGCTCGGCGTGCTGATCGGTGCCGCCGGCGCGATCAGGCAGTACAAGTTCAGCGACTATTTCTCGACGGTGCTGTCGCTGCTGATCCTGTCGACGCCGATCTTCTTGCTGGCGACGCTGTTGAAATACGGTGCGCTGCAAATCAATACGATGACCGGCACACAGATCTTCCTCTACACCGGCGAGACCTCGGCCACTCAGATCACCGGGTTCTGGAACCAGATGGTCGATCGCGCACAGCATTTGGTCCTGCCGACCCTGGCACTCGCCCTGGGCGGCATGGCCGGCTACAGCCGCTACCAGCGCAACGCCATGCTCGATGTGCTGCAGAGCGATTTCATCCGAACAGCGAGAGCCAAGGGCCTGACGCGCAATCGGGCCCTCTACAAGCACGGCCTGCGCACCGCGCTGATCCCGATGGCCACCCTGTTCGCCTACAGCCTCGGCGGATTGATCACCGGCGCCACCTTCGTGGAGAAGATCTTCGGCTGGCACGGCGTAGGTGAATGGCTGATCGATGCGATCAATGCCCAGGACCTCTATGTCGTGGTGACGGTGACGGCGTTCGCCGGTTTGGTCGTGCTGGTCTCCGGCCTGCTCTCCGATGTCGTCCTTGCCCTGCTCGACCCGAGGGTGCGTGTCTCATGACCGAAACCGAACTCATCGTCGTCGGCGCACCGGAGGCCATCGCCGCCGGGCGCCGCAAACTGGTGTGGCGCCGTTTCCTGCGCAACAAACCCGCCGTGGTCGGCGCGGTGATCCTGTTGGTGCTGCTCGTGGCCAGTTTCGCGTTGCCGCCACTGCTGCCGTGGGATTACCAGCAGATGGATTACAAGGCGCTGATGCAGCCGCCGAGCCTCGAGCACCCGTTCGGCACCACCCAGATCGGCCAGGACGTCCTCGCCCAGACCCTGCGCGGCCTACAGAAGTCGCTGATCATCGGCTTCTGTGTGGCGCTGTTCTCCAGTGTCATCGCCGCGACCGCGGGTGCGGTGGCCGGGCTGCTCGGCGGTTGGACCGATCGCGCCATCATGTGGTTCGTCGACCTGCTGCTCGTGGTCCCCAGCTTCATCATCATCGCGCTGTTCGCGCCGCGCACCAAGGGTTCCGGGTCGATCGCCATCCTGATCGTGCTGCTCAGCGTGTTCGGCTGGATGATTGCCGCCCGCATCATCCGCGGCCTCACTCTGAGCCTGCGTGACCGCGAATTCGTCCGCGCCGCACGGTATATGGGCGCGCCGACTCGCACCGTGATTCTCAGTCATATCGTCCCGAACATCGCCTCGATCCTGATCATCGACACCACACTGGCCGTCGGCTCGGCGATCATGGCCGAAACCGGTTTGAGCTTCCTCGGTTTCGGTGTGCAGCCGCCGGATGTGTCGCTGGGTTCGCTGATCGCGGCGGGCACCAAATCGGCGCTCACCTACCCGTGGTTGTTCCTGTTCGCTGGTGGCCTGCTGATCACGATCGTGTTGTGCGCCAACCTGGTCGGCGACGGTCTGCGCGACGCGTTCGACCCCGGCGCCCGTGGCGCGCGCAAGGCCCGCAAGGAGGTCGCCGAGCACAAGGACGAGGCGCAGGTGGAGCTGAAGAAAGCCGAGAAGCGATGACCGCGTCGACCGCACCCCTGCTCGAGGTCACCGACCTGCGAGTCTCGTTCCCCGGCGAGGAAGGCCGCGTCGACGCCGTACGCGGGGTGAACTACACCGTTGCCGACGGCGAGGTACTCGCCATCGTCGGCGAGTCCGGATCGGGCAAGTCGGTGTCCTCGCTCGCGGTGATCGGCCTGCTGCCCGAGCAGGCGCGGGTGCACGGATCGGTGCGCCTGCGCGGCCGCGAACTGCTCGGCCTCGGTGACAAGCAGATGTCGAAGCTGCGCGGTTCCTCGATCAGCATGGTCTTCCAGGATCCGCTCTCCGCGCTGACCCCGGTGTACCGGGTGGGTGACCAGATCGCGGAAGCCCTTCTCGCACACGGCAAGATGGGCCGCAAACAAGCCGGTGAGCGGGCCGTCGAGCTGCTCGAACTGGTCGGCATCACCGATGCGAGGGCTCGTTCCAGGGCCTTCCCGCACGAGTTCTCCGGCGGTATGCGCCAGCGCGTGGTGATCGCCATGGCCATCGCCAACGACCCAGCCCTGATCATCTGCGACGAACCGACCACCGCGCTCGACGTGACCGTGCAGGCCCAGATCCTCGCGTTGCTGCGTAAGGCACGCGATATCACCGGCGCGGGCGTCATCATGATCACCCACGACATGGGTATCGCGGCCACCGTCGCCGACCGGGTCGCGGTGATGTACGCGGGCAAGATCGTCGAAACCGCGCCTGTCGCCGAACTTTTCGCCGCTCCCCGGATGCCGTACACCGTCGGCTTGCTCGGCTCCATTCCGCGTATGGACGGCCCGCCACGCACGCCGCTGATCCCGATCCTCGGCGCCCCGCCCGCCATGCACGCCCTGCCGCCCGGCTGCTCGTTCGCGCCGCGCTGCCCGGTCGCGATCGGCGACTGCACCGCCGCCGAACCCCCGCTGGAGAAGGTGAGCCCCGGCCACTCGGCCGCCTGCATCCGCACGGCCGAGGTCAGTTCCAAGCAACTCTTCGAGGCCTACCGCAAGGACATCCCCACCCCGGCACACCCCGACCGCACCGACGAGAACGTGGTCCTGCGCGTCACCGACCTGGTGAAAACCTTCCCGCTCACCTCAGGGGTGCTGCTGCGCCGCCGCACCGGCGAGGTCCGCGCGGTCGACGGCATCAGCTTCTCGGTGCGCGCGGGCCGCACCCTCGCACTGGTCGGCGAATCCGGTTCGGGCAAGTCGACCACGCTGTCGCAGATCATGGACCTGGCCCGCCCACAGTCGGGCAGCATCGAAGTGCTCGGCAACGACGTCGCCACCCTCACCAAGGCGCGCACCCGCGAGATCCGCCGCAAGATGCAGATCGTCTTCCAGGACCCCAGCTCCTCCCTCGACCCGCGCCTGCCGATCTTCGACGTGCTCGCCGAGCCGCTGCGCATCGACGGCCGGTCGCGCGAAGAGGTCAACCGGCGGGTGCCAGAGTTGTTGCGGCAGGTGGGATTGCGTCCCGAGCACGCCGATCGCTACCCCTCGGACTTCTCCGGCGGCCAGAAGCAGCGCATCAGCATCGCCCGCGCGCTGGCGCTCGACACCCAGCTGTTGGTTCTCGACGAACCCGTCTCGTCGTTGGACGTGTCGATCCAGGCGGGCGTGCTCAACCTGCTGCGCGACCTACAGGCCGAGCACGGACTGTCTTACCTGTTCGTCTCCCACGACCTGTCGGTGGTGCGCAATCTCGCCCACGACATCGCGGTGATGCTGCAGGGCAAGATCGTCGAATCCGGTCCGGCCGAGCAGATTTTCGCCGATCCTCAGCACGAATACACGCGCTCGCTCATCGCGGCCGTACCGGAACCCGTCGTCAGCGGCTGATCACGAGCCGAAACAGGAGGCGCCATGCGAACCCGTCGAATGCAAGCAGGCCGTAGTACCCGATTGCGCTGTGCCGCCGTAGTGGTGGCGGCCGGGATGATCGTGGCGGGCTGTGGGGGTGGTGACGAGTCGGCGGCCGGGTTGAGCAATGCGATCGGCGCCACCAGCGACGTCAACCCCAAGGGTGTCGAGGAGTTGCGTGAGGGCGGGAACCTGCGCCTGGCGACCACCGACTACCCCGCCAACTGGAACATCCTGTCCAATGACGGCAACAACGGTGAGATCGGCGAAATCGTGCGCGCGATGCTGCCGCGCTCCTTCGAAATCGACGCCGCGGGCCAGCTCAGCGTCGACACCGATTTCTTCACCGATATCCAGCTGACCGGCACGGATCCGATGCAGGTGACGTATTCGATCA
Organism: Nocardia sp. NPDC059195; assembly: GCF_042754695.1. NCBI lineage: Bacteria > Bacillati > Actinomycetota > Actinomycetes > Mycobacteriales > Nocardiaceae > Nocardia > Nocardia sp. NPDC059195. The sequence goes on along the minus strand of NZ_JBHZBG010000005.1, from coordinate 161,299 downwards.
ACCCGAAAGCTGTCTGGTCGGACGGTTCGCCGATCACCTGGGAAGACCTCGCCTCGCAAGCGCACGCGCTGAGCGGCCGCGACAAGAGCTATCTGATCGCGATCACCAACGGTTTCGAATTCGTCGACAAGGTGGAGCGAGGTACCGACGACCAGCAGGCCGTCCTCACTTTCAGCAAGCCCTACGCCGACTGGCGCGGCCAGTTCTCCGGCAACTCCGCCCTCTACCCGAAGTCGGTGACCAGCACACCGGAGGCCTTCAACACCAGCCTCGCCGACGCGATCACCCTCACCGCGGGCCCGTTCCTCGTCAGCGACACCGACCGCGCTCAGGGTCGGATCACCTTGGGCCGCAACCCGAAATGGTGGGGCGACAAACCCGTTCTCGACACCATCACCTACAGCGTGCTCGACCACTCATCGTGGGTCCAGGCGTTGCAGAACAACGAACTCGACCTCGTTCGCCTGACCACCCTCGACGACGTGAAAACGGTGCGCGGAACCGAAGGGCTCGTAGTGCGCCGTGCTCCCGGTAATCGATGGCGCCACATCACCTTCAATGGCGCGCCCGGCTCGATCCTGGCCGAAGAGGGTGTGCGCGTGGCTATCTCGAAGGCGATCGACCGCATCGGGATCGTCAACGCGATGCAGAACGGGCTGGTCGAGGACCCGAAACCGTTGAACAACCACGTCTTCCTCCAGGGCCAAAAGGGCTACCAGGACAACAGTCTCGGCTTCGACCCCACCGCCGCAGCCAAGCAACTCGACGATCTCGGCTGGAAACTCAACGGCGAGGTGCGCGAGAAGGACGGCCGCAAACTGGTCATTCGCGACGTCATGTACAACGACCCCACCTGGGTCCAGATTGCCCAGATCATCCAGCAGAACCTGGCCGCCATCGGCGTTCAGCTCACCATCGACACCAAGCCCGCCGCAGGCCTTTTCACCGACGTGATCCAGCCCGGCGACTTCGACGCCGCCCAATACGTCTACCAGGGCGACCCCTTCCCCTTGAGCAGCATTCGCCAGATCTACTACTACGACCCGACCGACCTCCAGTCCAACTTCGGCCGGATCGGCTCTCCCGAACTCAACGCCCTCATCGAACGAACCCTCACCGAACTGGACCCCGCGAAGTCCATCGACCTCGCCAACCAGGTCGACCGCAAGGTATTCGAAGAAGGACACTCGCTCCCCCTGATGCAGTCCGACGGCAGCGTCGGCGCCCGCACCACCCTCGCCAACATCGGTTCCCCCGGTTTGGCAACGTACGACTACACGAAGATCGGATTCACGAAATGACCACAGCTACTTACGCCAGGCGGTTGCGCCGGGCCGGTTTCCGCATCGCGGTGCCTGTTTTCGCTTTGACGTTGGTGCTTGGTGGTTGTGGGTCCGATGACAGTTCGCAGATCGGGGCAAGCTCCGTCGGCACGGTGAACGACATCAATCCCAAGGATGTGAGCGAACTCCAGGATGGCGGCAATTTTCGTCTGGCACTGACCTCCTTCCCGGAGACCTTCAACTCAGACCACGTCGATGCGAGCAGCGACGTGTCCGATGTCGTCGGATGGACGCTGCCGGGCACGGTTACCGCGAACGCCGCGGGCGAATTGTCGGTCGATCACGACTACTTCACGGATATTCAGCTCACCGGCACAGAGCCCCAACAGGTGACGTACACGATCAACCCCAAGGCGGTCTGGTCCGACGGCTCCCCGATTACCTGGGAGGACATGCGTTCCCAGGCTCAGGCGCTGAGCGGCAAGGACGTCGCGTACCAGGTTCGCGGTACCGACGGATTCGACCGTGTGGAAAAGGTCGAACGCGGTGTCGATGATCGTCAGGCCGTTGTCACGTTCGCGAAGCACTACGCCGAGTGGCAAGGCATGTTCAACCCCTTCTACCCGAAAGCATCCACTGAATCGCCGACAGCATTCGAGAACTGGGCACGCAACAGCCTTCCGTTGTCGGCGGGCCCGTTTGTCATCAGCTCGATCGATCGCGCGCAGCAACGCATCACACTGAACCGGAATCCGAAGTGGTGGGGTAACACTCCGAAGCTGGATTCGGTCACCTTCGCGGTACTCGACTATTCAGCGCGTATTTCCGCGCTGCAGAACAACGAGCTCGACGCCGCCACCGTCTCGGGCATCGACGAGATCTCCACCGCCGCCGGATCACCGGGCCTCGACGTACGGCGCGCCCCTTCGCCGAGGTTCTCGCACTTCACCTTCAACGGCGCTCCCGGTGCGCTGCTCGAAGACCCGCAGCTGCGCATTGCCATTTCGAAGGCGATCGATCGGCAGGGCATCGCCAACGCCACGCAGCACGGCGTGGTCGCAAACCCGGAACCGCTGAACAATCACATCTACGTGAAGGGCCAGAAGGGCTACCAGGACAATTCAGCGGCAGTCTCCTACGACCCGCAGGCAGCCGCCAAGATGCTCGATGACCTCGGCTGGAAGCTCAACGGTGATGTCCGGGAGAAGGACGGGCGCAAGCTCGAACTGCGCGATGTGATGTACCAGCAGGACGCGTGGGTCCAGATGGCCCAGATCGCTCAGCAGAACCTTGCCGCGATCGGCGTCAAGCTGACCATCCAACCCGTACCGGGCAATGGTCTCTTCAAGGATGTCGTCGACCCCGGCAACTTCGACATCGTTCAGTTCACCTGGTCCGGCGGCATTCTTCCGCTCGGCGCGTTGCCACAGATCTACGCCTACGATCCGAACAACCGCCTGAGCAACAAGGGCCGCATCGGCAGCCCCGAGCTCAACGCACTGATCGAAGAGACCATCTCCGAACTGGATCCGGAAAAGGCCATCGAGCTGGCTAACAAGGCCGACCGGATGATCTTCGAAGAAGGGTTCTCGCTCCCCATCGTGCAGTCCCCCGGCGCCGTGGCGGTGCGCTCTACGGTTGCCAACTACGGAGCATTCGGTTTGGCGTCTTCCGACCTGACCAAAGTCGGATTCGTCAAATAGACAACCGTAGTACCACACTCGTGCAGCGAATCTGAGGAAAGGAGCGGTCAATGCGAATTCGTTCGATGACCACCCGCCTGGCAATCCCCCTCGTCATCGTCAGTTTGATCGCTGCCGGGTGTGGCTCGGGCGACGACATCGCGGCGGAGGGCGAAGCCGCGCTCGGCACCACCAACGACATCAACCCGCGCGACGTCAGCGAACTGCGCGACGGTGGCAATCTCCGACTGGCGATTACCTCGCTGCCGGAGAACTGGAACGGCCTGCACACCGACGGCAATACCGGAAACACCGGCTCGATGCTGCGTCCGGTGATGCCGCGTGCGTTCAAAACCGATGCAGCGGCGAATCTCTCGGTGAACACCGATTTCTTCACCGACGTCGCGTTGACCAACACCGAGCCGCAGCAGGTCACCTACACGATCAACCCCAAGGCGGTCTGGTCCGATGGCACGCCGATTTCCTGGGAGGATATTCGGTCCCAGGCCGCGGCGCTCAGCGGTGCCGACAAGGCGTTCCTGATCGCCAACAACAGCGGCTTCGATCGGGTCGACAAGGTCGAACGCGGTGTCGATGACAAGCAGGCTGTTATCACCTTCAAGCAGCACTACGCCGAGTGGCGCGGACAATTCGCGGGTAACTCGGTGCTCTTTCCGAAGTCCGTCACATCGAGCGCCGAAGCATTCAACAACAGCCAGGTCGAGGCGCTCACGCTGTCGTCCGGCCCGTTCATCGTCCAGTCCGTCGACCGAGGACAAGGCCGGGTCGTCCTCGGCCGCAATCCCCGATGGTGGGGTGACACACCGAAACTCGACACCATGACCTTCAGTGTGCTGGATAGTGCAGCGTTCACTCCCGCACTCCTGAACAACGAGATCGATGCGGTAGGAATAGCCAGCCGCGACGATTTGAAGGCGGTGAGCAATACGCCCGGCATCGCGATCCGCCGAGCACCCGGTAACGGTTGGGGTCACTTCACCTTCAATGGTGCGCCCGGTTCCATCCTCGCCGACCAGGGTGTACGAGTCGCGATCTCGAAAGCGATCGACCGGCAGGGTATCGCCAACGCGATCCAGAACGGGCTCGTCCTCGACCCCGAACCGCTGAACAATCATGTCTACCTGCAGGGCCAGGACGGCTACCAGGACAACAGCCTCGGGTTCGACCCGACGGCCGCGGCAAAAGAGCTCGACGCCCTCGGCTGGAAGCTCAACGGGGATGTGCGCGAAAAGGACGGCCGGAAGCTCGAGATCCGCGATGTGATGTACAACGACCCGATCAATATTCAGACCGCGCAGATCATCCAGCAGAACCTCGCGCAGATCGGCGTCAAGTTGACCATCGAGACAAAGGCAGGCGCCGGTCTGTTCCCCGATGTCCTCAAGCCGGGAAATTTCGATGTAGGACAGTGGTTCTATGCTGGCGATGCCTTCCCGCTCAGCAGCCTGACGCAGATCTACGGCTTGTACCCCGATGACATCCAGGGCAATTACGGTCGCATCGGCTCTCCTGAACTCAACGCCCTCATCGAGCAGGCCATCTCTGAACTCGATCCGGTCAAGGCCAAGGAGTTGGCCAACCAGATCGATCGAAAGGTATTCGAGGAGGGACATTCCCTGCCGCTCATGCAGTCCGCCGGCAATCTCGGAGTTCGCGACAACCTCGCCAACTTCGGTGCGGCAGGCCTCGCTTCCTACGACTACACCAAGATCGGTTTCCTGAAGTGAGCCCGAAGGTCGGCTTCGAACAGTGAGTACCGGCCCGGCGCGCGCGCTCACCTATCCGCTGCTCGTCACGAGCGGCACCCTCGCGATCATCGCCGCGTGGGTGCCGTTCGCCGATATCGATCAGCTGAGTGCGCTCGCCGTGGTCGCTCTTGCCGTACTCGCTTACACCGCTTACCAATTGGGCCTTGCCTTCGGTGTTCTTCCGAGCGGGCTGGTCGCGACCGGCACGGTGCGCGGTAGGCGGGTTCGGCAGCAGCATCGACTGGTCAGCCGGTCGTGGTTGGAGATCAGCAGTGGGGACCGCGTGGTGTGGCAGCCGGTGTTCTATGACCCGGCGCTGTCGGCGCTCATCCCGACCGATCTGGAGCTGACCGGCCGATCCATCGATGATGGGAACACGCGTTTCTATCCCTCGGGCCGGGTCCGTACGGTCGAGCCGCCGGGCAAGCTCATCGATAACCCCTCGCGCCCCACGGATCCACCCGCGTACGGCATCCCCCGCCGGCTGATCCTCGACAGCCAACCCGCGATCGGCGCTCCCCTCGTCGGCCTGCTCTGGGTCTACGTCATGAACGGCGCCCTCGGCGCGTTCGTCGCCACCACCACGGTCGCCGCCACCACCTTTACCTGGCTCTCCGCCATCCGAGGCTCCGACCCCAGCTGACCTGGGCAGTCGATCACCAGGCATCTGCCATCAATTGTCCAGCTCAAAATCGGCTGGTCTGACCACTTGACCTCTTACCACTCAGGGCGCATCATCAGGGGTATGGCATGGACTCCTGTGGTGAAGCGCTCGGTTTCCGGTGATGTGTTCGAGCAGATCGCCGCCGAGGTGCTGGGTGGGGAGTTGGCGGCGGGGAGCACGTTGCCGGGTGAGCGGCAGTTGGCCGAGGCGTTGGGGGTTTCGCGGCCCGCGGTGCGGGAGGCGTTGCAGCGGTTGGCCGCGGCGGGGCTGGTTGCCGTTCGGCAAGGTGAGGCGACGACTGTGCTCGATTATCGGCGGAGTGCGGGGCTGGAAGTGCTTCCGCGGCTGTTGCTTCGGGGCGATTCCATCGATCCCGCGGTCGCTCGCAGCATTCTCGAGGCGCGGCTGCACAACGGGCCGAAGATCGCCGAGCTTGCCGCAGCGCGGGTGCGAGGGACGGTCGATCCGCGGATCGACGGCGAATTGGCGCTGTTGCACGAATCCGTCGATTCCCTTGTCGCCGAATCGGATCCACTCGCCCAGCAACGGATAGCGCTCGAATTCTGGGACCACATCCTCGATCTCGCCGATTCGATCGCCTTCCGGTTGATGTATTCCATGCTGCGCGCCGCCTACGAACCCGCCTTGGCCGCGCTGGCGCCGATCATGTCCGCCGAGGTGGGCAATGCCGACGCCTATCGAGACCTGGCCGCCGCGATCGCCGCGGGCGAGCCGGAACGGGCCGCCGAGACCGCGCGAGCACTGCTCGAGCCGGCGACCACCGCCCTGATCCATGCCCTGAACGGGGCGTGATCCACCCGAGGAAGCACCATGATGAATGACCGTCCGACAACGACGTCGCACGACACCGCCGCGCCTGACGCTGCCGACGAGCACCCGCAGACCACCGACCAGGTGACTACCGACCCCACGCACGCCGAGGCCGCGCGCTCAGCCGCTCCCGCACCAACCCATGCCACCCGTTCTCCCCGCCCGATGCGCCGCAGCTTGACATTGCCTGCGGCGGCGCACGAATTCCTCCGGCACCCGTCCCCATGGATGATCGCCACGGTATTCGTCGCCACGCTGGCAGCCCGCTTCGTGATCGGCGACTGGCAACTCACCGACGCCCTTGTCCCCGTGCTGATTCTGGCCGTATTCCCGGTTGTCGAGTGGATCATTCACGTCACTGTGCTGCATTGGCGCCCAAGGCATCTCGGCCCGCTGACCCTCGACAGTGAGCTGGCGCGCAAACACCGCGAGCATCACGTCGACCCGCGCGACATCCCGCTGATCTTCATCCCGCCGAAGTCGCTGTTGCTCACGATCGTGACCCTGGTCGCAATCGCCCTGCTCGCCTTCCCCCGCACCGGCCTCGGCCTCACCTTCCTGCTGACCATCACCACGCTCGGCCTGCTCTACGAGTGGACCCACTACCTCATCCACACCGACTACAAGCCGAAACATGCTCTCTACCGGGCAATTTGGCGCAACCACCGCCACCACCACTACAAGAACGAGCACTACTGGTTCACCGTGACCACGACCGGCACCGCCGACCGACTACTCGGCACCGCTCCCGATCCGGCCACCACGCCGACATCTCCCACGGCGCGCAACCTCCACGCCGACTAGATCCGAAGAACGCAGGCCCGGCTCGCATCGTCACGCGAGCCGGGCTTTCGCATGTCCACCGACGAAAATCCTTTCCGGCCGAAGGCTTGACAGATTTATACCCTAGGGGGGTATGGTATCGAGCACGAGATGCACTCCGCTCGAAAGGACGAAAGTCGTGACTACGCAATCGCAATCCACCCGGAAGTGGTGGGCGCTGGCGGTGATCGCCGCCGCGCAGTTCATGGTCATCATGGACACCTCGATCATCGGGATCGCGCTGCCCAAGATGCAGGCCGAACTCGGGTTCACGCCGGGCAATCTGACGTGGGTGTTCAACGCCTACGTGGTCGCCTTCGGCGGTCTGCTGCTGCTCGGCGGCAGGCTCTCCGACCTGCTCGGCGCTCGCCGGGTATTCGCCGCGGGCTGGGTGGTGCTCGGCATCGGCTCCGTAATCGCCGGTGCCGCAGGCAATGTCGGCGTCGAGCTGGCGGGCCGGGCGATCCAAGGTGGCGGTGCCGCCCTGATCGCGCCTTCGGCACTCACGCTGCTGATGATGTTGTTCGGCGGCTCGCCACAGGAACTCACCAAGGCGCTCGCCGTCTATGGCGCGGCCGCACCCGCCGGTGGTACCGCGGGCGTGTTTCTCGGTGGTGTGATCACCGAATACATCAGCTGGCCTTGGGTTTTCTACATCAACATTCCGATCGCCGTGCTCGCGCTGATCGCCGTGCCGCTGCTGATGCCCGCCGCCCCGGCGCGTAAGGGATCCATCGATATCGCCGGATCTGTCACTGTGACAGCCGGTTTGGCTGCCGCGGTATACGCGATCGTGCAGGCACCGGAGGTCGGCTGGGCGTCGGGTGAGACCTGGGGTGTGCTGGCACTGGCCGCCGCGCTCTTGGCCGGCTTCGTCGCCATCCAGTCCCGGCGCCGCGAACCGCTGATGCGGCTGAGCATCTTCCGCGCACCGAACCTGGCCGCCGCCAACTTCGCCCAGTTCGCACTGGCCGCTGCGTGGGTGCCGATGTGGTTCTTCCTCAACCTGTACCTGCAGCAGGTGCTCGGCTACAGCGCCTTCCCATCGGGTGCCGCGCTGCTGCCGATGACCACGCTGATCATGCTCGGCATGGTGGTGCTGGCACCGAAGGCGATGCAGCGGTTCGGCGCGAAGCCGATGATCGTCACCGGCCTGATCGTGCTCGGCCTCGGCCTCGCGGTGATGTCGCTGGTGCGGCCGACCGGCAATTTCTGGGTCGACGTGCTGCCCGCCTCGCTGATCGCGGCGGGGGGTATGTCGCTGGCCTTCATCCCCTCACTCGGCACCGCCATCTCGGCGGCGCGTCCCGAGGAAGGCGGGCTGGCCTCGGGCATCGTCAACGTCAGCTACCAGGTGGGATCCGCGCTCGGCCTGGCCGCCATGACGGCGGTGGCCGCCGCGTTCGGCGCGAGTCAACTCGGCGACGCCTCGGCGCTGACCGACGGCTATTCCGCCGCCTTCCTCGGTGCGGGCGTACTGGCACTGGCTGGCGCGGGCATCACCGCGGCGACCATGCGCACACCGGCTGCGGACAAGACCGGCGCGACCGTTTGACAAAGTACCCTAGGGGGGTATGGTAATGACCAAGAGCGAAACGAGGAGAGTCCTATGAGCACAACCACTGTCAGCGTCAACGGCATGACCTGCGGCTGCTGCGTCAACAAGGTCCGCGACAAGGTAGGCACCCTGCCCGGCGTCACCGGCGTCGATGTCGACCTGGCCGCGGGCACCGTGGCCATCGCAGGAACCGCACCAGAACGCACCGCCCTCGCCGACGCCGTCACCGCGGCCGGCTTCCAACTCGCAGACTGAACCGGATCGGAGCATCCCGATGAACGCAACAGGCAAGTTCGCCGGATTCACCCTCGGCCTCGCGGCGGTCTTCGGGATCGCTCTGGCCGCAGGCGCCCTGATCGGTCCGGAACCTTCCGAACCGGCCGGGCACGGCGAGCACTCGACCGCGGCGGCACCGTCCGCCGATCTGCCCGGTGGCCTCCTGGTCACCGATCAGGGCTACACCTTGGCGCTGGACAAGACGAACACCACCACCGCGGCGCAATCGCAGATCGCCTTCCGCATCCTCGACGTCACCGGCGCCCCGGTGACGAAATACCAGACCAGCCACGACAAAGACCTGCACCTGATCGTGGTCCGGCGCGATATGGCCGGATTCCAGCACGTGCACCCGGTGCTGGATCCGGCCGGAACCTGGACCGTCCCGCTGAATCTGAGCCGGGCCGGTGACTACCGGGTCTTCGCCGACTTCACCCCGGCGGGCGGGTCGAACCTGACCCTCGGCACGGACCTACGCGTCGCGGGCAACTACGACGTGCAGGCCCTGCCCGCCCCGGCCGCCACCGCGCAGGTCGGCGAGTACACGGTGGCGCTGAACGGCACGGTCAGCCCAGGTACCGCGTCAAAGGTGACACTCTCGGTCAGCCGCAACGGCACCCCGGTCACCGACCTCCAGCCTTACCTCGGCGCCTACGGTCACCTGGTCGCACTTCGGGCCGCCGACCTCGCCTACCTGCACGTTCACCCCGAGGGCACGCCCGGCGACGGGGTCACCCCCGCCGGGCCTGGCATCGACTTCGTGGTGAACGCGCCGAGCACGGGCGACTACCGCCTGTTCCTCGACTTCCAGCACCAGGGCGTGGTGCGCACGGCCGAGTTCACGGTGCGGGTCGCCACGCCGAACGCCACCGGCGCGAGCAACCCCGCCCCGACCAGCGCACCCGCCGATCACGGCACTCCCGGCCACGGCCACTGACCAGCGCCGAACACCCGCCTAGCCCGCCCGCGAACTCTCAGCAAGAATTGCTATCAGGAACAAAGGAGCAGCCCATGACCACCGTGACACACCCACCGGGCACCGGCCAGGTAGAACTGATGATCGGTGGCATGACCTGCGCTTCCTGCGCGAACCGGATCGAGAAGAAGCTCAACAAGCTCGACGGGGTCACCGCCACGGTCAACTACGCCACCGAGAAGGCGCGCGTCGACTTCACCGGTGACGTCTCCCCCGAGGAACTCATCGCCACCGTCGAGCAAGCCGGCTACACCGCGGCACTGCCCGCGCCGAAGCAGGCCGAGCCTGCCGCGGACGCCCCCGCGGAATCCGACCCCACGGCCTCGCTGCGCACCCGTCTGCTGGTCTCGCTGGTGCTCACCGTTCCGGTGATCGCGATGGCGATGATCCCGGCACTGCAGTTCACCAACTGGCAGTGGCTCTCGCTGACGCTGGCGGCACCGGTCGTGATCTGGGGCGCGCTGCCGTTCCACAAGGCGGCGTGGACCAACCTCAAGCACGGCACGGCGACCATGGACACGCTCGTGTCGATCGGCACCCTCGCCGCGTTCGGCTGGTCGCTGTTCGCGCTGTTCTGGGGCACGGCGGGCACGCCGGGGATGAAGCACCCGTTCGAATTGACCATCGCGCGGATGGACGGCACGGGCAGCATCTACCTCGAAGCCGCGGCGGGCGTAACCACGTTCATCCTGGCCGGGCGGTATTTCGAGGCACGGTCGAAGCGACGGGCAGGCGCCGCGTTGCGGGCGCTGCTCGAGCTGGGTGCCAAGGAAGTCGCGGTGGTACGCGACGGAGTCGAGACTCGAATTCCGGTGGAGCAGTTGGTCGTCGGCGACGAGTTCATCGTTCGTCCCGGCGAGAAGATCGCTACCGATGGTGTGATCACCGAGGGCACGTCGGCAGTCGACGCGTCCATGCTGACCGGTGAGTCGGTGCCGGTGGAGGTCGGCGTCGACGACGCGGTCACCGGTGCCACCGTGAACGTCGGCGGCCGACTCGTGGTGCGCGCCACCAGGATCGGCGCCGATACCCAGCTCGCCCAGATGGCACAGCTGGTCGAAGACGCGCAGACCGGCAAGGCGCAGGCCCAGCGGCTGGCCGACAGGATCTCCGGCATCTTCGTCCCGATCGTCATCGCGCTCGCCGTTGCCACGCTCGGATTCTGGCTCGGCACAGGCGGTTCCATCGCCGCGGCCTTCACCGCGGGCGTCGCGGTGCTGATCATCGCCTGCCCCTGCGCCCTCGGCCTGGCCACCCCGACCGCGCTGATGGTCGGCACCGGACGCGGCGCGCAGCTCGGCATCCTGATCAAGGGCCCCGAGGTGCTGGAATCGACCCGCAAGGTCGACACCATCGTGCTGGACAAGACCGGTACCGTCACCACCGGCAAGATGACGCTGCTCGAGGTGATCCCGGCCGAGGGTGAACTGGATGCTCGGGTTCTCGAACTGGCTGGTGCGCTGGAGGATTCGTCGGAGCACCCGATCGCGCAGGCGATCGCGAAGGGTGCGCGGGACAAGTCCGGCACGCTGCTGCCGGTGGAGGGTTTCGCGAATGTCGAGGGCCTCGGCGTGCAGGGTGTGGTCGACGGGCACGCGGTGATCGTCGGCCGGGCGCGACTGCTGGCCGACTGGTCACAGCCGCTCGACGAGAAGCTGGAAACCGCGATGGCGGAAGCGGAATCGGCGGGTAAGACCGCGGTGGCCATCGGCTGGGACGGCAAGGCGCGCGGCGTGCTCGTGGTCGCCGACGCGGTGAAACCGACCTCGGCCCAAGCCATCGCCCAGTTCCGCGCACTCGGCCTGACCCCGATCCTGCTCACCGGTGACAATGCCCGCGCGGCCCGCACCATCGGCGACGAGGTCGGCATCGACAACGTTATCGCCGAGGTGCTGCCGCAGGACAAGGTCGACACCGTCAAGCGGCTGCAGGCCGAGGGCAAGGTCGTCGCGATGGTCGGTGACGGCGTGAACGACGCGGCCGCCCTGGCCCAGGCCGACCTCGGCCTGTCCATGGGCACCGGCACCGACGTCGCCATCGAGGCCAGCGACCTCACTCTCGTCCGCGGCGACCTCCGCGCCGCCGCCGACGCGATCCGCCTGTCGCGGCGCACCCTGGCCACGATCAAGGGCAACCTGTTCTGGGCCTTCGCCTACAACGTGGCCGCCATCCCGCTGGCCATGGCAGGTCTGCTCAACCCGATGCTGGCCGGCGCCGCCATGGCGTTCAGCTCGGTCTTCGTGGTGAGCAACAGCCTGCGGTTGCGTCGGTTCAAGTCGACGGCGCAGTAGCCAATCGAGTAGAGGTGATCTATGTAGACTGAATCTACGTAGATCACCTCTACTTTTTGGAGGGCTTGTGGCTTCCGGGTTCGTCGGTCGTGGTACCGAGCTCAGCCTGCTGAGGACCCGCCTCGATCGGATCATCGAATCAGGGCGAGGCATCGCGGTCGCACTGCGCGGTCGCAGGCAGGTCGGAAAGTCGCGGCTGGTGCAGGAGTTCTGCGATCGGGCGAACGTTCGGTACTTCTATTTCGCCGCCACCAAGGGAATGTCGGTCAACGACTCGCTTCCGGCTTTCCTCTCGGAACTCCGCAGGTCAGGGATTGCCCGCGAGGCGGAAGCAGTGCCCGAGAGCATCAGCAGCTGGCCGGATGCGTTCCGAGTGCTCGCCCAGGCGATCGGCGATGAGCCGACCGTCGTCGTCATCGACGAAGTTCCCTGGCTCACCGAACAGGACGAGATCTTCGACGGGGCACTGCAGACAGCATGGGATCGGTTGCTGCAGCAACGACCCGTATTACTGCTGCTGCTCGGCAGCGATATCCACATGATGGAGCGCCTCACCGCATACGACCGGCCATTTTACGGCCGTGCCGACAATCTCGTCCTCGGCCCACTGAACCCCGCCGAGGTCGGCCAGTCGCTCGGCCTCGACGCCGCGGCAGGTATCGACGCTCACCTGATCACCGGCGGACTGCCCGGCATCCTGCGAAGCTGGCCGCAGGGAATGGCACCGCTGGACTTCGTGCGACGCGAGTGCGACGATCCGGCCGCGCCATTGTTCAGCGTGCCCGAATCGACTCTGCTCGCCGAATTTCCGGCGCCCGACCACTCCCGGCGCGTTCTCGAAGCGGTCGGCAGTGGCGAGCGAACGAATGCCACCATTGCGGCGGCAGCCGGAAGTCGTAGTGGCGCGCTGCCTTCCGGTACGTTATCGCCCTTGTTGCACCGGCTGACCACCGAGAAGCGCGTCCTCGCCATGGATGTTCCGCTTTCCATCAAATCGGGAAAGCCAGCGCTGTATCGAGTTGCAGACAGCAACCTGCGGCTCTATCTCGCCGCATTACGTTCCGTTCAGGAGCTGACTCGACGCGGTCGGCCGGATACCGCTTACGCGTTGTTCACTCGTCGATGGACAACCTGGCGCGGCAAAGCCGTGGAGCCGCTCGTGCGCGAGGCGCTCGAGCTGGCAGCGCTGGCGGGCTCGCTGCCGTTCGACAATGTCGCCGCGGTGGGGAGCTGGTGGAACCGTGCGTTCGATCCTGAAATCGATCTGATCGGCGCAGACCGCTCCCCCGTCGCCCACCGGATCGCGTTCGCCGGTTCGATCAAATGGCTGGGAAGCGCGTTCGACCGGCACGATCTTGCCGACCTGACTCGCGGTGCAGGTATGGTTCCCGGCTTCATTCCGCAGGAATCCGCCCTGGTGGTGGTGTCGCTGGGCGGTGTGCAGGGGTCCTGCGCTGACCTGGTCGACGTGACCTGGGATGCGCACGACGTGCTCGCTGCGTGGAGTTGACTCCGCGCAGCGAGCACTGACGCCCACTTAGAACAGGGTCTGGCCGTCGGCGGAGATGGTGAAGCCGTGGCCGCCCGCGTCGCAGCGCATGCCCTGCGGGGTGGAGGTGCAGGCGGCGCCGAGGGCGATGATGGTGTCGCCGTAGTTCAGGATCTTGCCGCCACCCTTGCGCGTGCCGTCGACCGATTCACCGACGAAGATGCCCTGGCTGGTGCACAGGAACTCAGCTTTGCTGCCGTAGACGTGCACGGCGACCTTGCGATCGGGGGCGTCGGTGCAGTCGGGCAGCTGAGGTGGAATGACATTCGCGTGGCCGAGCTGGCAACCGACACCGAGTGTGGTCGCGCTGACGATCCCGCACATGATGTTGCCGGTGGGCGACTGGAAGTAGAAGCTGTCGCGCTGCTGATAGTCGCGGGCGTCGACGGTGGCGTCGTCGCGGGATGGCAGGCCGGTCGGGCTGGGACCGGGAGCGGGCGTCGGGTCCGTAGTGTCGAGGCCGGGCACGACCGTCGGTTCGTCGCTCTGGCGTACTGATGTCCCGGCCGCTTGGGTGGGGCCCGTCGGTCCGCTCGAAGCCGGGCTGCCGGAGCTGTCACACGCCGCGAGTCCTCCCGCGAGCGCCACCAGCGCGGCCACCATGATCGCTGATCTCATGAGTTCGTCCCCTCTGTATCCACCCGACCGTCGAATCACAATCGCGAGTACGAGCGATATCGTTTCCCGCGCTCATGAACCGTGACCCACCCGAGGTGAGCCCGTGACCACAGCTCAGCACGTCTGGTACGCCGCGTACGGCTCCAACATGCACGCGCAGCGGTTCGCCTATTACCGCGAGGGCGGCACCCCGCCCGGAACCGACCACACCTATCCGGGATTCCGTGACCCCTCCGCACCGGCCGCCGTCGCCGCGCTCGTCCTGCCCGGAAGCCTGTATTTCGCCTGGCAGAGCCCGGTCTGGACGGGTGGGGTCGGGTTCTATGCCGCGCGTCCGGCGGCGGGCTGGCCGATCGGCGCGGCGGCGCGGGGGTATCTGCTGACCGTCGGTCAGTTCGGTGATCTGCTGGCTCAGGAGATGTACCGGACGCCGGCGACCGACTTCGATCCGGCGCCGGTCCTCGCCCGCGGTTCGGTGCGGCTCGGGCCCGGGCGCTACGAGACGGTGGTGCACGCGGGTACGCGCGACGGGATCCCCGTCCTCACCTTCACCTCGCCATGGGACCCGGAAACCGTTGTTCTGCAACGCCCCTCAGCGCGATACCTGACGATGATCGGCGCCGGGCTGCGTGAATCACACGGCTGGGATCCAGATCGCGTCGTCGAGTACCTGCGTGGGCGGCCCGGGATCGCCGGGCACTGGGATGAGGCCGACCTGCGTGGCGCGCTGCTCGGTGGCACCGGACTCGAGCAACCCTAGATTTCGTCGGGCGATCGCGGGTACCCCTTCGTTGCGGGGCGTCGACCACCGGGAGCACAGGCATGGAGTGGTTCACGGCACCGGAGTACTGGCAGGGCAGGCTGATCTTCCAGCGTGGTCTGGCGGTGGTCTACGCGCTCGCATTCCTGACCGCCGCCCGGCAATTCCGCGCGCTGCTCGGCGAGCGGGGAATGCTGCCCGTGCCGCGCTACCTCGCCCGGACCTCGTTCCGCCGGTCACCGAGCCTGTTCCACCTGCACTACTCCGATCGGTTCTACGCCGTCCTGGCCTGGTCGGGGGCGGTACTAGCGGTGGCCATCGCGCTGGGGGTCGCGGATCTGGTGCCGCTGTGGGCATCGATGCTGCTGTGGTTCGTGCTGTGGGTGTTGTATCTGTCGATCGTCAATGTCGGGCAGACGTGGTATTCGTTCGGCTGGGAATCGCTGCTGCTCGAGGCGGGATTTCTGGCGATCTTCCTCGGCAACGACACGGTCGCGCCACCGCTGCTGGTGCTGCTGGCCGCGCGCTGGCTGCTGTTCCGGGTGGAGTTCGGGGCCGGGCTGATCAAGATGCGCGGCGATCGGTGCTGGCGTGACCTGACCTGCCTGTACTACCACCACGAGACCCAGCCGATGCCCGGCCCGCTGAGCTGGTTCTTCCACCAGCTGCCCCGGCCGCTGCACCGGGTGGAGGTCGCCGCCAACCATTTCGCTCAGCTCGTCGTTCCGTTCGGCCTGTTCGCGCCGCAGCCAGTGGCAAGCGTGGCCGCGGCCATCATCATCGCCACCCAGCTGTGGCTGGTGTTCTCCGGGAATTTCGCCTGGTTGAACTGGGTGACGCTATTGCTCGCCACCACCGCCGTCGATACCAGGACCTACGCGGTGCTGCCCGCGGCGCCGACGGTGTCCGCGCCACCGGTGTGGTTCATCGGGGCGGTGATCGCCTACATCGCGCTGGTCACCGCGCTGAGCTACGGGCCGGTCAGCAACCTGCTCTCGTCACGTCAGGCGATGAATGCCTCGTTCGACCCGCTGCACCTGGTAAACACCTACGGCGCCTTCGGCAGTATCACCCGGGTCCGCCAGGAGATCGTGATCGAGGGCACCGACGACACCCACCTCACCGGCGAGACGAGGTGGCGCGAATACGAGTTCAAAGGCAAACCGGGCGACCCCCGGTACCGCCCACGCCAGTGGGCGCCCTACCACCTGCGGCTGGACTGGCTGATGTGGTTCGCGGCGCTATCGCCTTCCTACGCGCGGGGGTGGGCATTGCCGCTGGTCGCGCGCCTGCTCCGCAACGACCCCGATACGCTGCGCCTGCTGCGGCACTGCCCCTTCCCCGACGCACCGCCGCACTACCTGCGCGCCCGCCTGTACGAATACCACTTCAGCACGCCCCACGAGCTGTTCCACGAGCGAATATGGTGGCGCCGCACCCTGGTCGGCGAATTCCTGCCGCCGCTGACGCGCGAACAGGTCAAACGTCGCTGACAACGAGAAAAGCCCGGCGCGACATAGTGTCGGCCGAGCTTTTCGTTGAGCGGATGACGAGATTCGAACTCGCGACCCTCACCTTGGCAAGGTGATGCGCTACCACTGCGCCACATCCGCGTGCCTTCCGAGGCCGATCCGGCGACCGCCGGTGACTTCGTCGTGCGAGTAGGAACTCTAGCGCGAAACTCCCGAACTACGAAATCCGCGCTCACCGACCGACCGCGACCGCGGTGAGACGCGGCGGTGACGAGCGCCGTTAAGCGGGCGACAAGGTTGCGTAAGTGGCTGCGGGAGAGGGTCTTTCATAGAGCGGTTGCAGCCGCAGGGACTACGGGAGGAACTACGTGAAGACTCTGGGGATGATCGCGGCAGGCGTTGCGGTAACGGCGATGACCGTCCTGGGGGCAGGCCCCGCGCATGGCGACTTCACCGATCCGGTGGAGTTCACCGACAGCGGGGAGAACGTGGAAGACGACGGGTTCGGGGAGTACGCGGTCAACCGGGCCGAACCGAGGTCGTGCCTGGTGGTGCAGAACCACACAGGCGGTCGGGTGACGCTGCGGTTGAACTACCCGACCAGCGGCGGAAAGTGGCAGTTCAACCACGACCAGGTCGGTGTGCTCACGCGCAACGGCAAGGTGGTGACCTCGCCGTCCGGCAACTGGAACGTGCGGACGAACCCGCCGATCAGGTTCAACTGGGTCTATGACGCCAACATGAACACCCGCCGGGGTTGCAACGGGTCGTGGGTGCTGACGATGAACTGAGCCGGTCGGGTCCGGTGCGCCGCCACGCGCCGGACCCACGGTCAGCTGGGCCGACTTCAGCCGAAGGCGGCGCGGTGGTCGGCGGCCCAGGTGGCGTAGCTGCGGGGTGGGCGGCCGAGGACGCGTGCGACGTCGTCGGTGATCAGTTCGTTGTGGCCGCCGCGGATGAAGGCCTGGCCGGTCAGCGAGCCGTCGACGAAGGCGGGCGGAAGGCCCGCGGCGACCATGAAGGTGCGGGCGTCGGCTTCGGCGATGTCGGTGACGGCGATCGGCCGTTCGATGACCTCGGCGAGGACGGCGGCTTGGTCGCGGCCGGTTTGCAGATCGGGGCCGGTCAGGGTGTAGGTGCGGCCGTGGTGGTCGTTGGAGCGCAGCGCCGCTACGGCGACCGACGAGACATCGCGCGGGTCGACCACGGCCTGTCTGCCGTCGCCGGTGAGGTTCGGGACGGGGTGT
Organism: Nocardia sp. NPDC059195; assembly: GCF_042754695.1. Classification (NCBI taxonomy): domain Bacteria; kingdom Bacillati; phylum Actinomycetota; class Actinomycetes; order Mycobacteriales; family Nocardiaceae; genus Nocardia; species Nocardia sp. NPDC059195. Next base: position 143,501 of record NZ_JBHZBG010000005.1, on the reverse strand, counting down.
CCGCTGCTGAGCGGTTCGATCCAGCTGAACGTGTTCGAGGCGAAAGTGTTGGGGCGCAAGATCGTCCACTCCAGGCCCGAGTCGCGCACAGCCTGTTCCCCCGGCACATGCCAGGAACCCGGCACGCCCAAACGCGGGTCGCCGGTACCGACGGCGGACAGCTTCACCACGCGTCGCACCCCGGCTGCCCGCGCGGCAGCGACCAACGCGGCGTCGGTGCCGGTGTCGTCCGGGCCGGGAATGCCGACCAGGAACGCGGCCTCGATCCCAGCCATCGCGGGCCCGAAGGTGGTCGGGTCACGGTAGTCCACCCGGACCACCTCCACGTCGGCCGGAAACTCGGCCTGCCGGGGGTCGCGGGTGGCCGCGCGGACGGCGATGCCCTCGGCTACCAGCTGTCGAACGATGTCGCTTCCGATGGTGCCTGTCGCACCGGTGATCAGGATCATGCAACGAGCATTGTCCGCGCGCTGCCTGCGAATATAGGAGAAATCGGCACGGACACCGCGGCCCGCGACGCCTACTGTTGATCGGGTGCGGTACCTGACCTCGGCGCAGCTCGAGACTCCCATGACGACGCCGGAATCGTTGCGCCCATGGCTCACCGAACTCACCAGCACACCGGTGTTCGACGACCTCGCGCAACCGTTCGCACACCCACCCATGGCGACGACCACGGTGGTGCTGCGCACCGAACAGTCAGGCAGGAGTAGGGCATTCGTCGTCGGCGCGCAGACCAAGGCGTCCTATTCGCGGCCAGACCAGCCCGCCGGATGCGTGCGACTGCGACTGGAACCCGGTGTGACACGCCAACTTCTCGGTGTGGCCGCGGCCGAACTCACCGACCGCGCAGTCCGCCTCGACGAATTGCCCGGCCCACTGGGAACTTTCGCATCCGAACTCACCCAGCTCCCCGCCGAACAGGCGATCGGCTACCTGGATAACGAACTGCCGCAGCGCCTTTCCGAGACCGACACCGATCGCGCGCACCGGATCGTGCTGCGCGAAGCGATCACCGCGCTCACCGCCGACAACGCCCCGTCACTCCCCGAACTCACCGCTCGCCTCGCCGTCAGCGAACGCCAGCTACGCAACCTGTTCACCGCGGGAATCGGCCTGTCCCCCAAGCATTTCGCCCGCATCCAACGCCTGCGCCGCGTCCTGGCGTACGCGGGCAACAGCCCGTGGTCGCACCTGGCCGCGAACACCGGCTACTACGACCAATCCCACCTCACCGCCGACTTCCGCACCCTCATGGGCGTCCCACCCGCCGCCTACCTCCGCGGCAAGCTGCCCGCACCGACCCGCTGCCGGCTGCCACGCTGAGTAGGAGCTCAGCGATCGGCCGCCCGGGACAGCGGCGGACCTTCGCGGGCACGAACCCGCCCCGCGAAGATCCGCACCGTGCAAATGCTGCCGGAGTCAGCCCTCGGTCTCCTGGGTTTTCTCGGCCTTACGGGCGAAACGCTCGGCGGCTTCGGCTTCGTCGAGCGCAGTTGCTTCCTCGAGAGACGGGGCACTGCCGCCGAGCCGCTTCGGGACCCAGTAGGCGCCGGGCTCGTGTTCGTAGGATTCCTGGAGGTCGGCGAGCATTTCCTGCATGGTGGAGCGGAGCTGTGCGGTGAGGTCGGTGGCGGGTTCGTAGGGCTGGATGGGGGTGCCGACGGCGATCGAGATGGGGGTGTTGGTGCGGCCGAGGCGCTTCGGGAAGCCCTTGGTCCAGACACGCTGGGCGCCCCAGATGGTGATCGGGATGATCGGGACATCGGCTTCCAGCGCCATGCGGGCAGCGCCGGACTTGAATTCCTTGATCTCGAAGCTGCGGCTGATCGTGGCCTCGGGGTACACGCCGACCAGCTCGCCGTCGCGCAGGTATTGCACCGCCGACTGGTAGGAGTCGGCGCCCGCGGTGCGGTCGACCGGGATGTGCTTGAGGGTGCGCATGATCGGGCCGGAGATGCTGTTGTCGAACACCTCCTGCTTGGCCATGAACCTGATGTAGCGACGAGGGGTGCGAACGGGCAGACCCGCGTAGGTGAAGTCCATGTAGCCGGTGTGGTTGACCGCCAGCACGGCACCGCCGGTGGCGGGGATGTTTTCCGCTCCCTTGACGGTGAACTTCAGACCTTCGAGGAAGAACAGGGTTCGGGCCACGCCGATGATCGAGAAGTAGAGGGGTTCCACAATTACGCAAGCGTAGTCCTAGATCCCCTCGTCGGCAGGGGTGCGCCCGGTGGGCGCGGTCACCGTAGAATCGCGGCGTTCGCCCGCGCAGCCAATCCGCTTCGCGCACACCGGTCTACACCCGGCGAGTCCGCTCGCCCCGACAGTCACCGCCCGCATCGCCCGCGGGTGCCACGACCTAGGAATTGAGGAACGTCGAAGTGGAACGCGCTCAGTCGACCCCGATCGCCGCGGCTCGTCCGCGCCGCGCCTACGCGCTGGTTGCCGGACTCACCGTGACCGCGGCCCTGGTCACCGGGTGTGACTCGGTGTCGGGCATCCCGGGAGATCCGGTCGAGGCGACCACCGCCGCGCCGACCACGACGACCGCGCCGACGACTACGGCGACCCAGGCCATCGCACCGGGCGAACCGGCACCGACCAGCCCGCTCCCCGCCGACGCACCGCAGGTCGGCACAGTCGCGGGGCATGCCGACGCCGTCACCGCCGTGCGCCGCTGGGCCGCCGACCTAGCCACCGGCACCACCGCCGAACTCCAAGCGAAATGCTGGACCATCCCACCGGCCACCGTCGCCGAGATGTACGCCGATCCGCAGTCGGTGCTGGCCGCCCTCACCGCGCCGGGCACCGCGACCGCCGACACCGTGACCTGGCGTAACCGAACCGTCGCTGTCACCGTCGACCGTGAGTCCGTCGCGTCCGGATATGCCTGCGGACGGGTGTCCGCGGCGGGCGTCGAGCCCGGTTACGACGACGCGGACGCGCGCCACACCGTCCGCCGCTACCTCGCCCGCGCCACCGGCAAACCCCTCGACCCGGCCGACATCGAAGCAGACCATCCACTGACCTGCAAGGCCTCGCCCGCCAACTGGGACCCAGAGGGCACCGGCAACCCCACAGCAGCCCCCTTGACAGGCGACTCGGGCAAAGTAGGCAATGTCACCTCCTACACCGGCGAGGAGCTACGATCCGAGCAGGTTCGTGGCGACTACCTGGCAGTTCACGTCCCGGTGACCACCTCACCGGGGGGCACGCGGACACGCACTTTCACGGTTGTCGCGACCGCTGAGGGCTATTGCATCGGTGACGTAACGATTTAGCCACTACCCTGGTTGGCTGGTACGCCGAAGCAGTCAGGGGGCCTGAGGCGGTAGCTCGCCATTGATCCGGCGAATCAGATCCTGGTAGGAGGAAACAGCTCGTGCAGATCACCAGCGTCGGACATGCCGGCTTCCATATCCGAACCGAGGCCGGGACGATCCTGTGCGATCCCTGGGTCAACCCCGCGTACTTCGCGTCGTGGTTCCCGTTCCCGGACAACTCTCAGCTCGACTGGGAGTCCCTCGGCGATGTCGACTACCTGTACGTCTCGCACCTGCACCGCGATCACTTCGACGCCGCGCACCTGGCGAAGTACGTCAACAAGGACGCGACCATCCTGCTGCCCGACTACCCGGTGCTCGACCTGCGCCGTGAGCTCGAGGCGCTGGGGTTCACCAAGTTCTTCGAGACCGAGGACTCGGTCAAGCACACGATCACCGGGCCGAAGGGGTCCGTCGACATCATGATCGTGGCGTTGCGCGCGCCCGCCGACGGTCCGATCGGCGACTCCGGCATTCTCATCTCCGACGGTGAGACCACCTGTTTCAACATGAACGACGCCCGACCGGTGGATATGGACGTCATCCACGACGCGTTCGGCGATATCGACATCCATCTGCTGCAGTACTCGGGCGCGATCTGGTACCCGGCGGTGTACGACATCCCGGCCCGGACCAAGGCCAACTTCGGCAAGCAGAAGCGTCAGCGCGGGATGGATCGCGCGCGCTCCTACATCGAGCAGGTCGGCGCGACCTGGGTGGTGCCCTCGGCCGGTCCGCCGGTGTTCCTCGACGCCGAACTGCGCTATCTCAACGACGATCGCGGCGACGAAGGCAATATCTTCCCTGATCAGATGGTGTTCCTCGACCAGATGAACATCCACGGCAACGAAGGCGGGATCCTGATGATCCCCGGTTCGGTCGCCGACGTGCGTGGCAAGCAGCTCGATCTCGCGCACCCGTTCGACCCGGATCGGATCTACGGCGACAAGGCCGCCTACATCGAGGAGATGGCGCAGCGTTTCGCGCCGGTGCTCGCCGCGGAGAAGGCATCGTGGGAGATCGGCGAGGGTTCGCTGCTCGAGCCGCTGCGTGAGCTGTTCGAGCCGATCATGAAGCAGAGCGCGCTGATCAGCGACGGCATCGGCTACCCGGTTGGCCTGGTGATCGGCGAGGAGACCATCGTTCTCGACTTCCCGCACCGCACCGTGCGCGCGCCGCTGGAGAGCGAAGGCCGCTACCGCTACGGCTTCCGGATCGCCCCGGAACTGGTGCGCACCGTGCTGCGTGACGACGAGCCGGACTGGGTGAACACGATCTTCCTGTCCACCCGCTTCCAGGCATGGCGCATCGGCGGCTACAACGAGTTCCTCTACACCTTCTTCAAGTGCCTCACCGACGAGCGGATCGCCTACGCCGACGGCTGGTTCTCCGAGGCACACGACGACTCCGCCGTCACCGAACTCGACGGCTGGGAAGTCCAGCGCCGCTGCCCCCACCTCAAGGCCGACCTCTCCACATTCGGTGTGGTGGAAGGCAATAACCTCACCTGCAACCTGCACGGCTGGCAGTGGGACCTGGAATCGGGTCGCTGCAAGACGTCCAAGGGACACGAGCTGCGCTCGCGCAAGCTCTGACACCCAAAATAGAACGGCCGGTACGCCTTTCGTACCGGCCGTTTTTTCGTCTTCACTGTTTGCATAACTTGCAAATTGCCAATCTTCGGAGAATTCCGGATCGATTCCGGCGATGGGGACCATCGCGCTCGGTAACCTCACGATCGACGATCAACGGGATCTGAACTCGAGAGGAAAACCCATGGCGGACATGGATATCGCGCTGAAGGAAATGATGTTGCTGGACGGCGCGCTGGGGGCCTGCATCGTCGACTACACCAGCGGAATGACGCTCGGCGCGATCGGCGGGTCGAAGAATCTGGACCTGCAGATCGCCGCCGCGGGCAATACCGAGGTGCTGCGGGCCAAGATGCGCACCATGGAGCAGCTCGGACTCGAAGAGAACATCGAGGACATGCTGATCACCCTGGGCCAGCAGTACCACCTGATCCGGCCCGCCCAGGCCCGCCGGGCCAAGGGCTTGTTCCTCTACCTCGCGCTGGACCGCACTCGCGGCAATCTCGCGCTCGCGCGCCGCCGCCTCGCCGACATCGACGCCCAGCTGGAAATCTAGACGCTCGTATCATCTCTTCCCGCACGGGGTTTCAACTAGGCTCGGTCGCACTCGGCCGGTCCCGCCACCGATGTCGATGCGAGAAGTGAAGTCGGGGAAGGGAAGTGCCAGCCGGAATGCCGGGGACACAGCAGCCGCTCTATCACATGAAGGCCGACTTCTTCAAAACCCTCGGGCACCCCGTGCGTATCCGGGTACTGGAGCTGTTGAGCCAGCGAGAACACGCGGTCTCGGAGATCCTGCCCGAGGTGGGCGTGGAGGCGGCGAACCTTTCCCAGCAGCTGGCGGTGCTGCGCCGGGCCGGATTGGTCACCGCCCGCCGGGAAGGGCTCGCGGTGACCTATGCGCTCACCTCGCCGCAGGTCGCCGAACTGCTCGCGGTGGCCAGGGCGATCCTCACCGGTGTGGTCGCCGTGCAGGTCGAGGCGCTCGCTCCGTAGCCGGTCAGCTGTTGGGCAGGTTCCCGACCGCATGGCGCAGCAGGGCCGAGGCGATGGCGCAGTTCTCGTCGCGGGCGCCCTCGGAGCCATGCACTTCGACCTCGATGGTCTCCTCCCCTTCATCGGGCATCAGGTAGGCGCGGGTGCATATCGCCTTCGAACCGTTCTTGCCGAGGTGAATCTGAATCCCGTCGACGGTGACGATCTCCAGGTCTTTTCCCTGGGTGACCGTGCTGGTCCGCACCAGTTTCACGCTCAATCGCACGCGGGCGTCCCACTGACAGGTATGTGCGTCGGCGATCGTTGGTTCGGGCGCCAGTACGCCGATCTTCTCGGCGACAGCAGTGCGGTCGAGCAGTGCGCACGGTTCCAGCAATGCCAGCGAAGACTCCCGGCGCTCGGCGCGTGGGGCGGTAGTCAGCGAGCGGGCGAGGTTGGCCGCGAGGTAGTCGAGGCCCGCGCATTCCTTCACCTCGGACGGGTTGCTGAGGACAACGACAATGCCTGCGTCACGCTCGGCGCCCGGACTGGCGATGGCCCTCGTACAGCCCGCGGAGCTGCCGTCGATGACCGGGACGCCGTCGACCATCGTGCGATTCGGGGTCAGGTATTCGTATTCCTCCCCCAGGCTCAACCTGATGCTGTACTTCTTGGAGCTGGCAATACAACCCCAGTTCAGGGACGGATTGAACTTCCAAGTATCGGCGGCCAGCGGTGCCGGGGCGACGGGCACCGCGTCGCCGATGGCCGAGGTGAGCCAGGCGCAAGCGTCGAGCTGCCGCAACTGGGCGAGCGTCAACCCGGTGACCGGTTCGGGCTCGGTTCCCGCACGCGTCGCGAAGTAGGTGATGCCCGCGAGCGCCAGGAGCAACGCCGCCAGTCCACCCGCCAGGCCGCGCTGTGCCCGCGGGCTCGCCGCGCTCCACCGACTGCGGCCGGACTCCAGTGTGCGCCTGCCATATTCGATCGCCGTTCGCCCAGCCGCGGCAACGACCTCCGGTAACGGGCGTCCGGGCGTTGGCGCGGGCGCGGTGACCGCGGGCAGGGCGGCGAGCAGCGCCGAGACCTCGTGCTGCTGCCGTCCGATGTCGTCGAGCACCGGGGCGGGCCACGGCGGCGGTCCGCTCGGCTGGGCACCGAGATAGTCCAGGATCTGCCCGGGCGTCGGGCGAGCGGCCGGATCTTTGCGCAGGCAGGCGGCGAGCATCTCGAACAGCGGCTCGGGCACCCGGCTCAGGTCTGGTTCGCGCTGGGCGATGTTGAACAGCGTGTACGGCACCGACGGCGCGGCGAACGGTGCGACGCCGGAGGCGGCGAAGGCCAGAACGGAACCGAGGGAGAACACATCCGAAGCCGCCGTCACAGTGTGCCCGAGCGACTGTTCCGGTGACAGGAAGTCCGGCGTGCCGAGGGTTGCCGCGGTGCCGGTGGTCGCGGGTCCGGCGACCGGCGTGATACCGATTTCGCCGAGACGGCCACTGTCCCTTGCCAACAGCACGCTGTCGGCGCGCAGGCGCTGATGCACGAGACCCGCACCGTGCACGGTCCGCAGCGCGGAGGCCAGTGCCGCGGCGAGGGCGCGAACGGCCGGCCCGGGCAGTGGTCCGTGTTCGGCTACCGCGACGTCGAGTCGCACGCTCGGCACGAATACCGAAGCCAGCCAAGGCCTTTCGGCGTCAGCATCGACATCGATCACGGTGGTGTTGGCAGAACCGGAGACGCGCATCGCGGCAATCGCGCTGTGCCGCATCCTGATCCGGAACTCCGGCTCGTCGAGTAGTTCCGGCTGCGGCTGCCGCACCACGACCAACGAGTCATCGGGGCCGATGGCGAGCACCGACTGGAATCCGGCCTCGGCTTCGAGCGTACCGATCACCCGGTAGCGGCCGATGGTAGACGGATCGCCGGGACCGGGCGGATGGATCGTCATGATGGGGGCAACTTCTCGAGTACGGGTTCGAGCAGAGTGGCTGCGGTGTCGCAGTGGTCACGGGCCTGCGGTCGGCCCGAGAAGTACGTGGCCCGCACCTGCTCGGCCTCGTCGTCGACGGTCGGCTGGACCATGACGACGAATGTGCAGTAGTTGGGGCCGCTGCCGTCGAGGTAGACGGTGCGATCCGCGACCTTCCTCGTCGGGCGGATCTTTCCGCCCGCCAGGCTGTCCGGCCGGATGCGCTCGTCGATATCGATCGTGTACGAACCATCGGCACCGGTCAACGCACAGCCGTGTGGCCTCGAGGAGCGCACCGGGTCGCCGACCACCGAACGAGTGGCAGCGACGTCGATCAGCGTGCAGGGGTCGAGCCCGAGCAGTGAGCCTTGCTGGAAGGTTCGCAGTGGCGGGTTGACCGACAGCCGCCGGACCACCGCGGCGAGTGCGCGCTCGGACAACGGGCAGAGGTCGCCCACCTGCGGGAAGGCGCTCGCATTCATCTTCACCACCATCGGCAGGCCGCTCTGCGTCACCACCATGCGGTCACAGGAGTCGGCCTCTTTGTACGTGCCGAGCACCGGCATCCAGTTGATGGTGCTGCCCAACGGCAGTTTGTCATCACGTATCTCGGCGACCGTCGAACTCGTGTCCAAGTTGAAAGACACCTTGCGACCCGCCCGATCGCGGTAGGCGATGGCGCAACCGCCGACCCCGCCCGGCACGAATTCAGCTGTCGCGGTGCCCAGCTCGCCGAGCACCGCGGGATCGAGCAAGGCGCAGATGTCGAGTCGGCGGGATTCGTCGTCGGTCAGCGCGAGTGGCGGGTCGTCCATCGCCACCGCATTGCCCTCGACACCGATCCCCCAGCACGCGATAGCGGCCAGCACCAGCGTCGAGGTGACCGCGGCGGCGGGAATCAGGCGCGACCACAGACTCTTCGGCCGCTCGGGCACGACCGCCGGTGCGGCCGAGGCAGTCCCGTCGGCCCAGCGACCCGCCTCGGCACGGCACTCGGCGATGCGCCTGCGGATGCGGACCGGCCAGACGGGTTCGGCCTGGATCCGGCTCGCCGCATCGAGCAGCTGTTCCGGAGTCGGGCGGGCCGACGGGTCCTTCGCCAGGCAGGCATCGACCAGAGTGCGGATCGGCTCGGGAATGCCGGTGGTGTTCGGGGCGCTGTAGAGCACGTTGTAGAGGACTTGCGGGGTGGACGCGGCGTCGAACGGACTCGCTCCGGTAGCCGCCATCGCGAGGATCGCGCCGACCGCGAAGACATCGGAAGCCGGTGTGAGCGTGCGGCATTCGGCCTGTTCCGGCGACATGTACGCGGGCGAGCCGATCACGGTGCCGGTCGCGGTGAGGGCGACGTCGTCCTCGAGCGCCCTGGCGATACCGAAGTCGATCACCCGTGGACCGTCATTGGTGAGCAGGATGTTGCTCGGCTTGAGGTCGCGGTGCACCAGGCCGGTGCGGTGGATCTCGAGCAGCGCCATCGCCAAGCCGGTGGCGAGTAGTTTCAGCCCGTTCAGATTCAGGCGCCCGAACTCGCCGATCATGTCCTGCAGGCCGGGGCCTGCGATGTATTCCGAGGCCAGCCAGGGTGTTTCGGATTCCGCGTCATGGTCGACCACACCCGCGGTGTAGGCACCGGTGACCTGCTGTGATGCCAGCACCTCCCGCCGGAACCTCGCGCGGAACTCCGGGTTTCCGGTGAACTGGCGGTGGATCTGCTTCACCGCGACCAGCCGGCCGTCGGGCCCCTGGCCGAGCAGCACCTGCCCCATTCCGCCGCGGCCGATCACTGCCAGCAGGCGATAGCGGCCCAGCTGATCGGGATCCTGCGGACCAAGCGGTTTCATCGTCGCGTCTCCCGCACTCACTGTGACCCACTCAGCAGCGCATGCTGCGCGACCGCCTGCTGGCGGATATCGATTTCCTGGTTGCTGTAGAGGCGGACCACGAATTCGTTGTGGCGGACCAGGCAGGAGAACCGCCGGGCGGGAACCGACGTGTTGTTCGGCCTGGCCGCGCGATAGCAGGAAACACCGGCGAGTTCCGGTGCTCCCGTCATCGGCGTGTAATCCGCTGCCAGCGACAGCTTTTCCTCGGCGTCGGCGAAGATCCGCGCAGCATCGTGGTTACCCGCGCGGTACAGGAACTTGTTGTACGACACCGCGATCGCATCGATCGAGCTCGCTTCGAACTCGCGCATGTCGACCGAGGGCTTATCGCGCAGCAGGGCAAAGGAACGGGGGCCGTAGACCATGAAATCCCACTTGTCCGGCCAGTAGTCGCCGGTCTTCACCACGCGGGTGAGCAGCTTGTCGCTGTCGAGTTTCAACTTCGGCAGGTCGGCGGCGGGCGTGGGAACGAAGGTATCCAGTTCGGCCAGTTGCGCGCGGTAGGTGCGCGCGAGCAGATCGGTCAACAGTTCAGGGCGCGGATCGATGATCTTCGCGTACAACCTGATCACCAGGTTCTTCCACACCAGCCAGCTCCCGACCGTCGGCACGCCGGGTCGCCAATGTGTCAGCGCCGCAGGGTATTCCAGGATCGCCAGGGGCGCGTTCTCGGTGTTGGCGGTGAAGTCGGCGGCAGCCATCGCCTGCGCGGCGGCCGTCGCCTGCGCCTCATCGGGCAACGACAGGATCGAGATCGACAGGAGCTTGTACTTGGGCTCGTTGTCCTGCTGGCCGTTGCCGGCGATCGCGCCGTAGCCTGCCAGCACGTCGAACGGCGCGAGCGCGGTCCGCTGTACGCCGGAGAGCATGTCGTCGACGCCACGCACCCCGACGATCAGGCCGCCGCCGTTGCCCTCGGTGAGCTCCGGGTCGATGCGGTCGGCGAACAGCAACCGCTCGCCGATGCGCACCGATTCCGCCAGCGTTCCCCGCACCCGGTTCGGTGCGTCGTCGTAATCGCCCGCCACCGGTTCGAGGGCATAGTCGCCGTGATCGAGGGCGGCGCTGTCACCACATGCCGCGGTGAGCAGGGTGAGCGACACCAACGCCGCCAGCCAACACAACCGGTTACGCACGAACATTCCCCTCCGACCACGGCGTGAAACGCCGGGCCCCTCCCGAACTCTGCCGTGAAACTATCACCTGCCTGTTCGGCGCCGCTACCGCGCGGGCAATCGTGCGACCGCCTGTTTCACGAGCGGATCGGCGATCGCGCACAGTTGGTCTTCGCGCTGTGCTGGGTTGCTGACGAGCACTTCGACCTCCTCGCGATACGTCTCGCCCACCTTACGGAACCAATACACCCGGCGGCATTCGTGCGCTCCCACCATGCCGATACCGAGTTCCTCGACCATCACGCCATCGCCGATGTCGATCATCTTCTGGTACGCGGAGGTCGCCCGCTGCCGTGGCTGCGACAAGGTGATCCGCACGGTGGAATCTCCCGCCCATTCGCAGGTGTGCGCGGACTTCGCGACGGCTGGGCCGAGGGCAGCGAAGGCCGAATTGTCCCCCAGGGCACAGGGATCTACCGACGACAGGGACTGCTGTGCGGCGGGGTCGGGGCGCAGGTCGTCGAGTGCGGTGGTGAGCCGTTCGACGACGTGATCGGCGAGCGGGCACTCGGCGCGGGAGAAGGTGTCAACGATGATCCCCCAGCGGCTACCCTGGTCGCCGCCCTCGATAGCGAATGCACAGTCATCGCCGCGGCGCGCGACCGCATAGCCGTTGACGACCTGCTTGCCGGACTCGAATCCATCCAGCGCGGTGCCGATTTCGACGACGACGCGCGCGCCACCCGAGCTGCCGTCACACCCCCAGCTCGAGGTCGGCTGCCAGCGCCAGGACGAGACGTCCGTCGATGCCTTCTCAGCGACCTCGGTGGGTAGTGTCTCGCCGAGAGCCTTTGGCACCCAGGTACATCCGTCGGTGCCACGCATCCGGTCCAGACCGGGGAGGGTCGCGGTCGGGATCGCCTGCGGGGTGTCCTCAGGTCCTGTCGCGGACTCGCCGCCGCGCAACACAACGGCCGTGAGCGCTCCCGCGATCACCACCGCGGTCGCCGCGGCGATCCCCACCCGGAGCGCGGTCCGCCGTTTCTCGACCGGCGCTCCGGCGGGCGGCGCTGCGATCGGGGTGTGCGCTGGAATAATCTGCGTCGCTTCAGGATCCGAGGTCAGCGCGACAAGTTTCCGGGTCTGGTCGGCGATTTCGGCGTGCACCGGTGCGGGCCACGGCTGCGACTGAACGGGCAGAACCCCCAGGTAGTCCAGGATCTGCGCGGGTGTGGGCCTGGCCATCGGATCCTTGCGCAGACAGCCCGCGATCAGATCGCGCAGCGGTGCGGGGACCTGATCGAGTTGCGGCTCACTGTGGACGATATTGAACAGGGTGTAAGGCGCGGAGGAGGCCGCGAACGGGGCAGTTCCCGTCGCGGCCATGCACAGCAGCGAGCCGAGGGAGAAAACGTCGCTCGCCGAGGTCACCGGTTGGCCGTTCGCCTGTTCCGGTGACATGTACGCGGGCGAGCCGACCACGGCACCCACTTCGGTGAGCTGCGCACCGGTGCCGATTGCCTGCGCGATACCGAAGTCGATCACGCGCGGCCCGTCGGCGGCCAGAATCACGTTGGCGGGCTTGAGATCTCGATGTACCAGGCCGGTGCTGTGGATCGAATGCAGTGCCGAGGCCATTCCCGAGGCCAGTGTGCGCAGCGCGGGCATCGGCAGCGGACCCAGCTCGCGCACCGCCTTGTCCAGCTCAACCCCCGCAATGAATACCGAAGCGAGCCAGGGCGTTTCGCCAGTAGTCTCGAAGTCGACCACCGCCGCGGTGAACGCCCCCGACACCCGGGCGGAGATGGCCACCTCACGCTCGAACCTGGCCCGGAATTCCCGATCGTCGAGCAGATGCGAATGAATCTGCTTGATCGCGACGAACCGCCCGTCGGGCCCGGTGGCCAGCACAACCCGGCCCATCCCGCCCGCACCGAGCACACCGTGCACCCGGTAGCGCCCGATCATCGGCGCGTCACTCGTCGACAGCGGCTCGATCAATGCGGTACTCCCCCGGTCCATACCCACCACGGCGGGCGTGCCCGAGACGCTCATCCGACGAGCGCCCGGTCCGCCAGCAACCTAGCATCCCGGTTCCGGTTGCCGGTCGACGTCTCCGTACTCGGTCGGCGACGAGCGGGCGCGGTCTCCCGATTGGCGGGAAGGCGCTAGCGGCCCGCTCTGCTCGCTACGACCACAGCGCACAGCACGATCGCACAGCTGATCATCGCAATGGGCGAGAGCTTTGCGTCGACCGCGTCGAGCAGCATCGCCGCGACGAGCTGGCCCGCCACCGAGGTGAGGCCGAGTAGCAGAACGCCGATCATGCCGACTGTGACGGCAGCCAGGGCGATGAAAGCCACGCCGATCAGGCCGCCGGTGTAAAGCCAAGGGTCGGTGGGGAATTCGGTGGGCAGGCCCGTGGTGAACAGGGTGTAGAGGTCGAGGAGGAGCAGGGCTGTCAGGCCCACCGCGAAGTTGATCAGGGTGGCGGTGAAGGGACCGCCGGTTGCGCCGACGCGGCCGTTGATCGCTTGTTGCCAGGCCAGGCCGATACCCGCGAGGGCAGGAAGGACGATGAGCAGGGCGGGGATGTCCGGGACGCCGGTGGCGACCGTGGTCGGGATCGAACTGCCGCCGGCCGAGAGCACGACCCCGGTGATGCCGAGGGCAGCCGCGAAGATCCGCCACCCGGTGATCGGGGTTCGGCCGTTCGGAGCGAGGCCGAGACGGTCGACAACGAGGCTGCTCAGCAGTTGACCCGCGACCACCGCGACAGTGAAGGCGGTGACACCGATCGCGGCGATCGTGAGCCCCTGCGCCGCCACGAAGAACGCGCCGCACAACCCGCCGAGCAACTGCCACGGCGGCAACCTGCGCTCTGACACCGCGGAACGCACCTTCGTGACACCCGCTCGCAGCGCGGGGCTGAGAGCGAACGCAACCAGCAAGACGATGAGACCCGTACCGAAACTGATGGTCGCTGCCGCGATCCCATCAGCCAGTCGGGCCCCCAACGCCCCATTGATCCGACCCTGCACCGCGACACCTGCCCCGATACAGAACCCGAACACCAGCCCGACACCACTGCGCCCGATTGCCCGCTCCTCACCCCGATCCACGTCCCGCATGTCGGTAAGAGCATGCCAGCCGCGCCTCACGCCTCGGGCAGTTGCCGCACCGCCTTCACGATCAGCGATTCCACGGTCCGACAGATCGAGTCACTGTCGACATGTGGGCCCTGAATCACCAACTCCATTGCTTCATAAATCTTTTCATCGATCGTTCGGTGTCGATAGATCCGCGAACACCCCAGTACCGGACCATCTGGTTCCTTTCCCGTGAGCAGCGTTATGCCGTCTACGGTGACAGACCTCACCGGCTCGAAGGACGTCCGCACGACCTGCAATGTCACTCGCGCGCTGCCGTACCACTCACAGGCGTGCGTGTATTCCGGGGTGGCCGGTTCCGGGGTCAATCGAGCGACCGCCGCCGATAATTCGGCGCGGACCAAGATCGCGCACGGGTCTATCGACGAGAGCGAGATCGCGGCGTCCGGCCTGCGCGGTGCGGTATGGAGAGTCCGAGCGAGCTGCGCGACCACGTGATCCGCGACGGCGCACCCTTGCTTTTCGGCGAGGCCGGTGTCGAACTCGATCAGAATTCCGGTTCTGCCGCCACTGTCGGCACTCGCGATCGCCCGGCGGCAGTGTTCGGCATCGCCTTCGAGCACAGCGATTCCCTCGACGAGCTTGCGATTGGGTGGGATTTCCCCCAGGTCGACGCCGAGGCTCAGCCGGATTCCGTCGCCGTAGACCTGTTGTTGCTGATCCGCCTCGCAATTCCAGTTCTTATCGAGCTCGAACTGCCACGATTCGGTCCGAGTCGGCCCTTCTCGCCATGCGACGCTCTCGCCCAGTGCCGACCGCAGCCACGCACAGGAATCGAGTTGGCGGATCTCGGCCGGCGAAAGGGCCTTCGGTTGCGCCGTGTCGACGAGGTCGCCGGTTCTCGACAACCACAATGATCCCGACGCGACCACGGCAACGGCGAGCGCCGCCGCGAACACTCCACGAGTCCGCACCGAGGAACCCTCGACCCGGCTACGCAGGCCCATCCACCGGTCGCGACCGAACCTGGCCGCCACCGCGAGCGCGGAACCGACTGAAGGCGGGCGCACGGGTGCGACGGAGGCAGCGGCGGGGGCAGCCGCGAGCAGTGCCGCCGCTGCCCGTTCCGTACGGTCGATCTCGTCCACGATTGCCGGGGGCCAGGGCTGGCGCCGAGCACCGACGTAGGCGACGATCTGCGCGGGCGAGGGTCGCGCGGCCGGGTCCCGGCGCAGACACGCTGCGATCAGTTCGCGCAACGCCTGGGGGACCGCGGACAGATCCGGGTCCCGTTGCGCGATATTGAACAGCGTGTACGGAACCGACGGGGCAGCGAACGGTGCGCTCGCGCCCGCGGCGAAGGCGAGCACCGATCCGAGCGAGAAAATATCCGACGCGACAGTCAACTCACCGTGCACGGACTGTTCGGGCGACAAGTAGTCGGGTGGCGCCAGCAGTGTGCCGCGCTCACCGGCGAGGACATCGATTCCGGCCAGCTCGATGCCGTCCTTGGTCAGTGCCACCGTGTCGGGTCGCACCCGCTGATGGACAAGTCCGGCCGCGTGCACGCCTTGCAGCGCATGTGCGAGCGCCGTCGCCAGCCCGCGAACGGCCTCGATCGGGAGCGGACCGAAATCCGCGACAGCACGGTCGAGCCGCAATGACGGCTCGTACGTGCGTGCCAGCCAAGGTAATTCGTCGTCGGCATCGACGTCGAGCACCGTGGCATTACCTGCACCGCTGACCCGCATCGCCGATACCGCACCGTGTCGAAGGCGCAGCCGCAGATCGGGCAATTCGAGCAAGCGCGGCAACGACTGCTCGACCACCCGCAGCGAATTGTCCGGCGCGGCGGCCAACAGCAGGCGGAAGTTCGGCTGCGGATCGAGCAGGCCGAGCACTCGGTAGCGGCCCAATTGGGTTGGATCGGTCGACGACGGCCGGGTCATGGTTTCGGCAACTTCGCGAGGACCGGGGTCAGCAGAGTCCGTAGACGGTCACAGCCGCCGGTCGCTGTTTTGTCGTAAGGGATGTAGGTAGCGCGGGCCACCTCGGCCAGGTCGTCACGTGTCGGCCGAATCGTGAGCGTGAACTCGCACCAGCCGTCACGGTCGTCGATGGTGCCTGGCCAACCGTCGATGGTGGTCAGCTTCTCGAACCTGTTGTTCGGCATCTGGTTGTCGTTTCGAGTCTGTTCGTGCAGGTTCAGGTGGAATTCTCCGTTGGCCCCGCTGACCCAGCAACTACTACTGCCGGTTGGGTTCTTCTTCGCGGGGTCACCGACGATCCGGAGGTTCGTGTCGCGGTCCATGATCGCGCAGGCGTTCAGCAGGTGGATGGAGCCGGCAGCGACCTTCCGCAGCGGTGGGTTGACCGAGAGGCGGCGGACGACCGCGGCCAGTGCGCGCTCCGCCAGCGGGCAACTGTCGGTCAGGCCTGATGCCTGCATGTTCAGCGGCATCCGCAGGCCGACCTGCGTCTCGACGAAGCGGTCACACGACTTGCCCTCCTTACGGTTTCCTTGAACCGGCAGCCACGCGATCGTGCTCCCCATCGGAGACGGGTCGTCGAATGCCCACCCGTACCCGATGGACAGCTCGAGACTCAGTTTCATTCCGGCGGGATCGGTCATCCCCACCGAGCAAGTGCTCTCATAGATCCCATTCGGGGCCGACCGATACGTCCCGAGGTCGCCCAACACTTCGGGGCCCAACAGCGCGCACATGTCGAGCAGCATCGACTCCCGCTCGGTGAGCGCGAGGGGCGGATCGGCCATCGCGACCGCGTTCCCCCGCACGCCGATGCCAACCAGCATCGAACCGATCAATATCGCTACTGAAACCATCGCGACGGCAGCGGTTGCCAGGATCCCCCTCGCGCGTTTGTCGCGCTGAGGCTTCTGCGGCAACTCCGGTGTCAGCACGGCGTTGCCCGCGGCCCAGGCGATCGCATCGCGCTCGTACTCGGCCACCCGCCGACGTACCCGCACCGGCCACACCGGTTCGGTCTCGAGCTGCTGCGCCGCGGCCAGCAATTCGCTCGGGGTCGGGCGCTCGGCCGGATCCTTGGCCAGACAGGCATCGACGATGCCGCGAATCGGCTGTGGCACCGCGCTGGTATCCGGCTCGATGTACAGCACGTTGTACAGCGTCTGCGGGGTCGACCCCGCCGCGAACGGACTGAACCCCGTCGCGGCCATCGCGAGGACCGCACCCGCCGAGAACACATCGGATGCCGTTGTCAGCGTGCGACACTCGGCCTGCTCCGGTGACATATAGGCCGGTGATCCGATCACCGCACCGGTGGCCGTCAAGCCGATGTCGTCATCGAGGGCACGCGCGATGCCGAAGTCGATGAGTCGTGGCCCCTCGTTGGTGAGCAACACATTGCTCGGTGTGAGGTCACGGTGTACCAACCCTGTGCGATGGATCTCGAGCAGAGCCATCGCCAGCCCGATGGCCAGCAGTTTGAGTCCGCTCGGGGTGAGTCGCCCGAAGTCGTTCATCACCTCCTGCAGCGACGGACCGGGCACGTATTCCGAAGCCAGCCAGGGTTTTTCGGTAGCGACATCATGACCGACGACGCCGGCGGTGTAGGCGCCGGTCACCCTACCGGTGGCGAGGACTTCGCGTTCGAACCTAGCCCGGAACTCCGCGTCGTCGGTCAAATCGGCATGGACCTGCTTCACCGCGACGAGTCGGCCGTCGGGTGCCTGACCGAGAAACACTCGACCCATCCCGCCGCTGCCGATCACCGCGAGGATGCGATACCGGCCGAGCAGCTCGGGGTCTGTCCGATCGCGAAGTTGCATGGCCGGTCACCGATCCTGGGCGAGTAGCGCGTATTGAGCCGCGGCGAGGTGTCGGACGTCGGCTTCCAAGTAGCTGAATACGACAACCACGTCAGCGCCGCGATAGACAATGCATTTGAAGCGGTCCGGGAGAACACCGCGGGCGTTCGGAAGTTTCGCCTGCCAACAGGAGACTTTCGGCAGCGAGGCTATGCCTGGTATCGAGGCGTAGTCGCGTTCACCTTCGCTGGCCAGTCGGCCAGCTTCCGCTGCCGCGGCCTCAGCGCTGGCCGTGCGACGCAGGTACTGGTTGTGTGCCACCGCGATCTGCGACACCGAGGCGGCACGCAGCGCCGCCAAGAACGCGGCCGGGCGTTCCGATAGCAACGCGAACGCGCGCGGACCGTAGACCGAGAAGGTGTCGGGTCCGGTTTTGCCATCGAGTTGTGGTTCCCCGGTCTGCACGATTCGGGTGAGCAGCTTGTCCGGATCGATGTGCAGATTCGGCAGATCTGCCTCGGCGGTGGGGACGAACCCTTCGAGATCGGCGAGTTGGGTCCGGTAGGTCCTGGTCAATACGTCGACCAGGAGCTCGGCGCGTGGTTCGAGGACCTTGGCATACACGCGGATCACCAGGTTCTTCCACGTCAGCCAGCTGCCGACGGTCGGCACCGATGGACGCCAATGACTCAGTGCCCCGGGGTAATCCGGAACCGCGATCGGAACATTATCGGTGCCCTGCTCGAAGTCCGCGCGGGCCATGTCCGCTGCGGCTGCTCGTGCGACGTCCTCACTCGAAAAGGCCAGCAGCGAAATCGAGACGAGCTTCTCGTTCATACCTGCCGCTTGACCGTTGCTGGCGATCGCACCGAACGAGGCGAGTACGCCGTGCTTGCCCGCCGCATTGCTCTGGACACCGGAGAGAATGTTCATGCCGGGCACCAGGCCTCGGTGATCGCCCAGCACCCCACCACCACGCGTCCAGGTGAGGTCGGGATCTATCCGGTCGGCGAAGCTCACTCGCTCACCCAGTCGCAGCGACTCCACCAAGATTCCGCGGGCACGGCTCGTGCCCGCGTCGTAGTCAGCCGGGATATGTTCCGTCGAGTAACTGCCATGATCCGGCTGGACGGGAGCGTCACCACACCCGACAAGCAAGCCGACCACGAGTAGTGACAGCACCGCTGTGCGGTGCAGCTCGAACCGCACGATCGCTCCCCCTATAACCAGTGGTCAAACGTAACTGGCCATGTCAAACCTGTTGCGAAAGTTAGCATCTCGCGCCGGAGCCGGCTACCGATTCGGCAGCCGGGTGATCAATGCCGCGATGATCGCCTCACCCGCCGGGCACCGACGGTCCTTGGGCAGGGCACCGGATACCTGCACGGTGACCGACTCGTGATGGTTCGAGTCGACCGCGCGGAACCGGTAGGTGCTGGCACAGCCTCGATCACTGCCTGCCTGGTATAGGTCCGCGTTGTAAACCACTGTGCCATCGCCGATATCGACCGCATTGTGGGACGAAATCGTGCCGGAGTCCATGTCATTCGGCCGACCGAGGTCCACCTGGACTCGCCCAGCCCCGCCCCACGTACAGCTATGCGCCGTCGGCACGCCCGGCCCCGATGAGCCTGCGGCCCTGATCTCGTCTTCGGTGACGAGGGCGCAGGGGTCGACCGATGCCAACGAGCGTGCGGTGGCCTGATCCACAACAAGAGCTGGCAGTGCCGCGACCAGGCGCTCGATGGAGTATTCAGCCAGTGCGCAGTCGACGGCCACGCCGGTATCGACACTGATTCCCCATGACGCGGGCCCGCTTCCGGCGACGGCGAACGCGCAGTCGCGACCGCGTCTGAGTAGGTCGAGTTGGCCGACTTCGCGCTGTGTCGACAGGAACCCCGTGAGGGTTCGACCTATCTCGATGGTCATTCGACCCGTCCCCGAACTGCCATCACATCCCCATGACGATGTCGTCGTCCACATCCAAGCGCTGGTTTCCCGGCGAACACCGGTGGCGACCGCTTCAGGCAGTGTCGGGCCGAGCGATTGTCGCAACCACGCACAGGCATCGACTTCACGCAATTGCGCCAACGTGGGCATGACCGCCGCCGGGCCTGCCACCTTCGGTGATGCGGGTGTGGTGCCGCGAAACAGCACCACCGCCACGGAGGCGGCGAGAATCATCATGACGACAGCGCAAGCCGTGCCGATGACGAGTCCACGGCGGCGTTTCGGCTGATCGACTGGCACCCCACCACGTCGCGGTCCGGCCAAGATTATCTGGGTGCGTTCCGGATCGGCGGTCAGCTCCCGCATCCTTGCTACCTGCGCCTCGATGTCCCGATGTATCGGCACCGGCCACGGGGTGGCGTGGATGGCGAGAACGCCTAGATAATCCAGGATTTGAGCAGCGGTCGGACGATTGCGGGGGTCCTTGCGCAGGCAGCCCGCGATGAGCTCTCGCAGTGGCTCGGGAACCGGTGCGAGGTCGGGTTCGGCATGAACAATGTTGAACAGGGTGAACGGCGCCGAGGCCGCGGCGAAGGGACTCACGCCGGTTGCCGCCATGTAGAGCAGCGAACCGAGGGAGAAGACGTCGCTGGCGGCGGTGATGGAGTCGGCGCCCGCTTGCTCTGGCGACATGAACGCCGGAGAACCGAGGACGCTGCCTACCTCGGTGAGCGACTCATCCGATTCCGCGGCTCGCGCGATGCCGAAATCGATCACCCGAGGGCCGTCTTTCGCGAGAATGACGTTGGCGGGCTTGAGGTCTCGGTGTATCAGGCCTGTCGTATGAATCGAATGCAGCGCCGAAGCGAGCCCGGAGGCCAGGATTCGTACGCTGGCGACGGGCAGCGCACCGTACTGCTGAATCGCACTTTCGAGGGGTACGCCGGCAATGAATACCGAAGCGAGCCAGGGAATTTCGCCGGTCGTGTCGAAATCAACCACAGCGGCGGTGAACGCACCGGAAACCCGCGTCGAGATGGCGACCTCGCGATGGAATCGGGCCCGGTAGTCGCCGTCGTCGAGCAGTCTCGAATGGATCTGCTTGATCGCGACGAAGCGACCGTCCGGACCGAGGCCGAGTAACACGCGCCCCATTCCGCCCGCACCCAACAATCCGAGAATCCGGTAGTGGGACACCGTATTCGGGTCATCGACAGATAGCGCCTTGATCACTGCTGTCCGACTCCCCCGATCGCGCTCACCACGGCAGGGTTACCGCTCACCGGCCGTGCGTCCCGAATCTAACACCGGACCCCGCTACTCGGGTCGCCGCGGCGGCATCCAGGTGGGGGTCAGTAGAGCGGCCGCGAGTAGGACCGTGCCGAGCAGGGCGATGGTGGTGGACATCGAAAGGTAGTGGGTCGCAGCCGCTACGAACGCGAAGACAGCTAGGGCGACGATCTCGGAGAGCAAGCCGGAGACCGAGGTCACGGTGGCTCGGGCTGGTCCTTCGATGGCGTCTTGGAGGCGCGCGCCCGCGACGACTTCAGCGTTGAAGTCGATTCCGTAGGCGACGCCGATGCTGATGAATCCGATCCATATCATGGCCGGTCCCCCAGTCGCACCGACGGCGAGTGCACCTGCGATGAAAAGGATTCCGGCCAGGAACAGGGCGGCTGCCAGGGTTCGGGACGAGAGGGATTCGGTGCGGCCCGCCAGCAGCGAACCGATCAGCGATCCCGCGACGGTGACGCCGACCAGCAGGGCCGAGGTGCTGGTAGACGCTCCACCGGACACTGCGAGCAGCCCGAAGTACTCGTCGAAGGCGGTGACGCCGTAGAGGAGAGCGCCGAGCAGCACACCGCGGCGGACCCGGCGGACGTGGAATGCCTCCGAGATACCGGTTTTGAGCATCGACAGGTATCGGGACGGTGTGGAACCGCTGGTTCCCGGGTCGACGCCCGACACCGCTCCTGACTTGACGTGCGGACCCAACGGTCCGGGGGTGGGCTCATCGTCCAGATCGTCGACGGCGGTGGCGGAGATAGCGACCGGCGCGCTGGGCAGAGCCAGCGCGGTGAGCGCGTGCAGGAGACCGACACCGACGCTGACCCAACCGACCAGCGCATAGCCACCGACGGCGAACAGCGGTGCGGCGGCGAGGATCGCCACGAGGACGGTGCTCTCCTGCGCACCGCGCGCCCAGCCCATGATTCGCGCATAGGCGGACGGTTCACCACGCGCGACCAGATCGTCGTAGATCAACGCTTCGAAGGTCCCCGATTCCAGGGCGCCCGCGATACCCCAGACGAGGAAGCCGAGCGCGAAGCCGGCGAATGACGGTGCCAGCATCCACAGGACGAAACACGCGGTCTGCAACAGCGAGCTCAGGAAAAGCAGGCGGCGGCGGGACACTGTGTCGGCCCAAGCACCCGATGGCACCTCGAGCAGGAACGCGGTCACCGACCAGATCGCCAGCAGCAGCGAGATCTGTGCGGTACTCAGCCCGTGGTCGGCGAAGAGAACGCCGTAGAGCGCATAGATCGGTAACAGGTCGCGCGTGCCCTTGAACAGGACCGCGCGCACCGTGAGGTCGCGGACACCGGTCGGTTCACGCCTCAACCAGGCCACCGCGTGCCGGAGCGGGGAAGGTCAACAGCCGTAGTAGAGCATCCGCATGCAGCCAATATTTCGCCGCGCACGAGCCATCGTCAAGCGATTATCCGCACGCGATCACTCGTAGTGGAAACGGCACGACAGTACGCGGATGACCCCCTCGTCGACGCGGTAGACCAACCGGTGTTCCTGCGTAATCCGGCGTGACCACCAGCCGGCGAGGTTGTGCAGCAAGGGCTCGGGTTTGCCGATTCCGCCCGCTTGCCCGTTGACCGCGATGTCATCGAACAGGCGGTTGATCTTTCGAGCGGCCGCACGGTCGTTGGTGACCGTCCAGGCGTAGTCGGACCATGCCTCGCTGGAGAAGTCCAGTTTCACGCCACACCGGCCGTCTCGCCGGTCCCGTCGTCGTCAGGGATTTCGAGTTGCTCCCGCGGAGCGAAACCACCGGCCGCGAACTCTTCCAAGCCACGCTGAAGGTGTCGGGCATTCGCGGGCGTGCCGAGCAGATGCGCGGTCTCCTTCAACGCTTCGTACTCACGCAGCGACACCACCACCGCCGCCTCGTGGCCCGCTCGGGTGACGACGACCTCCTCGAGGTCATCGGTGGCAGCGTCGAGCACGCTGGCCAGAGTCGCACGTGCTTCGGTGTAGCTGATCTGCCTCATAAGTACAAACTGTACAGGTTTACTGTACGGCGAGCATCCGGCTATCCGAGCGGGATCCAGCCGTTGGCGGCGAGGGAATCGTCTTCGTCGGTGGCGCCAACCAGGGGGCGGCCGTCGTTGAGGTCGTTGATGAGTTCGGACACCGGATGGGAGTCGCTGTAGTGGTAGCCCTGAGCCAGGGCGAAGCCGAGTTCGGTGAGGACGGCGGCCTGGTATTCGGTTTCCACGCCCTCGGCGATGACCTGCAGGTCGAGCGATTTGCTGAGTGCGGCGATGACGCTCAGCAGCGGCGGGGCGGGGGAATCGGAGCGGATGGCGGCGACGAAGGACTGGTCGACCTTGAGGATGTCGCTGGGGATGGTGGCCAGGCGGCTCAGCGAGGAGTAGCCGGTGCCGAAATCGTCGATGGCGATGCGCACGCCACGGTCGCGCAGGGTGTGCAGGTTGGTGATCGCGGTCTGGGATTCCGCGGCCAGTTCGCTTTCGGTCACCTCGAGGACGAGCTGGTCGGCGGGCCAGCCGGTATCGGACAGGATGGTCGCGACCCGCTCGGCGTATTCGGTTTCGGCCAGTTCGAGGCCGGAGACGTTCACGTTGAGGGTGAGGTTCAGCGAGGCGAAGCTCTCCTGGAGGCGCGCGGCGTCGGCGCAGGCGCGGCGCAGGACCAGCTCGTCCAGGTCGGAGATGAGGTCGTATTCCTCGGCGACGCGGATCAGGCCCTCGGTGGTGACCTCGGGTTGCGCGCTCGACGACCAGCGCAGCAGCGCCTCGACGCCGACCGCCTGGCCGCCGTCCTCGGTCAGGCTGACGATCGGCTGGTAGTGCACGTCGAGCGCGCCGCGGTCGATGGCCTCGCGCAGCTCCACCGCCAGCGGGAGCTGACGCGACGATTCGAGCACCGTGCGGTTGCGACCCGCCTGCTTGGCCCGGTACAGGCCCACATCGGCACGGCTGACCAGTAGCGAACCGGACTCGCCCGGCTGCCAGGAGGTGACACCGGCCGAACAGCCCATGGTCACCGCGGCGCGCAGTTGCTCGGTGAGCAGGATCGCGGCCTGCTCGGTGGTCCCCGGCAACAGCAGCGCGAACACATCGCCGCCGAAACGGGCCAGCGCCTGGCCGGGAGCGAGCAGGTCGAGCCAGGTATCGGCGACCCGCTGGAGGACGGCGTCGCCCGCGCGGTGGCCGAGGTGGTCGTTGATCTTCTGGAATCGGTCGAGGTCGACCAGCACCAGGGCCATGCCCTGACCGCCACGACCGGCCGCATCGATCGCCGGATTGAGCTGCTTCTCGAAACCGCGACGGTTGAGCAGGCCGGTGAGCACATCGATATCGGCTTCCGACGCCATCCTGGTCAGGATGCCGACCACTACGCCTGCGCCGAAGGTGACACCCGCCGGGATCAACCCGGACCACCACGGCAACCCGCGCGTCGGCAACACCAGCAAACACAGCACCATCGCGAAACCGATGTGCGCGGCGGCCTGGGGCCAGGCGAAGAACAGCGCCGCGTCACAGGCGACGAACACGAAGAACGAGGCCAGGGTGATGGCGCCGACCACATCGGGGAAGTCGTAGACCGCGATCGCGACGAGCACGGCCGCGGTGGCGAGGTAGGCGTGGTGCAGGCGGTGCGGCATCCGCGGGCCCCACGCGAGCATCGTGAGCCCGAGCAGAACCGAGATGGCCGCCGCGGTGCCGACCACAGCGCGATTACCGTCCTCGCCCGGCGCGACGGCAGTGATCGTCAGGCCGAGGACACCACCGAGAACGTAGAACGCCCCCGTTGTCCTGGCCATGACCTTTGCCGTCGCCAACGCCGATGCCGCCCGTACCCGGGTTCGGGTATCGCCGCGCGCCCCGATTCCTCGCACGAGCACCAGCCTAGATGTTGATGGGTCAGGGTGTTTGCCACATCCGACAAATGGATCTCAGCAAACAATGAGCATCCTACGGCGTCAGTACATCCGTGCCGACGAACGGGACCAGCGCCGCGGGCACGCGCACCGAACCATCGGCCTGCTGATGGTTCTCCAGGATCGCCACGATCCAGCGCGTGGTGGCCAGCGTGCCGTTCAATGTGGCCGCGACCTGCGCTTTTCCATTCTCGTCGCGGTAGCGGACCGAGAGCCTGCGGGCCTGGAAGGTGGTGCAGTTCGAGGTGGAGGTGAGCTCGCGGTAGGTCTGCTGGGTGGGCACCCAGGCCTCGCAGTCGAACTTGCGCGCCGCCGAGCTACCCAGATCGCCACCGGCTACATCGATCACCCGGTAGGGCACATCGATCGCGTCCAGCATCTCGCGTTCCCACGCCAGCAGCCGCTGATGCTCGGCTTCGGCCTGGTCAGGGGTGGTGTAGACGAACATCTCCACCTTGTCGAACTGGTGCACGCGGATGATGCCGCGGGTGTCCTTGCCGTAGCTCCCGGCCTCGCGGCGGAAGCACGACGACCAGCCCGCGTAGCGCTTCGGGCCGCCGCTCAGATCGAGGATCTCCTCCGAGTGGTAGCCGGCCAGCGGCACCTCCGAGGTACCGACGAGGTAGAGATCATCTTCTTCGAGGTGATAGACCTCGGCCGAATGCTGGCCGAGGAAACCGGTACCCGCCATGATTTCCGGGCGAACAAGCACCGGCGGAATCATCATGGTGAAGCCGTTGGCGACGGCCTTCTGCGCAGCCAGCTGCAACAGGCCCAGCTGCAGCAGCGCGCCGTAACCGGTCATGAAGTAGAACCGCGAGCCCGACACCTTCGCGCCGCGCTCCATGTCGATCAGGTGCAGCGCCTCGCCGAGCTCGAGGTGATCCTTGGGCTCGAAGTCGAAAACCCGTGGGGTGCCGACGGTTTCGAGCACGACGTAATCGTCCTCGCCACCCGCGGGCGCGCCTTCCTGGACCACGTTGGAGATCGCGCGCTGGGCGGCGTCGAGATCGGCGTCGGCGGCGTGCTGGGCGAGTTCGGCCTCTTTGACCTTGGCGGACATGTCGGTGGCGGCGGCCAGCAGCGCGGGGCGCTCCTCTTTACTCGCCTTGCCGATCACCTTGCCCATGGCCTTGTGCTCGGCGCGCAGGTTGTCGGCGGTGGCCACGGCGGCCCGGCGCGCGGCGTCGGCTTCGAGTAGGGCGTCGACGAGTGCGGGGTCCTCACCGCGGGTCCGCTGCGAGGCACGGACAGCTTCCGGGTTCTCGCGCAGGAATCGGAGGTCGATCATGAGAAAACAGCCTAGTTGTTTACGCAAGTCTTCATCTCTCGGCCTATGCCAATCGGGCATCACAGGGGCATAGTTACGGTGTGAGTACCTCTTTCGACACCGCCGTCATCGATACCGCGCTCGACGATCTCACCCAAGGGGAAAAGACCTGGGCCGCGACAGACCTGCGTCGCCGCCGCGAACTGCTCGACGAACTGCACGCGCTCACCGCCCGCGATGCCGAGGCCTGGGTCGCCGCCGCCCGCACCATCAAGAAGCTCGATGCCGACAGCCCGCTGCTCGGCGAGGAGTGGATGTCGGGCCCGATGACGATGCTCGCGGGCGCGCAGGCGCTGAGCGAGTCGATGGCCGCGCTCGAAAAGGGCGCGAGCCCGCTCGACGGCGTCGAACTCACCACCGCGCCCGGCGGCCGGGTAGCGGTGCCCGCGCTGCCGCACGGCATCTACGACAAGCTGCTGCTGAGCGGGTTCAGCGCCGATGTGTGGCTGAAGCCCGGTGTCGACGCCGCGACCGCGCGTCGCAAGGCGGGCCTGGCCCAGCGCGACCCCGCGAAGACCAATGGTGTCGGCGCGGTACTCGGCGCGGGCAACATCATGTCGATCGCGCCGCTGGACACCCTCTACGAGCTCTACGCCAACAACCGGGTCGTCGCGCTCAAGCTCAACCCGATCACCGATCCGCTGCTGCCGGTGTTCCAGGCGATCTTCGCGCCGTTCATCGAGCTCGGCGTGGTGCGCATCCTCACCGGCGGTGCCCCCGAGGGCGGCTACCTGGTGAACCATCCGCTGGTGGCGCACGTGCACATGACCGGCGGCGCGCCGACCCACGACGCGATCGTGTGGGGCCCTGGTGCCGACAAGACCGGCGAGCCCATCCTGGACAAGCCGATCACCAGCGAACTCGGCGGAGTCGCGCCGTGCATCGTGGTTCCCGGTGACTGGGCGGCCGCCGATCTGAAGTTCCAGGCCGAGCACGTGGCCACCCAGCGCCTGCACAACGGTGGCTACAACTGTGTCGCCGCGCAGACCGTGGTGCTCGCCGCGGACTGGCCGCTCAAGGAGCAGTTCCTCACCGAACTGCGCGCCGCGATCGACAACGCTCCCGCGCGCACCGCCTACTACCCGGGCAGCGACAACCGCGTGGCGGGCGCACTCGAGTCCTACCCCGACGCCGCCCGCGCCAACGGCCGCCTCCTGGTCGAGAACCTGCCCGCCGGCGACACTCCCCTGCTGCGCACCGAGTACTTCTCGCCCGTTCTCGGCGTGGTCGAACTGCCCGGCACCGGGGCCGAATTCCTCAGCAACGCGGTCGACTTCGCCAATGACGAGCTGATGGGCACCCTGGGCGCCAACATCGTCGCCGCTCCCGCGACCATCGCCGAGCTCGGCGCGAAGCTCGACACCGCGATCGAGAACCTGCGGTACGGCACCGTCGCCCTCAACGCGTGGACCGGTCTCGCGTTCCTGACACCGCGTGCCAGCTGGGGCGCCTACCCCGGCCACACCATCGACGACATCCAGAGCGGCATCGGCGTCGTGCACAACGCCTTCCTCCTCGACGACGTCGAACGCACGGTGGTCCGCGGGCCCTTCCGCCCCGCTCCGCGCTCGATTCTGCGCGGCGAATTCGCCCTCACCCCGAAGCCGCCGTGGTTCGTCTCGAACAAGACCGGCACCGCCACCGGCCGCAAACTGACCGATTTCTACGGCGACGGCAAACTGCGCCGCATTCCGGGCATCTTCGTGTCAGCTCTGCGGGGCTGACCCGGCAGTCCGCCACGACAAATACACTCGTCGTCGATGTCGAAGAAGCAGAGCAACCCAGCCGAGGGACCCGCCGCGCCCAATCGCGGCGGCGCCCTGCACCTGTCCGCGACGAAACTGCGTTGGGGGCTGCTGATAGGCGCCCTCGGGGCGGTCGTCGCGGCCATGGTCACCATGGCCGTGACAGGCTTCGACACCGACAAGGTGGAAGCGCACCAGCCCGGTGCCGCCCCGGTGGTGCGCGACAAAGAGTTCAGCAGCGCGGCGCAGGGCGACTGTCTGACCTGGTCCAAGCCCGACCGTAGCGACCTGGTGAAGGTGGGCTGCGCCGACAAGCACCTCTTCGAGGTGGCGGGTGTCATCGACCTCAGTGCCTATCCCGGGCGTGAGTTCGCCGAGGGCACCCGTCACCCCGATTCGCTGCGCATGACCGAACTGCGCGACGAACACTGCGTGACCGCCGTCCAGAAGTATCTGGGCGGGCGATTCGATCCGCGCGGCAAGTTCATGGTGAATGTGATGTCGCCGAGCCCCGCGGGTTGGCAGCACGGCGACCGGACGCTGCGCTGTGGTGTCCAGGTCGCCGCCACCGCAACGAGCCCGGCCAGCATCGGCAGCCTGGCCGACAGCGATCAGTCCAAGATTCATGCCACCGGTACCTGCCTCGGCATCAATCAGAATCTGCCGACCGACCCGGTCGACTGTGCCCAACCGCACTCGGTGGAGATCGTCGGCACCGTCGACCTGGCCACCGCCTTCACCGGCGGACCCCCGTCGGAGGCCGAACAGGACAAGTTCGTCGAAGCCGAATGCAACCGGCTCTCCGGCGACTACCTCGGCAGCCCCGACGCCATCCGCAACAAGACGCTGACCCTGTTCTTCGACTACCTGGAGCCGGCCAGCTGGCTCGCGGGCAGCCACAAACTGGACTGCTGGCTCGGAAAAGGTGCCGACCGTGAGGGTTTCGCGCCGATCGTCGGCTCGGCCCGCGGCGAGATCCTGATCGATGGGCAGGCACCGGTGCCCCCGCCGAACTCCGGACGCTCCACGCCGGCTCCGCTGCCGGGCGCCGCGCCGCTGCCGCCCCAGCCCCAGCCGCGGTGATGTTGTCCGAGCGGATGCCGCAGTGGCGTTTCGAGGAGTTGGTCGGCGATGCCCTCGACCAGATCCCGGCGGAGCTGTCCAGTGCCATAGACAACGTTGTTGTGCTGGTGGAGCCCCGAAATGACGAGGAACCCTCGTTGCTGGGGCTGTACCACGGGATCGCCCTCACCGAGCGCGACAGCTACTACGCCGGATCGTTGCCGGATACCATCACGATCTATCGAGAAGCTATTCTCGACATCTGCAACACCGACGACGAGGTGGTCGAGGAAGTCGCGATCACCGTGATCCACGAAATAGCACACCATTTCGGGATTGACGACGACCGGTTGCATGAGCTGGGATGGGGTTAGCGAAACTGGGTGGGGAATCGGGGGAACCGAATGACCCGCTCTCGCGTCCTAGTACTCGTAGGGGGAATTCTCGTGGTTCCCGATAGCCGCCACCAGAAGGAGTCGGGTCATGGTTGGACACGTTCTCGTTGCACCTGAAATCGTCCTCGCCGCGTCCGCGGAGTTGGATCTGCTCGCCGAGCGCCTCGCCATCGCGGCCGGGCTCGCCGGGCCGACGACGCATGTGCTGCCGTCCGGCGCCGAAGAGGTGTCGCTGCTCGCGGCGTCGCACTTCAACACCGCAGCCGCCAAGCACGACGGTTCGGTCGCCCAGGCAATCCTCGAGCTGCATCACGCGGCCGCGACCCTGCGCTCGCAGCTGACCACTCATATCGGGGAAGACGTAGCTCGCGCGGCGACGATCAACGCCGTCCAGGTGTAGTCGCACCGAACTCGTCGACGATCATTTACTCAGGGGAGAAACAAGCATGACCGCAGGGATCACCGGGGTGTTCTGGCTGCCTCGTATGGCCGAAATGAACTCCACCACCCTCAACGCGGGCGCACACGCGATCCCGATCAGCGCCGCCGCCACCTCGTGGGGCACGCTGGCGGCCGCGTGGGGCGACGCCGCCTTCACCGTCACCCGCGTGATCGCGGAGGTCGGTGTCGGCCTCCAGGGCGTCAACGGTATCGCCGTGCTCGCGCGTCTGGCCCCGTTCGCGGGCTGGGCCAGCCAGCAGGGCATCGCGTCCGCGGCGGCCAGTGCCAAGTGCGCGGCCAACGCCACCGCCTACACCGTCGCCTCGATCGCGATGCCGAGCCTGCCCGAGATCGTCGGCACCAACGCCGCGGTCGCGGCTTCGGCCAACCCGCCCGGTGTCGTCTCCGGCGCCTTCGAGGTCGCCGAGGTCGCGCGCCACGCCATGGACATCCGCGCCGCACTGGTGATGGAGACCTACGAAGCCGCCACGTCGGCCACCGTCGCCGTCCCCAGCGAATTCACCATGCCGCCCGCCATCGCCAGCGGTGCGGGCTCCGCGTCGCAGGGTGATTTCGGTGGTGGCGATCCGCTGCAGACCGCGGTCGCCGCGGCGCAGGCCTTCGTGTCCAACCCCGGTGTGGTCAGCGCGGCCACCCAGGCGGCCAACACCGCCGGTGGCGTGCTCACCAGCGGCGTCAGCACGGTCGGCAACATCGGCGCTTCCGCGATCTCCGCGGTCACCGCGCCCGCTGGTACCGCTGCCGTCGCGCCCGCCATGGCAGGTGTCGGTGCCGCAGGCGCCGCTATGGGTGGCATGGCGACCACGTCGGCCGGTCTCGGCGGCGTCAGCGCGGGCTCGCTGAAGATGCCCGATGGCTGGGGTGCGCCGGCTGCCGCGACCGCGAGCGCGCCGGTCTCGGAATCGGTCATCAACCGGGTCGAGAGCGCACCTGTGCGCAACAACAGCACCGGCGGCAACCCGCTGATGGGCAGCCGGCAGAAGGGCGAGGAAGACGACGAGCACGATGGCGTCGACTACGTGCGCTCCGACGAGTTCACCGATGGTCGCTACGCGGCCGAAGGCGTGATCGGCGCCGACCTCACCGGATCGGCCAAGTGACGGTTCTCGGCACGGGCAGCGGAGGTTCGCTGCTCGGCGCCGTCGTGCTCTCGCTCGACGACATGCAGTTCCTCCTGGAGAAACTGGAGTTCGACGAGATGCCCGTGGTGCTCGACGCCATGGGCCGCTATGACAACGTCACCGCGCACGACGCCGCCATGAACGTGGCGCAGGCCGCCCTGGCCGAACGCGAGCTGCTGTTCGGCCAGGTGGTGGCACCCGAGCTCGCCGAACGGCTGCGGGTGCTCTACCGGCCGCAGTGGATCATCGCGCTGCGGTGGGTGGTGGCGGGCCAGGTCAACCGATTCTGTCTGGCGCAGGGCGACGACCGTGCGGTCGTCGCCTTGCGCGGGCCGGAGTCCTACGTCATCGACGACGCCGGTCTCGATCTACCCGGCGCGGTGCTGCAGGCGCTCGGGCCGGTCGAAGCGCTCGAGCTGTACGGAATGAACGCTCCCACCGAACAATTGGCGCCGATCTTCGGCGACACCGGCGACGCGGCCGCCACCGCGCAGCGCCTGAACAAGGTGGGCAATCCGGCCACCGACGCGCAGGCACTGTCCTCGGCACTGGTGGAGATCCATTCCTACGCCGAGATCGTCGGCGTGGCCTACGGCGACGGCACCCGCGATATCCAGGACAACCACATCGCCGTCTTCAACACGCGCGCAGGCAGATTCATCATCACCGCCAGCGTCGCCGACGACGGGGTGAAGTGGTCGTCCATCGCCAGCGGCACCAACGCCCGCCTGCGCACCGCGGTAGCCGACCTCATCGAGTCGCTCCCGGTGCGCACCGAATTCCCCACCGCGACAGCTAATAACCTGGTTTAACCCATGGGGTCGTCGGCGGATGGGTCTGCCTGGACGGTGAACGGTGGGGTGAATTTGCCCCACCGTAGGCATTCCCAGCCGCCGTCTTCGGTGGGGAGCAGTTCGATGGTCTCGGTGTTGTCGAGGTGGTTGTTCGTCGTGAACGGCGGCGCCACCCCGGCCAGTGCCTTGCCGATCAGGCGCATGGCGGCGCCGTGATTCACCACCACTACGTCACCGTCGGCGTCGTCGGTGAGGAATTCCTCGCGCAGGCCGTCGAGGACGGGCAGGATGCGGGCCAGCACTTCGTGGCCGGATTCGCCGCCGGGGGCTCTGACGTCGAGCTCGCCGAGGTGCCAGCCACGATATATCTGCTGGAAGAGTTCGTGCGCTTCCCGGTCGGAGCGGCCGTGCAGCTCGCCTACCTGCACTTCGTACAGGCCGTCGAGGACGTGTGCCGGTGTGCCGGTGGCTTCTTCGATGTGGCTCGCGGTCTGTCGCGCGCGCAGCGCATCCGACGACACCAGTACCTGGGGCGCTCGCGTCAAGCCCGCGCCGAACGCTTTCGCCTGCGCCACACCACGTTCGGTCAGCGGCAGGCCCGGCACCGCGGTGTCGAGGATCTTCGCGACATTGCCCTCGGTCTCGCCGTGGCGCACCAGAATCAGTTTCGCGCGGGTAGTCATAGGTCCGCGACCCCCTTTCGCAATTGCGTCAACCATTCCGCGGCCGGTTCGTCCGACGGCGGCGGTGAGCCGATGGCCGCTGCCGCGGGCCATGATCCGAGGAATCGGATATGGGCGGTGCGGTGCAAGGCTTTCAAAGTTTCGGCCACCGCCGGGTCATCGATGTGTCCGACGCAGTCGAGATAGAACCGGTAGGTGCCCATGCCGGTGCGGGTTGGTCGCGATTCGATGCGCGTGAGATCAACTCCACGCGTGGCGAATTCGGCGAACGCGCGCATCAGCGAACCAGGCTCGTTGGGCAGTTCCAGGACGACGGAGGTCCGGTCGGCGCCGGTGGCGCCGGGTGCCACACCCGGCCGGGTGACCAGAACGAAGCGGGTGATGGCCTGGTCGTGGTCGGCCACGCCGCCCGCCAAGGTCACCAGGCCGAGTCGTTCGCCCGCCAGTGCGGTCGAGATCGCGGCGTCGGCTGTTCCGGCCGCCACGTCTTCAGCGGCGGCCGCGTTGGATGCCGAGGTGAACGGGCGCGCATCGGGCATAGTGCGCGCCACCCATTCCCTGACCTGCGCCGCCGCCACCGGATAGGCGGCCAGGGTGCGCACATCGGCCAGCGAGGTTCCGGGTCGCGCCAGGACCGTGAAGGTCACCTCGAGCTCGGTCTCGGCCATGATC
Organism: Nocardia sp. NPDC059195; assembly: GCF_042754695.1. Lineage (NCBI taxonomy): Bacteria > Bacillati > Actinomycetota > Actinomycetes > Mycobacteriales > Nocardiaceae > Nocardia > Nocardia sp. NPDC059195. Next base: position 110,324 of record NZ_JBHZBG010000005.1, on the reverse strand, counting down.
TGCAAACGCGGTCCGATGGCGAGGGAATCCAGGGTCGCCGGGATCGAGCCCTCCACCGAACTCTCGATCGGCACCACCGCACCGTCGACCTGCCCGGCCCGGATCAGGTCGAGCGCCGCCCCTTGGCTCGGCGCGGCGACCCGCTCGACCGGCCCGTCGAAGGCCCCCGAGTTCTCGAACTTAGCCAGCGCCATCTCGGTGAAGGTCCCGGACGGCCCGAAATACGCAATACGCGGCACACAGCAACTTTAGCGGCTGGTGTCGGCTGGGTTTCGGACTCGAAGGTCAGGCATATGGTGCGGCGGGAAACGAGTGGTGGTCGGAGGGCGGTGGACCTTGCCACTCAGGCAAAACCGGGCCCGGGGCGGTATACCTTGCTGTGTTTATTGGAGCGCTGACGCGCTCGAGTCGGGGCCCTTCGGGCCCCCGATCTTCCCTCCCTCCGGGCACTCCTTCGTCGCACCCTCCGGTCAGTCCAGATCGGGGCGGGCCCCTCCGGGTGAAGACACATCAGGGTTACCGGCCCGGGCTGTGTACGCAGGTGGGGACACATCAGGGTTACCCGGCCCAGGCTGTGCACGCAGGTGGGGACACATCAGGGCTACCCAATCGGGGCTTGGGATTAGTGGCCCAGTACGCGCAATGCTTCGGTGATTGCCTGTTCGTTGGGGGTTTCGATGGCCAAGAGGACGGTGCGGGTGGCCTCGATCGCCGCGGGCTTCAGTGCCTTCAGGAAGGGGAGGTCGGGGGTGGTGAGGGCGGTGGGGATGTCTTCGCCGCAGAGGGCCGCTACGGTGCCTGCGACCACGGCCAGGGCGCGGGGGCCGCTGGTGGTGCGGGCGGTGAAGCCGTGGTCGGCGTGGGCGATGCCGGCCAGGAAGGCGGTGAGCTCGGGGTCGGGGATGTCGACGTCGACGGGGGTGGGGGAACTGCCGTCGGGGCGGACCAGGTCGGCCACGAGGCTGCGGCGGGCGGGGGCCGACAGGTTCAGCAGGACGGGTTCGGCGGGGGCGGAATGGTCGTCGCCGTGGTCGTCGTGCGTCATCCGTCCACCGTATCGGCTCGATTCATCGTGGTGTCCTCTTGCGCGTCGGGCGTTTGTAACTTAGCTTAGGTTTACCTAATCAAACGTTCGCGGAGGTTGTCATGTCGAGCCCCACCACGATCCTCGCGCCGACCACCGCCGAGCGGGTGCGAAGCGCGTGCGCTCACGCCGAGACAGCGGTGCTCGCGCTCCCCGGTATCGACCCGGTTCCCACTACGCTGCACCACCTGCGCCGCTGCGGCGACGCGGTGATCGCGGTGCCCGCGTCCTCACTCGCGGCGGCGCTGGCCGCCACCGCCAACGAGACCTCCGCGGTACTCGAACTCACCGATCACGCGCCGCTACCGCTGCGTGAGCCGGTCCGGGCGCTGGTGTGGTTGCGCGGATGGGTGCGCCAGGTACCCGAGCAGGCGCAGCGCGCGCTCGCCGTCGAAATCGCCAAGGAGTTCCCGCATCCGGGGCTGCTCGATGTCGGGCACGGCGTCACGCTGCTGCGGATCGTGGTGAATTCGGCGGTACTGGCCGACACCGCAGGCGCGGAATCCGTCGACCACGCGGACCTGCGCGCCGCGACGGCCGATCCGTTCTGCGAGCTGGAAAGCGCCTGGCTGCAACACATGTCGGAGGATCACGCCGACATCGTCGCCCAGCTGGCTCGTCATCTGCCGACCCGGCTGCGCGGGGGGCTCGTGCATCCGCTCGCCATCGACCGCTACGGGCTCACGCTGCGGGTCGAGAGCAACGATGGCGATCATGATGTGCGCCTTCCCTTTCCCACCCCTGCCGATAGCGTCGAATCGTTGAGCCGCGCGGTTCGCGTGCTGGCGGGCTGCCCGTTCTTGAACGGTATGCGGCGTATCTGATCGGCTGTGTTTTTGGAGCGCTGGCGCGCTCGAGCGGGGCCCCTGAGGCCCCTTTGGGTAGAGACACATCAGGATCGCCCGGCCCAGGCTGTCTACGTAGGTGGTGACAGTTCGGGGCTACCCGGCCCAGGTTGTGGACGCCGTCTGCCCTGCGGGCTCGGGTGACTTTGGATCACGTGGGGGGTGCGTCTCACTTCGGGTCGCCGGGCCCGGCGGGAACAGACTGCGGCGTGTTCGCTGTTTACACTGCGCGGCATGCGTGTCGATCCTCCCCAGACCGAGCTGAGCGAGCGCGACAGGTTCGGGCTGCGCGTCGAGATCGCGGTCGTGCTGCTCGTGACCTTCGGGTTGAGTGGGATCAGTGCCGGGTTGTCCCTGCTCGATTCGGCGTTGGCGCCGGGTGGGGTCGGTGGGCGGACGGTGGCGTTGAACGCGTCGCGGTCGAACAATTCGTTCCTCGATCTGCTGTTCCAGCTCGTCGGGGTGACCAGGCTGATGGCGTGGGCGGCGTTGGGGCTGTACCTGTTGTGGCGCAGCGGGATCGGGCCGCGGCTGATCGGGCTGGCACGGATCCGGCGTGGCGATATCGTGGCGGGTCTTGCGCTGGCCGCGGTGATCGGGTTGCCGGGACTCGCGCTGTATCTGGTCGCGCACGCGATGGGAGTGAGCGTCACCATCGTGCCGAGTTCGCTGTCGGAACACTGGTGGCGGCTGCCGGTGCTGATCCTGTCGGCGTGTGCGAATTCCGTCGCCGAGGAAGTGCTGGTGGTCGGCTATCTGATCACCCGGCTGCGCAGGCTCGGCTGGTCGGAGAACTCCTCGCTGGCCGCGTCGGCGCTGTTGCGCGGCAGCTATCACCTGTACCAGGGGATCGGCGGCGGCTTGGGCAATATCGTGATGGGCCTGATCTTCGGCCGCTACTGGCAGCGAACCAACCGCCTGTGGCCGCTGATCCTGGCCCACGCGACGATCGACGCTGTCGCCTATCTCGGCTACAACGTGCTGCGCGGGCGCGTCGGCTGGCTGCCGTGAGTGAAGCTGGGCGCACCAGCAATTGCCCCGACACGCCATTGCGGCCATGACCTGAACGGCGTGTCGCGGCGAGTTTCACCACATCACCGCGTTTCGCGCTAACAATGGCCCGCACGCGGGGTATCCCAGTAGTGACCGAGCGCGCAGAACCGACTCGCGCTCCCCACGATCAGTAGAGTTTGACGGTGATGAACGGCGACGATCCCCGCGAGGACCCCCGTAGACGCCGGGTGCCGCCGACGTCCGGCCGCCCCGGCGGTCCCTCGGTGCCCCAACAAGGTCGTCCTGTGCCACCCCAGGGTCGCGCGGTGCCACCCGATCCGCGATACGGCCGTCCGCCCGGCAACGATCGGCGTCCGCATCCCGAGGATGGGCCGACGGTTCGCTACAACCCGGCACCTCGGCGCGGCGCGTCGCACGTGGAACCCACCCAGGTGCTGCACCGCAATTCCGGCGACCAGCCGCTGGCCTATTCGCAGATGCCGTACGAGCGCGAGAAGCCGCGTCAGTCACCGCCGCAAAGACCACGTGAGCAGGTCAGACACGCGCCGACCCAGCGACCGGTCCCCCATCACGACGGTGTGCCACCCCGGCGCACTCCCCCGCCGGTCAACGGGGGCAGGCAGCCGCGGCCGCCGCGGCGCAGGCGCAGACGTCATCCGTTCCGGTGGTTCACGGTGATCGTGGTGCTGTTGATCGCCGGCCTCATCGCCGCGGTCGTGCACCTGGACAACTCGCTCACCCGCATCACCGCGCTGTCCTCCTACAGCGACCGCGTGGGCGATACCCCCGGCACCAATTGGCTGCTGGTCGGCTCCGACGGCCGTAGCGACCTCTCGACCGAGCAGGAACAGGAACTGGCGACCGGCGGCGACACCGGATCCGAACGCACCGACACGATCATGATGGTGCACATCCCGTCCTCCGGCCCGACCACGATGGTCAGCCTCCCGCGCGATTCCTACGTGAGCATCCCCGGCCACGGCAAGGACAAGCTGAACGCGTCGTTCGCGATCGGTGGCGCGTCACTGCTGGTCCAGACTGTGGAGGTAGCGACGGGCGTGCGGATCGACCACTACGCCCAGATCGGCTTCGGTGGTTTCGCCGGCGTTGTCGACGCGCTGGGCGGGCTCGAGATGTGCCTGGACGATCCGATCGTCGACCCGCTGGCCGGGCTCGACTTGCCCGCGGGCTGTCAGGAGCTGACCGGCCCGCAAGCACTCGGTTTCGTTCGCACCAGAGCCACCCCGATGGGCGATGTCGACCGGATGAACAACCAGCGGAAGTTCATGGCGGCGCTACTGAAGAAGGCCACGAGCGTGGGCACCCTCGTGAATCCGTTCGCCTTGTGGCCCATGGCAACCGGGGTCGCGGCTTCGCTGAAGGTCGATGACGGCGACCACATCTGGAACCTGGCCGCGCTCGGCTGGGCGATGCGCGGCGACACCGTTACCACCAGCGTCCCGATCGGCGGATTCGACGACACCGACGTGGGCAACGTGTTGCTCTGGGACAAGTCGAAGGCCTCCGGGTTCTTCGAGGCGCTCGCCACCGATCAGCAGATTCCGGAGGAGCTGCTCACGCGGTAACGTCGAGGTATGTCCGAGAACCTGTCGTTCACCGAACTCCTGCGTGACCAGGTAAGAGCCGGTCTCACCGCGGCTCATCAGTATCTGGCCGCCGCCGTCTATTTCGACGCCAAGGATTTACCCGAGCTGGCCGGGCAAACCTACGCGCGCTCGACGGCGAACCACGGGCACGCGATGCGCATGGTGCAGTACCTACTCGACCGCGATGTGCCGATCATGATCGGCGGGCTCGACGAAGTGCGCTCGGAATTCGATTCCCCGCGCGCCGCGATCGCCTTTCTGCTCGACCGTGAACAGGCCACCACCGCGCAGATCAGCGCGCTCGCCGCGGCCGCGCGCGACACGAATGATTTCCTCGGCGAACAATTCATGCAGTGGTTCCTGGGTGAACAGGTCGACGATGTCGCCGGAATGACCACACTGCTTACCGTGCTCGACCGCCAGGACAACCTGTTCGACGTCGAGGAATTCATTCGCCGCGAACTGCGTGGCACGGTGCGCGTAGATACCACCGCACCCCGAATGGCCGGTGCGACTTAGGAAATGCTTGGTTAGGGAATACTGTCCTCAATAAGGCTGCACTTGGATGACAACCCCCTATGACCAGCATTAATGTTGCCGACATGTCGATTCATCCGGAAGCCCCGCGTAGCAAGTTCCATACTCTGCTCCAAGATCAGATCCGGCATGAGTTCAATGCCGAGCACCAGTACATCGCGATCGCGGTGTGGTTCGACAACAACGACCTGCCGCAGCTGGCCAAGCGTTTCTACGCACAGTCGGTGGAAGAACGAAATCACGCGATGATGATCGTGCAGTATTTCGTCGACCGTGACCTCTCCGTAGAAATCTCGGGCATCGATGCGGCGAAGTCGAAGTTCGAGTCCGCCCGTGAGCCGATCGAGCTGGCGATGGCCCAGGAGAAGACGGTCACCGACCAGATCGTGCAGCTGGCGAGCACCGCCCGCGAAGAGGGCGATTACCTCGGCGAGCAGTTCATGCAGTGGTTCCTGAAGGAACAGGTCGAAGAAGTGGCGCACATGACCACGCTGCTCACGATCGCCGATCGCGCCGGGTCGAACCTGTTCGACCTGGAGGCGTTCATGTGGCGTGAGCTGAGCACCACGAAGGAGGCGTCCGGCGCACCGTCGGTCGCGGGCGGCAGCGTCTAGCTCGAACGCGGAAGGATTCGGCTCGCGGGCAGCGAGCCGAATCCTTCCTGCGCGTCTACCATCCGGAGCCGGAGCCACCCGAGCCGGTGTTGGCCAGCACAGTGCCGATCAGAATCTGGGCGAGACCGGCGATTGATCCGAGAAATTCCACGATGCCTCTTCTTTCGTCATCACCGATTGGTCGGCTGAGTCGTGAACCTAGCCGACCGCATCTGTGAAAGAAGCATGTTTCATTAAGTTCAGCGCAGAGTGACCTGACGCGAACGCAGACCATCACGCGAACGACGTTCCTCGGTGGTCATCGGCGCATCCGACGCCAGCGCTTCGGCCAGGCGAGCACCGAATTCCCGTGCGGGAGCTTCCCATTCGGCCGGGTGCCGCTCGGGATCGAGGTCGAACACCGGCACCAGCAGACCGTGCGTGCGGAACGAACCCGCGAAGCGCGAACCCTCACCGAGGTGCAGGCCACCGGTGGCGTGCACGCGAGCCAGGGCCAGCATCAGCGCGTCCTCGTCCTCGGGACGCACCCAGCGCACGTGTGCCTTCTCGCCCGCGTCGACCCACCAGGCCGCGCCGATCGAATCCGGGCCGAGGTCAAGGCGTGCCGAGGGCATGATGGCCTGCTTGGCCTGCTCGATCGTCGCCGCCACCTGCGGATCCGGGGTGACACCCTCGGGCACCCACCAGTCGAAGTCCTGGTGCACGGTGAGCTCGAGGTCGGCACCGGGATCGATGACATCGGCAAGGCGCGGACCGCCGTCGATGGCGTCGGCGGAGTTCAGCGATTCACCGGGCTCGGCTGACTGGGTCCACAGGATCGCCGCCGCGATATCGGCCGACGGGTCGTCGCCGCGGAACTGCATCTGCGTGCCGACGAAGCCGACCGGCTCGTCGCCTGCCCGCACCAGCGCGGCCACCGCGCCGGGTAGCACCGTCGCCAGGGTGACCTCACGCTGCGCGGCCACACCGGGCGCGAGCTTCAAGGTCGCGGTCGCCGACGGCACGAACTCCCGCAGCGCCACCAGATCACATTCGGCGGCAAGACCCTCGAACGGCCGTGTCACGGCCGCGGATGCCTGCTCCTGCGCCGCACGCCGCTGCGCGAGACGCTGAGCCCGATTACTGTCGGGCTTCGGACTGTTCCGCTTGCTTTTACCCACGCGTGGAGTTTATGGCCGAGCAGCGAGTTCGCTTACCGCGCCCCCTGTCCAGGCTCGCCGGAGGCCGCGTCGGTGTCAGACTCCGGCCAGTAGCGCTTTCGTGCGGCCGGGGTGGTTGGTCGCGACCCAGCTGACGCCGAGGTCGGCGCACAACGTCACGTCCTCGGGATCGTCAACGGTCCAGCAGTAGGTGGCCCGTCCCGCCGCGGCGGCCTTGTCGACGAGTTCGGGATGCTCGCGCAGGGTTTTCACCGAGGGGCCGACAGCGGTCGCGCCGACCGTGGTGGCCGCGCCCCCGCCGAGAAACCGCGACGATTCGCCGAGCAGCACAGTGGGCAACAGCGGTGCGGCACGGCGGATCCGCCAGACCGCGGTCGCCGCGAACGACATCACCACCGCGCGAGAATGATCGGCCGAGGCGGGCGTGGCGATGCCGAAACGCTGGAGTTCGGCGAGCACCTTGTTCTCCACCAGGGCGCCGTAGCGCACCGGGTGCTTGGTCTCGATGAACAGTTTCGTCGGGCGGGTGCGCCAGTCGAGGACGAGTCCGATCAGGTCGCTCAGCGCGAGCACGCCCTGCGGCTCTTCGTCGGAGCCGAAGTTCATGTCGCGTAACTCGTCCAGCGTCAGTTCACTGACCAGGCCGGTGGCGTCGGCGGTGCGGTCGACGGTGCGGTCGTGCACGCAGACCAGGTGGCCGTCACGGGTGAGCCGGACGTCGCATTCGACACCGTCGGCACCCTCCTGCAGCGCTAGCTCGTACGCGGCGAGGGTGTGCTCGGGTCGTGCCGCCGACGCGCCACGATGCGCCACCACGAAGGGTGGGCGATTGCTCTGGCTCACTTGGCCACGACCTCCTCCTGCGTATTCTCGCCTGTCCGGTCAGAATTCGCGCGTTCGACCTCATCGTGCCCGACCGCATCGCGCACAGCGACAGCTCCCGGCTCGACCGGCGCGATGACGACCTCGGCGGGATCGGCCGCCATCACCCAGCGATGCGCCGACCTGATCTCCCCGCGCAGGTCACGACCTTCCAGCGTGCGCACCATCCACAGCGTGAGCACGGCGAACCCGGCCGCGCACAGGTTGGTGAACCCGGTGAACGAGACGCCGTCGGCCTCGGCCTGCAAGGTCGACGCGTCACGCCACAGCGTCGCCGCGACCAACAGCAGCCCGCTCAATACCCAAGCGGCCCACCAGATCCGCACGGCCCGGTGCGAACGCGGATCGGGGTCGGCACCGAGTAATTCGGTGATGAACACGCCGGGCCAGATCAGATTGACGCCCGGCACAAGGCATCCCGCGATCAGCGACCACCGTGTGCGCGGGTCGCGCCTGCCGTAGGCCGTGAACACGATCGTGCGCGCTTCGATCAGCCAGGCGACCAGCGCCACCGCGGTCACCAGCGCGTAGATCGGCGCGATGATGCCGAACACCAGCACCGTCGCGTCGGAGATCGACAGCAGCCAGCCGGGGATGAGCCGGACGCGGTTCTGCAACAGGATCAGGTAGCGGCCGTACTCGGCCAGCCCGGCGAGCAGGAACGCGATCGTGGTGCCGATCAGCAGCCGGTCGCGGTGGGCGGCGATGCCACGCAGGGGGCGCTCGGGCGTGCGGGCCGCGGACGGCGGCGGATCGAGCAGGCCCCAGCGCGGGGTCTGGGTGTAGCGGGGAGTCGGCCCGAGCGGGGCCGAGGTGGTCGCGCCCGCTTTACGGGTGCGGTGGTCGGGCCTGCGCGCGACCCAGCGGTAGTTGCGCTGGGTGGCCGGTGCGTCGACCTTGCCGGGCGAGAGCAGCACCCCTCGGCAGCGCGGGCACCAGTGCATCGGCGCGCCCTGCACGGCCCACCGCGCACCACAGCGTGCACATGGTTGCACCACCGAACTCACCCGCGCACCCCGCTTCCGGACTAGTAGATCTTGGCTTCGTGGTCGCCGTCGGCGACCACCGGGCGGCCGGTCTGCTGCCAGGCCACCATGCCCCCCGCGACATTGACCGCTTCGTACCCGATGTGGGCGAGATACCGGACGACCTCGATGGACCGGCCGCCCTGTCTGCACACGATGTAGAGCTCGGCGTCGATATCGAGCTCGTCGAGGCGGGCAGGCACGTCGACCATCGGGATGTGGATCGCGCCCGGCGCGTGCCCTAGGTTCCATTCGTCGGGTTCGCGCACGTCGAGCAGCTGCGCGCCCGGCACCGGGGCCGCGTGGTCGAACGCGGCGGGTACCGCACCCACCGGCACCGTGGGGACATCGGAGCTCGTCACGCCTCGATCCTGCCATGCCGCGCGGATCGCCGGGCGAGCCTGTGCGAGGACGAGGTGTCGCACGGGGTCCAGCTATCGGTCAGCACACATTCAACGGGACCGGCTGCCGGCGACGCCGACTCCCCGGGTGGAACCAGCCGAGAACGACCGATCCGGGACTCCCCTCCATGTCATCCCGGAGCGGTCGTTCGCCGCTGACGTCGGGATTCGTGGAGTGCGTTCTGTCCCGACATCTACTTGGACGCAAGCGGGACCGATTCGGTTCCATAAAAACGAGAACACTAGAGAAAATCTTAAATCCTGGGATCTGGGCGGCCAGATCGGTAGCCTGGGCGCATGAACGTGAGCAGGGGGCTACTCGACAGTTTCGACATCAACGGCTTGAATACCGCTTTGTCTGAATCCACGTGTCTAGGGGTAGAAGTGGATGCCGCGGCGGGCCGGCTGCAACTCGCTCTGGAGGTGCTGACGCTACCAACGGATGGACCAACGCCGATCGACACGAAAGTCCTGCTCACCTTCACCGGAGTCACCCGGGTGGCGGCCTCCCTGCGCATCCAGCGCTGGGACGATGTCGACGCCCGCGTGCTTCCGCTGACCCTCGACCAGCTCGACGAGGCCATCGCGAGCTTCGGCGGCGGCGGGCTGCACGGGTGGGAGTTCATCGACCTCGACGACAGCGGGTGGACGCTGTGGAGTGAGCTGCTCAGCTTCGACACCGTGCTCGATCAGCGCATCGCCGCCCATGTCATCGAGTTCTCGCAGGAAGAGGGGATCGATCCGCGTGAGCTCGATGTGCGGGTGTGGTTCGACAAGATGGCTGTCACCGACACCGCGGGGAGCGAGATCCCGATGAAGGAGTTCATCGAAGGCGGGCGGCGCTGGTGGGATGCGCATGCCGCGGGTGATGCCAGGACAACCAAGGCCGATATCGCGCCGCCGCTGTAGAAAGACGTCGGGGTTCACCGTGCCCGGGGCGGTGAACCTTGCTGTGTTTATTGGAGCGCTGACGCGCTCGAGTCGGGGCCCTTCGGGCCCCCGATCTTCCCTCCCTCCGGGCACTCCTTCGTCGCACCCTCCGGTCAGTCCAGATCGGGGCGGGCCCCTCCGGGTAGAGACACATCAGGATTACCTACCCAGGTTGGGGAATGCGGGGGCAAGGTGCGCGGGTTGCACCGGGCGGGTGTACGAATGATGGTTGGTGTTGTCGTCCGAACTGGGCGCACACAGCCCGACACACGGAAAGGGACATCGTGGCCGTCTACACACTGCCCGAACTCGATTGGGACTTCAGCGCACTGGAGCCGCACATCTCCGGACAGATCAACGAGATCCACTTCACCAAGCACCACGCCGCCTACGTCGCCGGCGCCAACGCGGCACTGGAGAAGCTGGAAGCCGCCCGTGAGGCCGGCGACCACGCCGCCATCTTCCTGAACGAGAAGAACCTGGCGTTCCACCTGGGTGGCCACACCAACCACTCCATCTGGTGGAAGAACCTCTCGCCCAACGGTGGCGACAAGCCGGTCGGTGACCTGGCCGCCGCGCTCGACGACCAGTTCGGTTCGTTCGACAAGTTCCGCGCGCAGTTCACCGCTGCCGCGAACGGCCTGCAGGGCTCCGGCTGGGCCGTCCTGGGTTACGACACCCTCGGCCAGAAGCTGCTGACCTTCCAGCTGTACGACCAGCAGGCCAATGTGCCGATCGGCATCATCCCGCTGCTGCAGGTCGACATGTGGGAGCACGCCTTCTACCTGCAGTACAAGAACGTCAAGGCCGACTACGTGACGGCGTTCTGGAACGTCGTCAACTGGGCCGACGTGCAGGACCGCTTCTCCCGCGCAGTCTCGCAGGGCAAGGGCCTCATCTTCGGGTGATCTAAGCCTTTTCAACGGGCCCGCATGCGACTTTCGCATGCGGGCCCGTTGTCGTTTTGCCCGATTAGCACTCTTTGGTACTTGTGTGCCAGACGGGTTAGGGGCTATTCCTGTCATATACGGGCACAGTCGCCCCCGTTAGTCGGGAGGCCATCATGAATACACAGGGTCCGATCGGGATCACGCCCTTTCAGGCGCGTGGGCGATTGAGCGGGTTCGTGGTTTCGGGACGGTGGCCGGATACCACCAAGGAATGGGCGCAGGTGCTGGTGCTGGCCGTGCGGGTGGCGTCGATGCCCGGGCTGCTGGTGACCACCACGGTGTTCGGGGTGCGCGAGGAGCTGCCCGACGACCCGGAACCCGGCACGGTGGGGCTGGTGATGGCGGAAGGGCCGGTAATCGGGGACGAGGCGATCGAACCCGGCCGGTTCGCCGCGCACGTGCCACCCGCGCTGCTGATGCTGCATCCGCCTTCGGAGACCCGTCCGTCGCTGCCCGAATGCGCGGGCGCGGCCTCGGGCTGCGTGCTGCTGCCGGGCGTGCCGCATCTCGGCTTGGAGCACCGCGCGGCGTGGGCCGAGGCCGAACTCGACGGCACGATCACCTCGCTGGTGAGCCGGGTCGGGATGGATCTGATCAGCGATCCCGACACCGCCGTGCTCGCGATGCTGCTGGCGGCCTGAATCTTTCGCTCGTATCGCGGTCGGCGAACGGCCGGCAACGGGTCTGCGTGCGACTGAAATCAGGGAAACCGAACTATCACCGCCGCATAGCCAAACTTATTGTGCCCATTGAGATTTGGATTACCAGGAGTTGGCATACCCGGAGCAACCGGGCTACAGTGGACAACAGCGAAGGGGAGTAGCCCGCAATCGCCCAGTCGACATACTGATCGTCCGCCGGAACTCGGTGCGGTCCGGCTGCGCGAACCGGCCATCACCGGTGGGCGAGACCTTCGGCCACGAACCGATCCGTAGACCGGTGTGGCTGGAGGCGCACCCGTCTTTCAGCCACAGGCCGGAGTATTTCCTGGGAGCTGACTTCATGATCGCCACGATCCTGCTGAGCTTCGGCGTGCTCTTCCTCGCCGAGCTCGGCGACAAATCGCAACTCATGGCGCTGACCTTCTCGCTGCGCTACCGCTGGTGGGTGGTGCTGGCAGGCATCAGCGTCGCCAGCGTCGCCGTGAACCTCATCGCCGCGGGCGTCGGCCATTTCCTCGGCACCGCACTCCCCGCGAACGCGATCGCCGTCATCACCGCGCTCACCCTGCTGGTGGTCGGCCTCTGGACCTTGCGTGACGCACTGACCAGCACTGACGACTCCGAAGAAGCTCCTGCGGCGCCGAGCGCTCGCAACGCCTTCCTGGTCGTCATCTCCGCCTTCACCCTCGCCGAACTCGGCGACCGCACCATGTTCGCCGCCGCCGCCCTCGCCTCCAACAACAACTGGCTGGCCGTCTGGATCGGCTCGGTCGCCGGCATGGTGGCCGCGGGTGGACTGGCGATCCTGGTCGGCAAGATCGCGGGCAAGCACCTGCCCGAGCGCGGCATCGCCATCGCTTCGGGCCTGCTGTTCCTGTTCTTCGCGGGCAAAACCGTGCTCGACGCGTTCGTGCCCTCGCTGGGTGGTTGGGGTTCGGTGGGAGTCGCCCTGATCGCACCCGTCCTGTTCGGGCTCGGTGTCGCGGTCTGGCGTAAGCGGGTGAAGTCCGCCGACAGCGAGCTCGCCGAAATCGCGGGCTGAGTACGTGCGGCAGACCTCGCGAACCTGCTGACCTCGGTTAAGCGAAGGCGTTGCCGTAGAGCGTGCCGGAACGCTCGGCCAGTGCGATCAGCTGGTCCTTGATGCCGCGCAGACTGTCCGGGTCGTCGGCGGCGATCCGGCCGGTGACCATGGCGCCGATGGCGGCCGCCAGGGTGGCGCAGGCGAACTGCTGGTCGGAGGATTCGGCGCCGAGCATGGTGGCGACCACGTCGACGAAACGATGCTGCAAGGCCATCCGCGCCTCGATGGCCGACGGGCCGACCGCGTAGACCTCAACCAGGAACAGGCGGGCCGAGGCCGGGTCGTCGATCATGTGGTCGAAGTAGGCGGTGAGGATGCGGTCCATCCTGGTGAGCGCGTCGGTGTCGGCGCAGTCGGCGATCACCGTCTGGAGTTTCTCGGCCAGCGCGCCCGACACCCGATCGAAGGCCGCGTTGAAGCAGTCCTCCTTCGAGCGGAACAACTCGTAGAACGTTTCCCGTGAAACCCCGGCCCGCTTGAGCACGGCCGCGACCGGCGTTCCGACATAGCCGCCGACGGTCATCGCCTCGCCCATCGCGACGAGAATGCGCTCACGCTGAGAGGCGATGACTTCCGCACGCGACAGGTGGTGCCGGCCACGCGGAAGTTGTTGCCGCAGAGTCGAATCGCTCATGGTTGCCGTTCCATTCTGCGGGGTCGGGCCGGCTGTTCGGTGGTGAAGGGAGCGTCCTCGGTGCGGGCGATGTCGATGGCGCGGGCCAGGCGGTCGCCCTGCACCCGCTGCACGACCAGCTGGGCCAGCAGCCGAAACGGCCGGACCAGCGCCACCCACCAGGGTGAGACCACGGTCTTGCGTCGTCGCGCGATGGCTCGTTCCAGCGCTTCGACCGCGGGTCCGACCGGCGAGATCCCGGTCAGGCTGGTCTCCCCCAGCACGGTGTGCGCGGCGGCTGTCCCGAATCCGCGCACCGTCATGTCGGTGTCGATCCCGGCGAAATAGCTGACCCCGACCTTCGCCCCGCTCGACCGCAGTTCCGCGCGCAGCGTGGCGCCGAGCGAGGCCACCGCCGCGGCCGAGGCACTGTAGGCCCCGCCGAGCGGTAACTGCACGGACGTGGAGATCGACGACATCATCAGCACATACCCGCCCGGATGCGAAAGATGCGCGCCCGCCGCCGACACGGCGTAGGCGACCCCGAGCACGTTCACCGCGAGGGTCTCCTCGAGCACCGACGGATCCCCGCCGATCATCGCCATCTGCTTGGCGACCCCCGCATTGGCCACCAGCACATCGAGCCCGCCGAGTTCGGCGACCAGCGCCTCGACCACCCGCTCGACCTGCCCCCGATCGGCCACATCGCAATACCGCCAGGGCACATCACCGCATTCCGCGGCCACTTCGGCCAGCAGTTCCGGTTCGAGCCCGAGCAGGGCGACATGGGCGCCGCGAGCGGCCAATCGCCGAGCCAGCGCGGCACCGATCCCACGTGCGGCCCCGGTGATCAGGACCTTGCGTCCGGCCACAGAAGGACCGGCGAACGATCTCATGACGGCACGCTACCACCGGCAAACACCGGTGTTCACGACGATTTCCGCACTGCCCGATATGGGTGTTCCAGACCACACCCCCCACGCGCTAAGGTGCCCTTATTGGCAAGCGGCACAATAAGCCGCAACCCATAGAATTCACGGCGTACCCCCGCCCGCGAACACTCAGGGGTGCGACGAAGGAGCACGTTCTCGGCGTACCCCGCCCTACCTGGGGGTGCGACGAAAGAGCATGTTCTCGGCGTACCCCGCCCTACCTGGGGGTGCGACGAAAGAGCATGTTCTCGGCGTACCCCGCCCTACCTGGGGGTGCAACGAAAGAGCATGTTCTCGACGTACCCCGCCCTACCTGGGGGTGCGACGAAGGAGCACGTTCTCGGCGCGCCTCCGCCGATGGACTGACCGAAGGGTGCGACGAAGGAGTACCCGTAGGGAGGGAAGAGGCGGAGTTAAGCGCCGAGAACAGCGGCACCAGCCGCAAAACAACACAGAGAGGACCATCAGTGGAGATTTCGGGTTCCGCCGCCATTGTCACCGGAGGCGCGTCCGGCCTCGGTGCCGCCACCGCCAAGCGGCTCGCCGACGCGGGCGCCACCGTCTTCGGCCTGGATGTCCCCCAGTCCATCGAGCGCGCGGGCGACAACGTCCCCGCCGGCGTCACCCTGATCGCGGCCGACGTGACCAGCGGTGACGAGGTCGCCGCCGCGATCGCCACGATCGCCGAGGGCCCGGCGCCGCTGCGCATCGTGGTCAACTGTGCCGGTGTGGGCTGGGCGGGTCGCATCCTGTCCAAGAACGGCCCGCACGACCTGGAGCTGTTCCGCACCGTCATCACCGTGAACCTGCTCGGCACGTTCAACGTGATGCGTCTGGCCGCCGACGTGATCGCCAAGACCGAACCGGTCGACGAGTACGGCCAGCGCGGCGTGGTCATCAACACCGCCTCGGTCGCGGCGTTCGAAGGCCAGATCGGCCAGATCGCCTACTCCGCCTCCAAGGGTGGCGTCCACGGCATGACCGTCCCCGCCGCGCGCGACCTCGCCCAGTTCGGCATCCGCGTCAACACGATCGCCCCCGGCATCATCGACACCCCGATGCTGGCCGGCGTCACCCCCGAATACCGCGCGGGCCTCGAAGCCGGCGTCCCCTTCCCCTCCCGCCTCGGCCGCCCCGACGAATACGCCCAGCTGGTGGAATACATCGCCGCGCACGACTACCTCAACGGCGAGACCATCCGCATGGACGGCGCCCTGCGCATGGCACCGCGCTAGTCACGCGGTACGCCGATCGACGGCGCCCTGTCCACCCGGGCAGGGCGCCGTCGGCGTCTCAGGGCGCGGTGCCGATGCCGAAGAGTGCGGTGGTGCGCAGTGGAGTGTTCGGGCGGTAGGTGACGGTGAGATGGTCGACGGCCGCTTCCGTGCGACGTTGCCATTCCTGCTCGCCCACTTCGTCTCTCACGACGGCGAGGTTGGCGCTGCTGCGGGTCAGCGATTCCCACAGGGCGGTGGCATCCGGGTAGTGCACCTCGACGGTGTGCTGCTCGATCCGCACGTCGAGCAAGCCTGCCGCGCGCATCTCCGCGTCGAAGACTCTGGGGTTCTCGAGGCTGCGCGGATTCGGTTGTGGCAGTGCGGCTGTCGGATCAGTCGCAACGAGCGCGCCGAATAACGCGCGCATGAGGGAGGATTCGGCCGCAGACGCCCAGGCGGCGACGACCGCGGTGCCGCCGGGGCGCAGGACGCGGTGCAATTCGGCGAAGCCCTTGGCCCGGTCGGGGAAGAACATCAGGCCGAACAGGGAGAAGGCCGCGTCGAATTGGTTGTCGTCGTAGGGCAATGCCTGTCCGTCACCGACCTGCGCGGTGATCGTGGGCTGGTCGGCGGCGGCCGCGACCAGGTGGTCGATCATCGACGCCGAGAGATCGACGGCTCGCACTTCGGCCCCGAGCTCGGCGGCCGCGATGCTCAACAACCCGGTACCCGCCGCCACGTCGACGATCTTCGATTCCGAGCTGATGGTGACGTATTCGAGTGCGTGAGCGGCGAAGGGAGCGAGCACGGTCGCGCCGGTCGCGGCGTATCCCTCGGCGACGAGATCCCATGGGCTGACACCGGACGACAACTGTTCTGACATAACAACATTCATACCGGGTGCCGGCAGGTGGTCAACACGCGAAAGTCGCGGTGGTCGAGGGTGCGGATGTCCTCACACCGGGCGGGTGAAGGTGATCAGGGCGCGGCCTGGGCCGTTGTAGTCGGGAATGGGGCCGGTGACTGTGAAGCCGAGGCTGCGGTGGAAGTCGATCGAGGTGTAGTTGGCGGGGGATGTTATCGCGGTGACGGTGGTGCGGTTGTCGGAGCGGGCGATGGTGAAGAAGGCTTCGTAGAGGGTTCGGCCGAGGCCGGATTTGCGGGCGTCGGGGCGGACGGCCACGAAGTGGATGTAGGCCGTGTACGGGTCGGACGGTGAGCCGAAGCCCACCAGGAAGCCAGAGATTCCGTCGCCGTCGGCGGCTATGAGGCTGGTGCGGTGGAAGTGGTCGAGGAACATCCTCGGGAGGTGGTGGACGGCGGCTCGGCCCCACCAGCTGTCGACTACGCCGATGATGCTGTCGTAGTCGTCGGGTCTCGCCCGACGGATTTCGTGCCCCACCATCCCCCAATGGTGACCTGAACCCAGAGCCTCGACACCTGAATTCCGGTGAACTGTTCCGCCTCCCCACGACTTTTGCCGGTCGTGGGGAGGCGGAAACGTCGGTCTATTAGACAGTGCGGGTCAGGCGTTCGGTGAGGAGCTGGGCGAAGCGGGCGGGGTCCTTGAGTTCGCCGCCCTCGGCGAGAACCGCTGTGCCGTAGAGGAGCTCGGCGGTCTCGGCGAGTTCGGGGACCTTGCCTTCGTCGGCGTCGGACTTGCGGGCGTCGTAGGCGTCGCGCAGGCCCGTCACCAGGGGGTGGGTCGGGTTGAGCTCGAGGATGCGCTTGGACTCCGGCAGGGCCTGACCCGAGGCGCGGTACATGCGCTCGAGCATGGGGGTGAAGTCGTAGACGTCACCGACCAGGCAGGCGGGCGAGGTGGTGAGGCGGTTGGTGAGGCGGACCTCCTTGGCGACATCGGTCAACGTGCCGCCCAGCCAACCGAGCAGGTCGCCGAAGTCCTTGTCCTGCTGTTCGCGCAGGGCTTCGGTTTCCTTCTTCTCGTCCTCGGTTTCCAGGTCTACCTCGCCCTTGGCGATGGACTGGAAACTCTTGCCCTGGAATTCGGGTACCGAACCGACCCACATCTCGTCGACGGGATCGGTGAGGATCAGCACCTCGCGACCCTTGGCCGTGAAGGCTTCCAGGTGCGGCGAATTCTCCACCTGCGCACGGCTTTCGCCGGTCATGTAGTAGATCGAGTCCTGGCCGTCCTTCATCCGCTCCACATACTGCGCGAGCGTGGTGAGTTCGGATTCGGAGGCGGTGGAGGCGAAAGACGAGACGGTGAGCAGGGTTTCGCGGTTGTCGGTGTCGGAGAGCAAGCCCTCCTTGAGGACTCGGCCGAACTGCCCCCAGAACGTCTGGTACCTGGTCTGATCCTCGGCGCCCTGCATATCCTTGACCGTCGAGAGCACCTTCTTCACCAGGCGCTTGCGGATCATCTGGATCTGGCGGTCCTGCTGGAGGATCTCGCGCGAGACATTGAGCGAAAGATCCTGCGCGTCGACGACTCCCTTGACGAAGCGCAGATACTCCGGCATCAGCTCTTCACAGTTGTCCATGATGAACACGCGACGCACGTAGAGCTGCACACCGCGCTTGTGCTCACGGGTGAACAGGTCGAACGGCGCGATCGACGGAATGAACAGCAGCGCTTGGTATTCGAAGGTGCCTTCGGCCTTCATCGGGATGATCTCGAGCGGCTCATCCCAGGCGTGCGAGACGTGGTGGTAGAACTCCTTGTACTCCTCCTCGCTCACCTCGCTGCGCGGCCGCGTCCACAACGCCTTCTGCGAGTTGAGGATCTGGTCCTCGACAATGGTCTTGTCGACCTTGTCCTCGCCCTCCCCCTCGGTCACCGTGCGCTCGACCTGCATGCGGATCGGCCAGGCGATGAAGTCGGAGTACTTGCGCACGATCTCGCGCAGCTTCCATTCCTGCGTGTAATCGAAGAGGTGATCTTCTTCGTCGGCAGGCTTGAGCTCGAGGGTCACCGAGGTGCCCTGCGGTGCGTCGGCGACGGTGTCGATGGAGTAGGTGGAGCTGCCCGCGGCGGCTTCCCAGCGGGTGCCTTCGGTCTCGCCTGCCTTGCGCGTGGTGAGGACGACCCGGTCGGCGACCATGAAGGTGGAGTAGAAGCCGATGCCGAACTGGCCGATCAGCTCCTCGGCGGCGGCATCGGACTTGGCTTCGGTCAGCTTGCGGCGCAGGTCGGCGGTGCCGGACTTGGCGAGGGTGCCGATCAGGTCGATCACTTCGGCGCGGGACATGCCGATGCCGTTGTCGCGGACGGTCAGGACGCGCTTGTCCTGGTCGACCTCCAGCTCGATGTGCAGGTCGGAGGTGTCCGCGCCCAGGTCTTTGTCCTGGTAGGCGGCCAGTTTGAGCTTGTCAAGCGCATCGGAAGCGTTCGAGATCAGCTCCCGGAGGAAGGTGTCTTTGTTGGAGTAGACCGAATGGATCATCAGCTCGAGGAGCTGGTGGGTTTCGGCCTGGAACTCGAGGGTTTCGACGTGCTGCTCAGTCACGCCCCCGATGGTATTACGGCAGCTATTGCGGTGCTCCCGAGGACCCTGCGTGGTTACGCTCCGCTACCTCCTCCGGGCCCGCCGGTCACACCGCGCCGAAATCTGCCAGTGAGGGCACCTCGGCAACGGCCCGCTTCGACATCCAATCGCGCAGCACCTGGGTGGCGCGCACGTCGTCTTCGTTGTAGACGAACAGGCGGGTGCGCTGGGACATGTCGATGGCGTCGTCGTAGCCGACGGCGCGGCGGTACCAGCCCATCGACGCCTCGCCGCCCGCTTCCGGATCACGCCAGCCGAAGCCGGCGACGGGCGCGATCTTCTTGAGTCCCTTACCGTTCGGGCAGATGAACTGCTCGGTGACGGCCTGGAACATGTCGACCCATTCCTTCGAGTCGACGAAGGCACGCACTTGTTCGTGGGTCGGGATACCGGGGCGCCCGGCGAACCGGCGGGCCGATTCGTAGAGCCACTTGTCCTCGGCGGTGCGCGAATAGCAGTAGGCGGCAAAGGTTTTGCCCGCGGCGTGGGCTTCGGCGCGCCGCTCCATCAACCAGGTCCAGAACTCGCCGAACGAGCGGCCCTCGTCCTCGGTCGGCAGCGGATCCCAGGTGACGAACGGGCGGTAGACGTCGTCGAGCAGGGTGCCCCACAGGTAGGCGCCGTCTTCCTGGTAACTCTCCAGGTCGACGTCGATCTCCACATCGGCGCGACGCACGCTCACCTGCTCGAACCGGCGCACCAGCGGGGCACCGTCGATCCAGGCGCGGGCGGTGACGACGGTTTCGGTGAACGGGCCGTGCTGCCAATCGTCGGGGTCAGCACCCTCCCAAGCGGCCAGTTCGTCGACTGTCTCGATCCCGTGCAGGCGCAGTACGTCGGCACGCGAACCCGGTGCGACCAGGCTCACATCGCGCATCTGCGTCAGCGTGGCCTCACAACTGGACTCCCCATCAGGTCCACGCACCCACCACGGGCACTGCCTGCACTCGGGCACTTTCGACGGTTGGGTCGGCAGTTCGCCGCGCACCACCGCGATGCGGTCGGCGTAGCGCAGGTCGTAATCGGCCAGCACGCTCGTCAGGTCGTGCACCAGGATGCGGTCGGCGACCAGGCCGATCGCGCCGCCGATCAGCGCGGGACTGGCCATGCCGTAGCGCTGCAACATGCGGTACAGGTGGGCGAGGCGCTGCTGGTCGCGCGGCTGCGGACGCAGTTTCACGTGCTTGTCGCGGCGGGGCTGCCAGCGGAACAGGTCCGAGGTCAGTGGGTGGAAGTCGGCCGGGTCTGGCCTGCGCGGGTCGGTGACCTTGTGGTTGACCACGATGATGGGGATATAGCCGCCGCGATCGTCGTCGCGCAGCAGGATCTCGACACCGCCGCGTCGACCGGTATCGGCTTCCTGGGGCAGCAGTCCGCCCCAGATCCGGGGGGCGCCCGCCTCGATGGCGGCCATCGTCGCCGCGGCCTTGGCCCCACCACGCAAGTCCGGGTCGATCACCACCCAGTCGGCGGGGGCGGCCGCGACCAGTTCGTCGCGGATCTTGGTGCGATGGGCGGTGGCGGCGTCGCGACGCTGCTGCACGCCCGGATCCTCCCGGACCTCGGCGAGCACGCCCGGATTCTCGGCATCGAGGCGCAGGCGGTGCCTGCATCCGATCAGCGAGCGCGCGTCCAGGAAGGCGGTGCGGAAATCCGCAGCGGAAGCGGGGACCGGGCTACGCACCGGCCCGCCGTCGAAGTTGTCCTCGGCTGCACGCACGCAAGCAGTATGGGCCTTACCCCCGACACAATGCCCAATCGCTACCCTGATCGCACTACGCTACGAAGAACGGCAGGCCGCTTGGAGGCGGTGCTGCCTCATGACTTGGCGAGCATGACGGAGGGCCTGATCCCATGGGGTTGTTCAGCAAGCGGAAGCGGCGGCCGAGCCGACGCGCTGAGGCGAAAGCACTCAAGCACAAAGCCGTGGTGGAGGCGAAGCTGGGCGCCAAGAACGAGCGCAAGGCAGCAAAGGCGGGCGAGCGCGTGACCCGCCGCTCGGCCAAGGCACAGGCACGCACGGCCGACAAGGTAGCCAAGGCACAGATCGCGACCCTGCAGGCCGAGGAGAAGGCCGCCCAGAAAGCCGCCGCGAAAGCCGACCGTGAACTGTTCAGCGCGAGTCAGATCCGCAAGTACATCGGGGTCGCCCGGGTCCTGATCCCCGTGCTCGCCCCGCTGGCTTACCGCGGCGCCACGATGGTCCGCGGGCAGCTCGACGCACGCAAGGCGCAGCAGCTCGGGATCGGCATGGACCAGCTGAGCGAGTTCAGCGGGCACGGTGCGCGCCTGCAGGCCCGCATCACCAACACCGAGGACGCCCTCGACAAGATCGCCGCCGACAAGGCGGGCGATGTCGATACCAAGAAGTTCATCGACGCGGCGCGCTCGCGCCTGGCCGATCTGACCGTGGCGGTGCGCACTGCCGAGCAGATGCCCGCCGCGCGTCGCAAGGCTGTGCACGCGTCGATCTCGGCCGAGCTGGCCGTGCTCGAGAACGACGTGCTCGCCCGCCTGGGCGTTCGCTGATCCTGTCGTGACCACGCCGCAGCTCACCTCCCGCTTGCGCGGTGGTGGCTGCGGCGTACTCGTGGGTGGGCTGGCTGTGGCCGCGCACGGGCTCGGCGGTGGTGGGGTACCTCGGTCGGCGGAAATCGCACTGCTGCTGCTGGTTTCGCTGACGGCCGGGATGTTCGCCCATGGTGGCGCAGGTGCTGCGCTACGGCCGCACTCGTCCGCGAATTCACGTCGGCCCGCCGCGGTGCGCACGGCCGCGGCGTTGATCGGTGGTCAGTGGGCCGGGCACTTCGCGCTGTCGGCCACGCTCGACCATCACGGTGGGCTGCTGCATCTGCCGAGTCTGCCGATGATCGCCGCGCACCTGGTGGCGGCGTTTGCCTGTGCCGCACTGATTCTCGTTGCCGAGCGGCTCTATCTCATTGCGTCGACGGTGGTTCGGGCGGTGCTCAGCAGTCCCGCTGCTGTCGCCCACCGTGCTGTCGGCTGGTTCGCCACGGTCCCCGTCGCGCGCGGTGCTCGTCCGAGGGGTGCGCGATGTCCGCGCGCACCGCCGCTGTTGGCCTGATTCGCCACGACATCAGCACAACTCGGACAGAAGGCATTCCATGCACAACTTCATCACCCGCGGCACCGGTACCGCCGCACTCGCGGCCGGCTTGGTGCTCGCGGCCTGCGGCTCGGCGGCCGCCCATGTGACCGTCGACGCGCCGGGCGCCGCCCAGGGCAAGTACACCGTCGCCACCTTCAAGGTGCCGACCGAATCCGAAACCGCGTCAACCACCGCGCTGCGCGTCACCGTGCCGAACCTGAAAAGTGTTCGGACCGAGCCGATGCCGGGCTGGACGTCGAAGGTCGAACGCAATGACAAGGGCGAAGCGGTGGCCGTCGCATGGTCGGCTGATCCGGGTAACCCCGGCGTCGGGCCCGGCCAGTTCCAGCGGTTCGTGCTCTCGCTCGGGCCGCTGCCCTCGCAGGACACCGTGAACTTCCCGACCCAGCAGACCTACAGCGACGGCAAGGTCGTGGCTTGGGACCAGCCGTCCACCGACGGTGCCGAACCCGAGCACCCCGCGCCGGCGATCACGCTGACCGCGAAGGGCGGTGCCGAGGGCGGCGATCACCAGGTCGCTTCGGGCGCGACCGCCGCATCGGAGACCGACACCGTGGCCCGCTGGATGGGCGGCATCGGCCTGGCCCTCGGCCTGTTCGCCGCGGCGCTCGGCCTCGGCCTGGTGTTCCGCTCCCGGCGGTCGTCGTGACGCGCGCCTCGGCGATCGATCCACTCGCCGTTGGTAATTCATCGCGTCGGCCCCGGCGGATGCTCGTCGCGCTGTTCGCCGTGCTCTTCGCCTGCGCGTTCGCCGCGGCCGGCACGGCGAGTGCGCATTCCGGCGCGGTGAGCAGCGTTCCCGAGAACGGTTCGACCATCGAGGCCGGACCAGCGCGGGTCAGCGTTACCTTCAATGAGGAACTGCAGCAGAACTTTCCGTCACTGACCGTGGTCGGTCCGGACGGCAGGCTGTGGTCCAAAGGCAAGGCGCTGGTCGAAGGGCGAAGTGTCAGTGTGGAAGTGGGTGAGCTCGGGCCGGTCGGTGAGTACACGATCGCGTTCCGGGTCACCTCAGCTGACGGTCACCCTGTCAGCGGGACAAGGACTTTCACGCTGAGCAAGGCAGGCACCGGTACGCCGGGCCCGCGCCCGGGTGAGGACAAGGCCGACGGCGGCGGCGACGGCGGTGTGCCCGTGTGGGTGTTCATCGTCGGCGGCGTGGTGCTGTTCGGCGCCGGCCTCGCGGTGGCGTTGCTCGGCGGCCGATCCGGTCGCAAGAAGTAATCGACGATGACGACCGGTCGCCGGGCACCCGGCGCCGCGCTGCGGCAGTGGCGTGTCCTGGTGCCGGTCGTCGTCGCCGCGCTCGTCGGGGTGGCGCTGGCCTTGATATTGCGCCGATCCGGCGGGTTCGCGTGGGTGGCGCTCGCGCGTGTGCTCGCCGACTGCGCGGGCGCGGTCGTGATCGGCCTCGCCGCGCTGCCACGGCTCAACGACCGGCTGACGGTCACCTGGCGACCACTGGCCGCCCTCGCCGGTATCTGGTTCGCCGCGGAGTTCACCGTGCTGGTGTGCGAGGCCGCCGAGATCGTCGGTGTCCCTGTGGCCCAGCTCGGCGCGAGCGACTTCATCACCTTCCTCGGCAGGCTCAGCGGCGGTCAGATCGGCATCGCGATCCTGTTCTGCACCGGCGCGATCGCCTGCTACGCGGCGCTGGCCTTCCGTCGGCCCGATACCGCGTCGGCCGATCTGGTGCTCGTGTTCGCGGCGGTCGCGCTGTCGCTGCGGCCGATCACCGGGCACATGTCCCAGCAGATGTTCGGTTCGGTACTGGCCGCCATCCACGCACTGGCCGCCGCCTGCTGGCTCGGCCTGCTGCTGGCCATGGTCCTGGTCCTGCGCACCCGCGGCGAATGGGCCGCGACCCTGCCCCGCTACTCCACGTTCGCCGCACCCCTGGTGTGCGTCGTCGCGCTCACCGGCCTGGTCAACGGGGTGGTGCGACTCGGCGGCATCACCGGGCTGTTGACGAGCGGCTACGGACGAATCCTGCTGGCGAAGCTCACCATCGCGTGCGGCCTCGTCGCACTGGGCTGGTGGTGGCGCCGAACCTGGGTCCGCAAGGCCGCCGATCACCGCGTCACCGCCGAGATCTCCCTGCGCAACGCGGCAGCCGAGGTGCTGGTGATGGCGGTGGCGTTCGGCCTGGCAGCGACGCTGGCCGTCACCGCATAGTCACCTCGGTCACGTTCGGGATCGAGTGCCATTCGACGCCGATAGGCACCGATTAGAGTGATCGTTATGACCGAAGTGAGGATTGTTGAGGGTGGCGCCGCGCCCGCCGAGGCGGCGTTCGCCTTCATGAACGACTACCGCAACCTGCCGAAATTCTGGTACGGCATCGAGTCCTTCACTCCTGTCACCGCGCAGACCGATGGCATCGGCGCGAAGTTCGACGGGAAGATGAAACTGGGCCCCGCGTCGCTGACCTCCCGCATCGAGGTCGTCGGCTGGGAAGAGGGCCGGTTGATCGCCACCAAGTCGATCAAGGGCTTCGAGATCGTCGCGACCTTCAAGTTCATCCCCAAGAGCGCGGACACCTGCACGGTCGACGCGGTCATCGACTACTCCGTCGGTGGCGGCATCGCGGGCAAGATGCTCGGCAAGACAATCGAGCCGTTCGTGAAGATCGCGGTCAAGCACACCACCGACGCCCTCATCAACGAGATCGAGAAGTCCTACCGCGAACAGCAGGCCTGACAGGTCGAGCGCACCGCCGAGAACCTACGAATGGCGCGTCCGGGCGGGCCTGACACAATCTGATCATGACCGAATCAGCGAATGTTGTGGCCACCGCCGATCTGGCCGACGAGATCGGCCCCGAGATTCGTAGCTGCGATACGCAGTTCATCCAGTTCGGCGGCCACGCCGAATTCGCGGGCCGGATCACCACGATCCGCTGCTTCCAGGACAACCTGCTGGTCAAGCAGACCCTGAGCGGGCCGGGCGAGGGCAAGGTGCTCGTCGTCGACGGCGGCGCGAGCGTGCACACCGCACTGGTGGGCGACATCATCGCCGGCCGTGGCGTGGACAACGGCTGGGCCGGCGTGATCGTCAACGGCGCCGTACGCGACTCCGCGATCCTGCGCACCCTCGACATCGGAGTCAAGGCGCTCGGCACCAACCCCCGCAAGAGCACCCAAACCGGCAGCGGCGAGCAGGACGTCCCCGTCGAATTCGGCGGCATCACCTTCATCCCCGGCGAGATGCTCTACAGCGACTCCGACGGCGTGGTCGTACGCGCCGAGGACTGAGCGCCCCGGAGGTTCTCGGCGCGCCTCCGCCTCTGGACTGACCGAAGGGTGCGACGAAGGAGTGCCCGTAGGGAGGGAAGAGGCGGAGTTAAGCGCCGAGAACCAGCGGCGCCAGCCGCCATCTACTGAGACACCCGTACCTTGTTCCCCGCGAGCACAACAACATCGCCGATCTCGAGCTGCCTGCCCCGGCGTAACTCCACTTCGTCGTTGACGCGCACCAACCCCTGCGCGATCACCGTCTTGGCCTCGGAACCCGAATCGATCAGGTTGGCCAGTTTCAGGAATTGCCCGAGCCGGATGACAACGTCATCGATCGGCACATCAACTGGTTCCGACATGCACTAATACTTACCCCGTCGCGCGAAACCGGACACCACCGGCCCCGGCGTTGCGGCCGGTGACGAACACGCCGCGGTCACCGCCGTATGGATCCGGCGCGTTTGGACGCACACTGGATCGGTGACTCCCACACAGGCCGAGCAGCACCCAACCGTCGAGGACCGCACGCCGGTGCCCCATCGCGCGCACGGCCGGTTATCCGAGGTACCGCACATCGCCGGGTTGGTTCTCGGTGTGTTCGCGGTGCTGTTGTTCCTGTGGAGCCTCTCGCCCAGCCTGCGGATCCTCACCCAGGTGCCGCGGCACTATGTCGACACCTACTACTTCGACGCCCCCGACACCAGCCTGGTGTGGGCGTTGGTGGTCGGCCTGCTCGCCGGGGCGACCGCGGCCCGCAAGCGGATCGCCTGGTGGCTGCTGGTCGCGTACCTGCTGCTGTACGCGGTGGCCAACATCCTGGAGTTCTTCGCCGAAGACGATGTCGACGCGCTGGTCGCCTTCATCGTGCAGGTGGTGGTAATCGGGATACTGCTGGCCGCGCGTAAGGAGTTCTACACCCGGGTTCGGCCCGGCGCGCTGTGGAAGGCGCTCGGCGTGCTGGTGTCCGGGCTCGCGCTCGGCTGCCTGCTCGGCTGGGGACTGGTCGAGCTGTTCCCCGGTTCGCTGCCCGCGGGCGTGCAGCGTCCGCTGTGGGCGGTATATCGGGTCACCGCGGCCGTGCTGGTGAACAACGAGCATTTCGACGGGCATCCGCGGGCCTGGGTGAACTTCCTGCTCGGCCTGTTCGGCGCCCTCGCGCTGCTGGCCGCGGTGATCGTGCTGCTGCGCTCGCAACGCGCCGACAACGCGATGACCGGTCTGGACGAGTCGGCCATCCGCGGGCTGCTGGCGAGCAGCGATGTGGAGGACTCGCTCGGCTACTTCGCGACCCGCCGCGACAAGGCGGTGGTGTTCGCGCCGAACGGCAAGGCGGGGATCACCTATCGCGTCGAATTGGGTGTGTGCCTGGCCAGTGGCGATCCGATCGGCGCGAAACAGGCCTGGCCGCAGGCAATTCAGGCGTGGCTCGAGCAAGCCGACCGGTTCGGCTGGCAGCCCGCGGTGATGGGCGCGAGCGAGGTCGGTGCCACCGCGTACCGCAAGGCGGGACTGTCGGCGCTGCGGCTGGGCGACGAGGCGATCCTCGATACCCGCACGTTCTCGCTGGCAGGCCCGGAGATGAAGCAGGTTCGGCAGGCAGCGAACCGATTGCGCAAGAACGGTTTCGGCGTGCGGGTGCGCAGGCACCGCGACATCCCCGCCGCCGAATTCGCCGAAATCGTGGCCCGCGCGGATGCCTGGCGCGACACCGAGACCGAGCGGGGCTTCTCGATGGCGCTCGGCCGCCTGGGCGATCCACTCGACGGTGACTGCCTGCTGGTCGAGGCCGTCGATCACGATGACCGCGTGCACGCCATGCTCTCGCTCGTCCCGTGGGGGCGCACCGGCGTCTCGCTCGAGCTGATGCGCCGCGACCCGCAGAGCCCGAACGGCGTGATGGAGCTGATGATCTCGCAGCTCGCCCTGAACTCCGACCAGTACGGCATCACCAAGGTGTCGCTGAACTTCGCGGTGTTCCGTTCGGTGTTCGAGGAGGGCGGCCGGATCGGCGCCGGTCCGATCCTGCGGGCCTGGCGCGGTGTGCTGCTGTTCTTCTCGCGCTGGTGGCAGCTCGAGGCGCTGTACCGGTCGAATGTGAAGTACCACCCGCGCTGGGTGCCGCGGTTCTTCCTGTTCGAGGAACGCAGGCAGCTGCCGCGGGTGGCCACGGCGAGCGGGCTGGCCGAAGGTTTCCTGCCGCGCATCGGCAAGGCGCCCGACGCGGGCGTGCACACCGGCACGAAGTCGGCTGTTCCCGCGACCGTCACCGGCCTGCACGCCGACGGCAGCCCGCCGGAAGCACCCGAGGGCGACGACGCCGAGCAGGGTCCGCGCAGGCCCGAGCAGGTGCGGGTGCGCCTGGACAAACTCGACCGGCTCACCGCGGCCGGCATCGACCCCTATCCGGTTGCCTACCCGCCGACCCACGACATCGCCGCGGCGAGGCGCTGCCCCAAGGGCACCACGGTGCGCATCGCGGGCAGGCTCTTGCGGATTCGCGACTACGGTGGCGTGATCTTCGCGTTGATGCGCGATTGGACCGGCGAGATCCAGTTGGTGATCGATCGCGAGCGGGTCGGCGCCGATCGCAGCAACGAGTTCACCGAATTCTTCGACCTCGGCGATCTCATCGAGGTGAGCGGGCAGATCGGCACCAGCCGCAACGGTGAGCTCTCGCTGCTCGCGCAGGACTGGCGGATGAACGGCAAGTGCCTGCATCCACTGCCCGACAAGTGGCGTGGGCTGGCCGATCAGGAGGCCAAGGTCCGGCAGCGCTATGTGGACATGGCGATCAATCCCGAGACGCGCGAGGTGATGGCCAAGCGCAGCGCGGTACTGCATTCGCTGCGCGATTCCCTCTTTGTCTGGGGCTTTCTCGAGGTGGAGACGCCGATCCTGCAACAGGTGCACGGCGGTGCCAACGCGACCCCGTTCCGCACTCACATCAATGCCTACGATCTCGACCTCTACCTGCGCATCGCTCCCGAGCTGTACCTCAAACGGCTGTGCGTCGGTGGCATGGAGAAGGTGTTCGAGATCGGCCGGACCTTCCGCAACGAAGGCGTCGACTTCAGCCACAATCCCGAGTTCACGATCCTGGAAGCCTATGAGGCCCATAGCGATTACCTGCAGATGATGCACCTGTGCCGTCGGCTGATCCAGCACGCGGCGATGGCCGCCAATGGGGCCGAGGTGGCGTTACGCCCCAACGACGACGGCGGATACGACACCGTCGACATCTCCGGCGAGTGGCGGGTCAAGACCGTGCACGGCGCGGTCTCCGAGGCGATCGGCACCGAGGTGACCGCGCGCACCGAACTGGCCCGGCTGCGCGAACTGTGCGACGAGGCGGGCGTGGCCTACCAACACGGTTGGGACGCGGGCCAGGTGGTGCTGGAAATGTATGAGCACCTGGTGGAATCGCAAACCACCTACCCCACCTTCTACCTGGACTTCCCCACCTCGGTCTCGCCGCTCACCCGCTCACACCGCAGCATCGCCGGGGTGACCGAGCGCTGGGATCTGGTGGCCTGGGGCGTCGAATTGGGTACTGCCTACAGCGAACTCACCGACCCGGTGGAACAGCGGCGCCGACTCACCGAGCAGTCGATGCTGGCCGCGGGCGGCGACCCGGAGGCGATGGAACTCGACGAGGACTTCCTGACCGCACTCGAACACGCGATGCCGCCCACCGGCGGCCTCGGAATGGGCGTGGACCGGGTGGTCATGTTGATCACCGGACGCAGCATCCGCGAGACACTTCCGTTCCCCTTGGTGAAACCGCGGTGAGAACGGGTACAGATGTATACGGATCGCGACGCGTTCGCGATCAATAGTTACTCCGCCTGGCGCGCGTAAGGCTTTCGTACCGAAAGCCGCAGCGAGACGGCTAGTCTCGGAGTTCCGGCACCGGGAGGATGTCGGGCCACAACACATCGGATGGGGATTACATGTATCTGGACTTGCTGACCACGGCCGCACTCGTCGATCCGCACATGCTCACCAGCAGCTTCGACACCCTGGCGAGTTCGGACGCGGTCAACACCGCGATGGAACTCGCGGCGAAGAAGAAAAAGAAGAACAGCAGCTTCCTGATCATCGGCGGCATCTGCTGCCTGGTCATCGTGGTGCTCATCGTCGGTGGCATCTACCTGCTCAAGAACAAGAAGAAGGACGACCAGCCGCCGTACAACGGTGGTCAGCCGCCGTTCAACGGCCCGCAGGGTGGTCAGCCGCCGTACGGGCAGCCGCCTTACGGCCAGTCCTGAGCTGACCGGAGGACTCGCGGGGATACCCCTCGCCTCGACGAGGCGATCCCGCGGGTCCTCGGGCTGTTCCCGCTGGTGCGGATACGGCAGAGTGTGAGCGTGCAGCTGATACTCGTGCGTCATGCCCAACCCGAACGCGTAGTCGGTGACACCGCCGCCGCGGACCCCGGCCTCACCGCGATCGGCAAACTCCAAGCCGACCGCGTCCCCGCCGCGCTCGCCGCGCACGACATCACCCGCATAGTCAGCAGCCCCCAGCGCCGCGCCCGCGACACCGCATTCCCCACCGCGACCGCCCGCGACCTGCCCGTCGACGTCATCGACGACCTGGCCGAATACGACCGCGACCTGCCCGCCTACATCCCCATCGAAGACGCGAAAACCGAGCTCGCCGACGCCTACGCCCGCATCAAGGCCGGCCACCTCCCCGACCAGATCGACGGCCCGGCGTTCACCGCGCGAGTATTGGCCGCGGTCGAGCGCCTCGTGGCCACCACAGCACCCGCGGACACCGTCGTAGCCTTCGCCCACGGCGGCGTAGTCAACGTCCTGCTGGCCGACATCCTCGGCCTCCCCCGCCCCCTCACCTTCCCCATCGACTACTGCTCGATCACCCGAATCCTGTACTCCCGCACCGGCACCCGCACAGCCGCCACCATCAACGAGAACGGCCACGTCTGGAACCTGCTGCCGAGGTCGCTTTCCCGATCCACACCATGACAGCTGTTCGGCGAGTACAAAAAAGCCCGGCACCGCCGAAGCGATACCGGGCTCTCACGAACCTACTCAGGCCTGCTGAGCGATCCAGTTGTGCATCCAGCTGATAGCGGTCTGCCCGCCACCCACCGAGTAACTGCCGTACAGGGTGTGCGCCTGCGAGCGGTAGAACTGCTCCAGATCCTTGGCCCGCTGCTGGTTGGCCGCATCCGTGAGCTGCGCCCCCAGCGTCGGGAATCCACCGGCCGACATCAGGTCGTTCATGATCGCCCCGGCCTCGAGCTGGTAGCGCCACAGGTTGGCCGGGTTCGCATCCGAACTCTGAGCGAGGAATCCCGCGAACCGCGTCACGAAATCATCATTGGCGGTGGCGCAGTACAGATCGTCGACCGCGCAGATCGTGCGCGTGCGATCACTGAGCCAGCCGAACCCGCCCGGCCGAGCGCCACCGGCACCCGCGCCCGTGGCATGCGGGCCCACCTGGATATCGGTCGGCGAGCGACGGGGATCGGAGATGAGGCCGACGGCGGCGATCCGGTCCTGCGCGATCGGGCTGATGCCGGTGCCGATCTCGGCGGCGAGATCGCCTGCGGCGTCGGCACCCTGGCTGTAGCCGACGAGGGCGGCCTTGGTGTTACCGCAGGAAGCCAGCTTCGCGCTGATCAGTCCGCGAGCGGCATCGACCGCTTCCTTCTTGGAATTGCCGTAGACATCGCCCTCCCAGGGGAACGCGGTGGCGGCATAGGTGACGTAGTCGACGTCGGTGTTCCCCGGTAGTCCTCTGGTGACACCGGCGAGCATGCCGGGGCCGGGTTCCTTCTCGTGGCCGGTTTCCCAGGTGCCGGGAATGGCAACCACATACAGGCTCGGGCAGGCAGGCGCCGCGCTGGCGCTCGTGCTGCCGACAACAATTCCGGACATCATTGCCGCGGACGCTCCCAGAGCCGCGACAACCTTCTTCAACTGCATACCGCTCCAGTTCACCCTTGCTCGTCGATGTGAGAGCAACCCCGATTACGGACGTTATGGCCCCAGACCTCGCCGCGAATCACAATAGGCGTACTAGTGATCCCGCGCCACACGACCTCTCGATCTTGTGACCGTTTCCACCGGGTGCACGCACTGGAGTGACGAGATGTCGGCGGCACGACACCGCCGACCCGCCCCCCGTTCGCGTAACTCACACCTCCAGGTCTTCTTCGATGCCCTTGAGCTTGTGCCGCGCCAGCGCCAGATTGGCCCGGCCGCGATCGAGGGCGAGGTAGAGGAACAGCCCTTTGGACTTACGCCCCGTCATCGGGCGGATCACGTGGTACTGCGAGCCGAGGGTGATGAGGATGTCCTCGATCTCCTCGTTGAGGCCGAGCTGCTCGATGGTGCGCATCTTCGCCCGCACCACCTCGGTGTTGCCCGCCGCGGCGACCTGCAAGTCGAGCGCCTTGCTGCTGCTGAGCATTCCGAGCGCCATCCCGCTGTTGTAGTCGACGATCGCGGCGCCGACCGCGCCTTCGATCACCATCATGTCCTTCAGAGCCAGATCCATATTCGACATGTTCTGCCTTTCATTCGTCGATCTTCACCTGGTCGTTCCCAGGCGAGTGCGCCGCCGCCAGATGGCCGGCGATGGCGCGAGCTACCGGTCGCGACTCCAGATGGAGCCGGCCGAGGTTCACTTCTGATCCGGCGAGCACGGTCAGCGAGGTGTAGCCGGCGGCGTAGATCACCACCTGCCCCTCCGTGCCGTGCACGACGACCTCGCTGAAACCGCCGCCGTGCGCGGTGTGCGCCAGCCGATACGACAGCGACAACTGCGCGGCCGACAGCGCGGCCAGGCCCGCGGGTTCGAGATGGGAGGGCAGGTCGTGTTCGATGAGCAGTCCGTCGCTGGACGCCACCAGTGCCCCGGTGAGCTGAGGTAGCCGCTCGCGCAACGACTTCAGCTCGGCCTGCACAGCCGGGTAGTGTTCGGGCGCTCTGTGTTCGGACGCCCTGGGTTCGGGCGCGGTCATCGGCACCTTGGTCAACCTTCCCCTCCATTCACCGAGCAGTTTCTTCCGCACGGTCACGCAAGCTCCTCCAACGCCGCCCTGAGCCGGATGAGTGTTTCGCGGTCGACCTGTTGCCAGCGTTCGGGTTCCGCTGTGCCGGCGCGATTTCCGCGGTGTCGGGCGGTCGCGGTCGCTTCCTCGTCGATCGCGTGCCTGCCCTGTCGTGCACCTGTCTCCAGTTGGGGACGGGTCGGTCCCGCGCTGCCGGGAATGCGTTTGGGCAGCGCGGGCACGGATGTTGTCGACGGTGTCGAGGTTCGGTGGTCGGCCAAATCCGGCGCGAGGGCGAGGTGGCGCCCGCGCTGTGGTTGTTCGGTCCAGACGGGCTCCGGTGTCTCGATCAGGCCCGCTGTGGTCAGGTCGCGGACGGCGACGAGGCAGCCGTAGGTGGTGCGGCCCAGATCGCGCGCGATTTCGGCGATACTGCGGCGGGTGTCGGCGGCGGCGAGTATTTCGGCCTGACTTCCGGTGAGTACCACCTGGTTTCGCCGGATGCGGCGGGCCGGTACCACCGCGACCTTGGTGACGAGGTCGGCCGACCACGGACCGTGCTCGTTGTCGTTGCGGCGTTCGCATTCGTGCACAAGTGCGCGCGGGGCGATGTGGCAGACCGGGGCCAGCCAATGTTCGGGTGCCGGGCGGAATTCCGGCTCGCCCGCGGAAGCCAGCAAAAAGTAGGCAGCGTCGAAAACCGACAGCAGCGCAAGGGTTTCCAGTTGCGGTCGGCCCAGGAGCCCGCCCGGGTCACCGGCGCCCGCGCGGCGCCAATCCTCCGCCGTTGCTACGCCCGCTTCGACCACCAGTCGGTCGAGTCCGATGGTGCGTCCGCAACCGACCGAAGCGATAGTGCCACGGACCAAATGGAATTCGCCATCGCCGGCGCGAAGTACCCCGGTCGAGCCTTCTTCGCCGAGCCGATGCAATGCATCGGCGAGCGCGACACTCATCGATCCCCGCCCGTCAGTTCTTCCAGTGCCGACCTGAGTTGATAGCGCGCCATCCCGAGATTTCCGGTGCCGCCGTCGAATACGACATGCATGAACAACCTGCCGTCGAAGTCACCGTCGACCAGATGTAAGAGGTGAAACCCGCTGGTCCGGCACACTACGATCTCGGTGAGATCGTCATCGGCACTCCCCAGTGCCCGGCACCCGAGCGCGGCCCGCACCACATCGGTGGTCCCCGCCGCGTCTTCGTGCTCGTCGACGCCCTGATGCTCCCCGGCACCGGCGACAGCCAACCCGCTCGCCCCGTCCACCAGCGTCACACTGCGCGCCCCGGGAATATCCATGATGCGTTTCAGACACCCATCAAGCGAATTCACCGAGCCCCCGACCGTCATCGACTATTGATCGAAACGTGACGTTATACCTCTCGGCTATTCTTCGCATCTCGAGCGCCGGAAAATTGCTGCCGCACAAAATGTTTGCTGATGGTTGCTGGAAAACCGCTCGGTATCACTACTTTTCAGTAACCTTGACGCCCATTCGCTGCATACCGCTATAACAGGTGATCACTCGCCTATTCCGGTAGCCAGCGATCATCGCGCGAATATCCGAATCAGCGTCTTCGCAGACTTCGCTGTGTTTTTGGAGCGCTGGCGCGCTCGAGCGGGGCCCCTGAGGCCCCGATCTTCCCTCCCTCCGGGCACTCCTTCGTCGCACCCTCCGGTCAGTCCAGATCGGGGCGGGCCCCTTTGGGTAGAGACATACGGCGTTTACCGGTCCCGGTGCCGTCGAGGAAGCGCGCCCGGGACGAGTACTCGTCAGCTCTGGTCAGCCTGCGGCGCGGCGGTACCAGGTTTCCGCTTCGCGGTGGGCGCCTTGGGATTCCAGCAGGGCCGCGAGGTTGGCCATGGCGCGGGGATGGCCGAGGTCGGCCGCGCGACGGAAGCAGCGGCGGGCCTCGGTGGTGGCGCCGCGCCGGCGCAGCAGGATGCCGAGGTTGTTGACGGCGTCGATATCGCCGTGGTCGGCGGCCTCGCCGTACCAGGCTTCGGCATCGTCGAGGCGGTGCTGGTCTTCGAACAGGCGGGCGAGGTTGTACATGGCGTCGACGTGGCCCGCCATCGCGGCGTGGTGGTACCAGGTTTCGGCGTCGCGGCCCTCGCCACACTGGTAGAGCATGGTGGCCAGGTTGAACATCGCGTTGCAGTTGCCCGCGGCCGCCGCACGGCGGTACCAGGATTCGGCCTCGTCGAGTTCGCCGAACTGATCGAGCAGGACGGCGAGGTTGTTCATCGAGCGCGTGTGCCCCGCGGCGGCGGCGCGCCGAAACCAGTGGTCGGCAGCCTCGAAATCGCTGTGGTCATGGTAGAAGTGGGCGAGGTTGTGCATAGCGGTACCGTCACCACGCTCTGCGGCGCGGCGCAGGTTCGCCAACGCTTCCGGCGGCAACGGCACAGCTCCCCCTCGGATCTCCCGTACACCTCGACACGGAAAGTCTATGCGCTGCAGGGAAGATCAGCCACGTCGTTTGCCCACGCACCGAACCCCTTGCACCCCTTCTCCGTTCACCCCCCTACGCACATGTCCCGCAAACCCGCAGGTGTCCGGCAACTCGGCCGGATTCGCCCGAGTGCGGCTCTGGTGTGGGGGGAATGACAAAAAAGGACGCCCGCGGACTCGAAAGTCCGCGGGCGCCTTGTGTTTCAGCGATCAGCGCTGGCCGACAGCTGTCGGGGGGATCGGCGCGGGGAGCGCGGTTTCGCCCTCGAGGTACTTGTCGACGGCCGACGCGGCGGCGCGGCCTTCGGCGATGGCCCAGACGATGAGGGACTGACCACGGCCCATGTCGCCGGCGACGTAGACGCCGGGGATGTTGGTGGCCCAGCTCTTGTCGCGCTGGACGTTGCCGCGACCGTCGTAGCCGACACCGAGATCGGTGAGCAGGCCCGGCTTCTGGGGGCCGACGAAGCCCATGGCCAGCAGGACCAGGTCGGCTTCGAGGGTGAAGTCGGTGCCCTCGACCTTTTCGAAGCGGCCGTTGGCCATCTTCACCTCATGGGCTTCGAGGCCGGTGACCTTGCCGTCCTTGCCGATGAACCGCTCGGTGTTCACCGAGAACAGACGTTCGCCGCCCTCTTCGTGTGCCGAGGCGACCCGGTACATCAGGGGGTAGGTCGGCCACGGGGTCGAGCCCGCGCGCTCCTCGGGAGGACGCGGCATGATCTCGAACTGGTGCACCGACTCGGCACCGTGGCGGTGCGAGGTGCCCAGGCAGTCGGCGCCGGTATCGCCACCGCCGATGATGATGACCTTCTTGCCCTTGGCGTGAATCGGCGGCAGGCCATCGGCGTCGGCGATGTCGTCACCGAGCTGCACCCGGTTGGACAGCGGCAGGAACTCCATCGCCTGGTGGATGCCGTCGAGCTCGCGCCCGGGGATCGGCAGGTCACGGGCGATGGTGGCGCCACCGGCCAGCACGATCGCGTCGAAACGCTCACGCAGCTGCTCGGCGGTGATGTCGACACCGACGTTGACGCCCGCCTTGAAGATGGTGCCTTCGGCTTCCATCTGGGCCAGACGACGGTCGATGACCGACTTCTCCATCTTGAATTCCGGGATGCCGTAGCGCATCAGGCCGCCGATGCGGTCGTCACGCTCGAACACGGTCACGGTGTGACCGGCGCGAGTGAGCTGCTGGGCGGCGGCGAGACCGGCCGGGCCGGAGCCGACGACGGCGATCTTCTTGCCGGTGAGACGGGTCGGGTACACCGGGGTGACCCAGCCCTCGTCGAAGGCGTTCTCGATGAGCTCGACCTCGACCTGCTTGATCGTGACCGGCTCCTGGTTGATGCCGAGCACGCAGGACGCCTCACACGGAGCCGGGCACAGCCGACCGGTGAACTCCGGGAAGTTGTTGGTGGCGTGCAGGCGATCGATGCCTTCGCGCCACGCACCCTTGTAGACCAGGTCGTTCCATTCGGGAATCAGATTCCCGAGCGGACAACCCTGGTGGCAGAAGGGAATTCCGCAGTCCATGCAGCGGCTGGCCTGGTTCTTCAAGGTGTCCTGGGAGAACTTCTTCTCCTCGTAGACCTCTTTCCAGTCGAGCAGACGCAGGTCGACCGGACGACGGGCCGGGGTTTCCCTCGAGGTGTGCTTCAAAAATCCCTGTGGGTCAGCCACGTGCCGCCTCCATGATCGCGGTATCGACATCCTTGCCGGCCTTTTCGGCCTCGGAGATCGCGAGTAGAACCTTCTTGTATTCGCGGGGCATGACCTTCACGAAGTGGTTCACCTGCTGGGACCAGTCGCTCAGGATGCGTTCGGCCACAGCCGATCCCGTTTCGTCACGATGGGTGGTGATGATGTCGCGCAGCCAGGTGAAGTCGTCACCGGAGAGCTGCTCGATCGCATCGACCTGATCCGGGTTGACCCGTCCGGGCAGCTTGCCCTCCGGGTCGTAGAAGTAGGCGACACCACCCGACATTCCGGCACCGAGGTTGCGGCCGGTGTCACCGAGGATGACCACGCGGCCACCGGTCATGTACTCGAGCGCGTGGTCGCCCACGCCCTCGACGACCGCGGTGGCGCCGGAGTTACGCACGCCGAAGCGCTCGCCCGCGACACCGTTGATCAGGATGCGACCGCTGGTGGCGCCGAACATGATCACGTTGCCCGCGATGATGTTGTCTTCTGCGACAAAGCTCTCCGGTGCGCTGGCCGACGGACGGACCACAATGTGGCCACCCGACAGACCCTTGCCGACGTAGTCGTTGGCGTCACCGAAGACCCGCAGCGTGATGCCGGCCGGGACGAACGCGCCGAAGCTGTTGCCCGCCGAACCGGTGAAGGTGATGTCGATGGTGTCGTCGGGCAGGCCCGCGCCACCATAGAGCTTGGTCACCTCGTGGCCGAGCATGGTGCCGACCGTGCGGTTCACGTTGGTGATCTTGGTTTCGATCTTGACCGCCTGGCCACGCTCGAGCGCCGGGGCGCTCTGCGCGATCAGCTCGTTGTCCAGAGCCTTGTCCAGACCATGGTCCTGGGTGGTGGTGCACCGGGTGTTCTGCTTCATGAACGCCGTCTCCGGCATGTCCAGGATCGGCGACAGGTCCAGCTTGGCGGCCTTGTAGTGCTGCTTGGCCTTGGCGGTGTCGAGCAGGTCGACCCGGCCGATGGCCTCGTCGAGAGTGCGGAAGCCCAGCTCGGCGAGCAGCTCACGCACCTCCTCGGCGATGAACATCATGAAGTTCTCGACGAATTCCGGCTTGCCGGTGAAGCGCTCGCGCAGCACCGGGTTCTGGGTGGCGATGCCGACCGGACAGGTGTCGAGGTGACACACGCGCATCATGACGCAACCCGAAACCACCAGCGGCGCGGTCGCGAAACCGAACTCCTCGGCGCCGAGCAGGGCGGCGATCATCACGTCGCGGCCGGTCTTCATCTGACCGTCGACCTGGACGACAATGCGGTCACGCAGGCCGTTGAGCAGCAGGGTCTGCTGGGTCTCGGCCAGGCCGAGCTCCCAGGGTCCACCCGCGTGCTTGAGCGAGGTCAGCGGCGAAGCACCGGTGCCGCCGTCGTGGCCCGAGATGAGCACGACGTCGGCGTGCGCCTTGGACACACCCGCGGCGACGGTGCCGACACCCGGCTCCGCGACAAGTTTCACGTGAATCCGAGCCTGCGGGTTCGCGTTCTTCAGATCGTGGATCAGCTGGGCAAGATCCTCGATCGAGTAGATGTCGTGGTGCGGCGGCGGCGAGATCAGGCCGACGCCCGGCGTGGAGTGACGCACCTCGGCGACCCACGGGTACACCTTGTGCGCGGGCAGCTGGCCGCCCTCGCCCGGCTTGGCACCCTGGGCCATCTTGATCTGGATGTCGGTGGCGTTGGTCAGGTAGTGCGCGGTGACGCCGAAGCGACCCGACGCGACCTGCTTGATCGCCGAACGACGCCAGTCGCCGTTCTCCTCGACCTCGAAGCGAGCGGGGCTCTCGCCGCCCTCACCGGAGTTCGAGCGGGCGCCGATGCGGTTCATCGCGATGGCGAGGGTCTCGTGCGCTTCGGCGGAGATGGAGCCGTAGCTCATCGCACCGGTCGAGAAACGCTTCACGATCTCGGCGGCGGACTCGACCTCGTCGATGGAGATCGACGCGCGCTGGTTCGACTTGAACTTGAACAGGCCACGCAGCGCGGCCAAGCGCTCGGACTGATCGTCGACCAGCTTGGTGTACTCCTTGAAGATCGAGTACTGGCCGGTGCGGGTCGCGTGCTGGAGCTTGAACACCGTGTCCGGGTTGAACAGGTGGTATTCGCCCTCACGACGCCACTGGTACTCGCCACCGACCTCGAGCTCGCGGTGCGCGCGCTCGTTGCGGTTCTCCAGGAACGCGACGCGGTGGCGGATCGCCACCTCTTCGGCGATCTCGTCGAGACCGATGCCGCCCAGCGGGGAGCGCAGACCGGTGAAGTACTCGTCGACCAGGTCCTGGGCCAGGCCGATGACCTGGTACAGCTGGGCGCCGTTGTAGGAGGCGAGGGTGGAGATGCCCATCTTCGACATCACCTTGAGCACGCCGTTGCTACCCGCGGTGCAGTAGTTCGCGACGGCCTTGCGGAAGTCGGCGGCGTGGTCACCGGTGCTGCCCGGCATCTGCAGCGAACCGCGCTCGAGCATGTCTTCGATGGTCTCGAAGGCCATGTACGGGTTGATCGCGGCGGCGCCGAAACCGATCAGCAGAGCCATGTGGTGCACCTCGCGGGCGTCACCGGCCTCCACGACCAGGCCGACCATGGTGCGGGTCCGCTCGCGCACCAGGTGGTGGTGCACAGACGAGGTGAGCAGCAGCGACGGGATCGGCGCCAGCTTCTCGTTCGACTCACGGTCGGACAGCACGATGGTGCGCGCGCCGCCGTCGATGGCGGCGGAGACCTGGGTGTTGATGGCGGCAAGCGCCTTGCGCAGACCCTCGCCGCCTTCGGCGACCGGGTACAGACCACGCACGACCACCGAGCGCAGGCCCGGCTGGCTGCCGTCGTCGTTGATGTGGACGAGCTTGCCCAGCTCGTCGTTGTCCAGGATGGGCTGCTCGAGCGCGATCTGACGGCAGGAGTCGGGGCCCGGGTGCAGCAGATCGGCCTCGGGGCCGATGTTGCGCTTGAGGCTGGTGACGACCTTCTCGCGGATGGCGTCGAGCGGCGGGTTGGTGACCTGCGCGAACAGCTGCGAGAAGTAGTCGAACAGCAGACGCGACCGGTTCGACAGCACCGCGATCGGCGTGTCGGTACCCATCGAGCCCAGTGCCTCGCCGCCGGTCTTGGCCATCGGCGTGATCAGCAGGTTCAGATCCTCGGTGGTGTAGCCGAAGATCTGCTGACGGATCAGCACGCGGTCGTGCGACATGTGCACGTGCGGGCGGTCGGGCAGGTCGGCCAGGCGGCTGACGCCCTCGTCGAGCCACTGCTGGTACGGCTGCGCCGAGGCCAGTTCCGACTTGACCTCTTCGTCGGTGACGATGCGGCCCTTTTCGGTGTCGACCAGGAACATCTTGCCCGGCTGCAGGCGGATCTTCTGGACCACGGTGGACGGATCGATGTCGAGCACGCCGACCTCGGAGGCCAGCACGACGAGACCGTCTTCGGTGACCCAGATACGACCCGGGCGCAGACCGTTGCGGTCGAGCACGGCGCCGATCTTGGTGCCGTCGGAGAAGCACACCGCTGCCGGGCCGTCCCACGGCTCCATCAGCATCGAGTGGTACTCGTAGAACGCGCGCCGCTCGGGATCCATGTTCTCGTTGCGTTCCCACGCCTCGGGAATCATCATCATGATGGCGTGGTGCAGTTCGCGACCGCCGAGGTGCAGCAGTTCGAGCACCTCGTCGAAGCGCGCGGTGTCGGAGGCGCCGGGGGTGCAGACGGGGAAGATCTTCTGCAGACGGTTCTTGCCTGCTTCGTCCTTGCCGAACACGTCGCTACGCAGCAGCGCCTCACGGGCGCGCATCCAGTTCTCGTTACCGGTGACGGTGTTGATCTCACCGTTGTGGGCGACCCGGCGGAACGGGTGCGCCAGCGGCCACGAGGGGAAGGTGTTGGTGGAGAAGCGCGAGTGCACGATGCCGATGGCCGACTCGACGCGCTCGTCCTGCAGGTCCAGGTAGAACGCACGCAGCTGGGGCGTGGTGAACATGCCCTTGTAGATGAAGGTCTGGCCGGACAGGCTCGGGAAGTACACCGATTCCTTGCCGACGGTGCCCTCACCGGGGCCTGCCTTGCCGAGCTCGTGCTCGATCCGCTTGCGGATCACGTAGGCGCGACGCTCGAGGTCCATGCCCGAGAGCTGCTCGGCGGAGTTCTTCGGCGAGCCGATGAAGATCTGCCGGAAGGTCGGCATGGCGTCGCGGGCCAGTGCGCCCAGCGAGGACTCCTCGATCGGTACCTCGCGCCAGCCGAGCACGGCGAGGCCCTCTTCGGTGACGATCTTCTCGACACCGTAGGCGGCACGCGCGGCTTCGCGGCGGGCCTGCGGCAGGAAGGCGATACCGGAGGCGTAGGAGCCTTCCGGCGGCAACTCGAAGGGGGCTGCACTTTCGGCGATGATCGCGCGGAAGAACTTGTCCGGGAGCTGGATCAGGACGCCCGCACCGTCGCCGGAGTTCGGCTCGGCACCCGCAGCACCGCGGTGCTCCAGGTTCAGGAGGGCCGTAATGGCCTTGTCGACGATGTCTCGACTGCGTCGTCCGTGCATGTCGGCGACGAACGCGACGCCGCAGGCGTCGTGTTCGAATGCCGGATCGTAGAGCCCGGTGGCTCCGGGTGACCTGTGGCCAGGAAGTTGCGTCATGCCTCTGCCTTCAAGAAAGTCGGCTGTCGATGTCGGCCACTCAGCGAGCTGAGCGTGGGCCCTTCGTCGTTTCGCCTCCGTCAAGACTGCGTCCGTACGATCCGAAACCAGCGACGGTGATGGTTTGCGGTGTTTGACGTAGTTGGGGTGCTCAGAGATAACGGGATGCTTACTTATCCCTTACCTCTGCGCGGGGTTTCACCCGCTACTCTTGGCCCGGTTTCACCGGACCTAGAACAGGTGGCTGTGCCGAACGGGGTGCGTTCGGCGTAAGAGCAAACGATAAGTCAGACCGCAGACCCAACCAACTAAGGTTGTGCTAAGTAACCCGTCTAGCCTGGGGTTTGTAACGGCTGCTTGCATCGTCGCGCGCGTCGTCCAGTGTAAAGCAGACTGGGGACCGGATCGATCCCGCTACCTGCGTGAACACTGCCGACGAGCAGACTCGAATCAGCTGCCGGCCCGGGGCCGAAAGCTGAACTCACCTGCACCGCAGCAGATTTCCCTGCTGATGACCTGGTCAAACCTCCCACCTCCGCTAACCAGGGGTGGGCACTGTGAGATATTCCCGACACGGGTCCCCACAAGCGCGCCAGTCAGCCGACCGTACGGTCTGTATCTCGGAATGTGCGCCACAGCACATCACTGGCTAACTCTTAGCAGTGTCGTTCGACACAAATCGGACACGGGCGGCGGTCACGCCCGGCTCGCCGCGTGCGACACGCCGAGGTCGGCGCGGAAATATCTCGGTCATCGCGATGGGCGGAGCCGCCCGATTGTGAGGCTGACCACAAGCACCGCCTCGCCACTCGGTGTGTCGGTCTCCGGCCTGTCACGCTGACACAACGAATCCATGCCAGTTTCGCCTTGCCTACCAATTTCGCCATGCCCAGTGGAGCGCACGACCCGGGGAGAATTCATGACCGGCTTACTCACCTGGCTCGGCGGAGGCCTCGCCTCGCCCCGGCGCCGGGACTCCGAAACGGGTGCTGACCTGGCTTTCAGCCATGAGCAGAGCCGCTATCTCGTCACCGGTGCCGCGGTATCGCTGTTCGCGGTGGTCGCCGGTCTCGTCGCGTTGTCCGCGCTGCTGGCCGCCGCTGTCAGTGTTGTCGGCGCGGTGCTGTTCGCGCTGGTCATCACGGTCGCCGCGGGTGCGCTCGGCCGGGCGCTGGCGACCACTCGTCCCGGTGCCGATGTTGATCGGTTCGGCGTCGCGGCCCGGATCGGGGTCGGGGTGCTGGCGGGGGTCTTCGTCGCCGAACTCGCCGCCACCGTGCTGCTCGGCGGGACCGTCGACCGGGAACTGGATGTGCGTGCCCAGGCCGGCGCCGAGATCGCGCCGGCCGTGGTCGCCGCCCGCACCTCGTTCGACCTGGCCAACGCCGACCGTGGTGCGCTCGACCTGAGCATCGCCAAGTCGCAGGCCGATATCGACCGCGCGCTGGTGATCGCCCGGTGCGAGTACAACCCCACCCTGGAATGCCCGCGGACCAGGATCACCGGGGTACCGGGTCGCGGTCCGGAAACCCAGACCGCCAACGACATGCTCGACGACGCCCGCAAACAGCTCGCCACCGCGCAGGGCCGCATCGAGGGCCTCGACCAGCGGGTTCGTACCGAGTCCGCCACGCTCGCTGCCGCCAGAACCAGCGCGATCGCCGAGGGCGACCGTGGTCTCGGCGCCCGCTGGCTGGCCATGAACAGCTACACCGCCGCACACGCGGGCGCCGCGGCCTTGCGACTGCTCATTCTGCTCGCGGGGATCGTGGTGGCCCTGCTGCCGCTGCTGTTGCGCTGGTGGCGCGGGGAAACCTCGCTGGACCGCAGTGTCGACGCCGCGGAAGTGGCCGATCGGGCCCAGCGTGCGGCCGACGCCGCCATCGCGGTGAAACGCGCCGAGGTACGCACCGAGACGGCAGCATTGCGCGCCGAACACGAGCTCACCGCCGCGCAACTGGCCATCGAAGCCGATACCGTGATCGATCGAGAACGTCAGCGCACCAGGATCATCGCCGCGATCGGCGGTTTCGAGCTCGGGTTCTCCGAGCCGCATCGAAAGGACGACTCCGTGTCTCTGGAGCCGAACGTGACATCGCAGCTGCCCGCCGGTTATGTCCAGCACGCGCTGCCCGCCGGTACCGCCGGGGCGCTCGTCCCCGCACACCAGGTGCCAACGCAGCAGCCGCCCGCCAAGGCACCGACCAGCGGTGGCGGATTGGCATTGCCGATCATCGGGACGGTGCCGTTCACCGACACCGCCGCCCGCTGGATCCGGCCGCTGGTACCCGCTTTCGTCGCCAATGCGTTCGACTCGGCCACTCACCCGATGCGTACCGCGCGACAGGCGTTCGAAGAGGTCGAAGAGGTGACGTTCACCCTGCGACGCACACGCAAGGTCACCGTCGACACGCAGGACTCCGCGGCGCAGCAGCAGGTCCCCACCGGATACCAGCTGCCCGGTCAGCCCCCGCAGGGTTTCCTGCCGCCCGGCGCCTACCCGCAACAGCAGTACCAGCAGCCCTACCAGCCCTACGCCCAGCAGATCGCCTCGAACGTGGTCGACGCACCCGCGAGCCGCTTCCACCCGGACCCGCGTCAGTACCAATCGGCACCGAGCTACACCGCCCTGCCCGCCGGACAGGGCAACGGCCTGCCCGAGGCAGACAGCCACGGCGAACTCCCCGGCGGCACCGCCAACGAACTCCCCGGCAACCGTCGCCAACTGCCACCCGCCCGCTGAGTACAACCCGTCGCCGCCCAACCACGGCGTAGACCACCCCGACCGGGTACCCCTGATGTGTCCCTACCCAAAGGGGCCCGCCCCGATCTGGACTGACCGGAGGGTGCGACGAAGGAGTGCCCGGAGGGAGGGAAGATCGGGGCCTCAGGGGCCCCGCTCGAGCGCGCCAGCGCTCCAAAAATACAGCCCTGTAAACCACCCCCGAACCACTGAACCCGATGTGTCCTTACCGAACACAGTGGCGCGTACGCACCGCGCTGTAGGCCGCGAACAACAACACCGCGACGATCCCAACCACCGTCAGATGAATACCACTGACAAACGCCTGATTCGCCGACGACAGGAACTCCTGCGCCACCGCGGCGGGCAGCTCACCGGCCACCTCGACCGCGCCACTGAGCGAACCCGATGCGGCGGCCACCGCGTCATCGGGCAGCAAGGACAGGTCAAGGCCACGCCGGAAGATCGCCATCACGGTGCTCCCGAGCAGGGCGACACCGAGTGCGAGACCGGTCTCGTAGGCGGTCTCCGAGATCGCCGCGGCCGCACCGGCACGCTCCTGCGGCGCCGATCCGACGACCAGGTCGGCGGCCACGGTCATGGCCACGCCCGCACCGAGGCCGATGCCGGCGAAACCGAGCACGAACGCCTCGGCACCGCTCACCGCGTCGACCGCGAGGAAGACCGCCGAGCCCATCGCCGTGACAACCAGCGCACCGGCCAGCACCACTGTCGCGCGCCAGCGCCGCACGAGCCAGGCCGCCGCCAGCGAGCCGAGCACGCTCGCGGCGAGTCCGGGCAACATCAA
This sequence comes from Nocardia sp. NPDC059195, assembly GCF_042754695.1. Classification (NCBI taxonomy): domain Bacteria; kingdom Bacillati; phylum Actinomycetota; class Actinomycetes; order Mycobacteriales; family Nocardiaceae; genus Nocardia; species Nocardia sp. NPDC059195. The sequence goes on along the minus strand of NZ_JBHZBG010000005.1, from coordinate 65,515 downwards.
CAGACCCGCTTGCAAGGGCGTGCGCCCGAGAACCAGCTGTAGATACTGCGAGCCGAAGAACAGCACGCCTGCCAGGGCGAACACGGCGAGCAGGTTGGTGAACACCGCGACCCGGAACCTCGGCAACTCGAACAGCCGCAGGTCGAGCATCGGATCGGTCAGCCGACGCTGCCTGCGCACGAACAGCACGGCCGAGACCACACCGGCCAGGCCGACCAGCAGCGCGCCCACCGCCGGACCGTGCGCGGCGGTTTCCTTCACCGCGTAGACCACCGGAACCAGCGCCAGCATGGACAGCAGCGCGCTGAGCGCGTCGAACCGGCCGGGGTTCGGGTCACGTGATTCGGGGATGAGCAGCGGGGCCAGTGCCAGCAGCACCAGCATCACCGGCAGGTTCACCAGGAAAACCGATCCCCACCAGAAGTGTTCGAGCAGCCAGCCGCCGACCAGCGGACCGGCCGCGGCGCCACCACCGGCCATCGCACTCCATACGCCGATCGCCACCGTGCGCTGACGCGCGTCCTGGAACATCGAACGGATCAGCCCCAACGTGGCGGGCATCAGCGTGGCACCGGCCACGCCCTGCAAGACGCGCGCCGCGATCAGCATCTCCGGCGAAACCGCCCAGGCGGCCAGCGCCGAGGCGATGCCGAAGCCGACGGCACCGATCAGCAGCAGCCTGCGCCTGCCGATCCGGTCGCCGAGATTGCCCATCACCACCAGCAGGCCGGCGAGCACGAACGAGTACACGTCGATGATCCAGAGCAGCTGCGGGGTGCTCGGGGCGAGGTCGGCGCTGATCGCGGGCACGGCCAGGTCGAGCACGGTCGCGTCGACGGCCAGCAGTAAGAGGGCCAGGGCGAGTACGCCGAGGCCCGCCCATTCACGCGGGGTGGCGCGCGCCGGGCTGAGTGCGGTGGGGGTGTTCATCGGTCTCTCGACTTTCGGGTTTGATAAACCGTCCAGCCGGTACAGTAACAGAGAAACCGTCCAGACGGTACAGTGATCGCCGTGAGCCCCGGCACCCGCGATCGCATCCTCGACGCCCTGGAAACCCTGCTGCTCGAACGTGGCGCGGCCCAGATGACCCTCGACAACGTCGCCGCGGCGGCGGGCGTCTCCAAGGGCGGGCTGCTCTATCACTTCAAGAGCAAGGACGCCCTGCTCGTCGGACTGGTCCACCGGCTGAGCGAGCGCGTCGGCACCCAGCTCGGCGAAGCCAGGGCGAGCGGGACGCCGGTCGCCGAGTGGTACCTGCAGACGCCCGACCCCACCGTGCCCGACGATGCCGTCGAGCTGGCCCTCTACCGCTCGCTGCTGGCGACCATGCGCACGATCGACGCCTCGGCGGGCAGCGAACCCGACGAGGTGCAGCGCGCGCTCGACGCGACGATGACGGCCTGGTCCGACGACCTGGAGACAGAGGTGGACGACCCCGTCCGCGCCGACACCATCCGCCTGGTCGGCGACGGGGTCTACCTGCGCGCCCTGCTCGGCCTGTCGCAGATCGAGCCCGCGCGCTACCGCGCCGTCGTCGACCGGCTGCTCGAGCACTGACGCCGATTTCAGTGCGCCTCCGCCGCCGGTCCGAGATCGACGACACCCACCTGCTCGCCGGCGACACCCAGTGGACGGCTGTTCACCGAACACACCTGTGGACAATACGACGACCGGCAACCGGTGGAGGGTCACAAAAATGGCCACTACCAGTTGGCATAGCGACCCGAGTCGCACAGTGACCTACGCGACTCTGTGGCCGATCTAGATCTACCGGTTTACAGTTCGGGTGTGATCAACCGCGAGGGACCGGCGGGCGCGGCAAGATCAGCGCCCTGGGGCTCGCCGCTGCTCGGACCGGTCGACGAGAAATCGACGATCCGCCGCGTTCGAGTGCAGTTGCTGCTCACCATTCCGCTGCTCATCGCGAACCTGATCGGCATCACGATGGTGGTGGCGCTCGCCGGCTTCGTCCTGCCGGGACCGACCGTGTTCACCCGCGAATTGCTGCTGGTCAACAGCGTCTTCACGCCACTGTGCGTCGCGCTCGCGCTCGCGGGCGGCGCCGTGTGGGGCACGGTGGCGGGCCTGCGGTCCATGGGCTGGGCCACCGATCCAGACCACGTGCCGAATCCGGCCGAACAGCGAGTAACCGTGTCCGCGCCACGCTGGATGGTGCTGCAACAGGCCGTGCTGTGGACGTTGACGTTGACCGTGCTCACCGTCACCTACGGCGTGCTCGAGCCCGCGCTGATTCCCAAGGTCATCCTCGCGATCGGCGCCGCGGCGATCGTGGTGTGCGCCAACAGCTATCTGATCATCGAATTCGCGCTGCGCCCGGTCACCGCGCGCGTGCTGGCCGCCGACCCGCAACGCCGCCGCGGCATCGGTGTGTTCGGCCGGACGATGCTGTCGTGGCTGGTCGGCGTCGGGGTGCCGGTGGCGCTGACCATGACGGTCGCGATCTGGGCGCTGGCCGACCCCGCGGTGAGCAAGGCCAGGCTCGCGGTGTGCGTGCTCAGCCTCGGCGGCTCGGCGCTGGTGTTCGGGTTGATTCTGATGGCCCAGGTCGTCGCGGCGACGGTGGCTCCGATCAAGGGTGTCCGCCAGGCACTGCGCCGCGTCGAGCAGGGCGACCTCGACGCCGAGATCACCCTCTACGACGGCACCGAGCTGGGCGAACTGCAGAGCGGTTTCAACCGGATGGTGCACGGCCTGCGCGAACGGGCGATGATCGAGGACCTGTTCGGCAAACACGTCGGCCACGATGTCGCGATGGCGGCGATCGCCTCCCAGCCGGTGCTCGGCGGCACCGAAACCGAGGCCGCTGCCCTGTTCATCGACATCATCGGCTCGACCACGATGGCGGCGACCCGGCCCGCGCCCGAGATCGTCGGCATCCTCAACCGGTTCTTCGACATCGTCGTCGACGAGGTGGAACGGCACGGTGGGCTGCTCAACAAGTTCGAGGGCGACGCGGCGCTGGCCGTGTTCGGCACCCCAGCCCCCCTCGACGACCTGGCGGGTTCGGCGCTGTCGTGCGGCCGGGCGATCCAGCGTCGACTACGCGATGCGTCCGATCTCGACGCGGGTATCGGCGTGGCGGCGGGGCGAGTGGTCGCGGGCAATGTGGGCACGCACAATCGGTACGAATTCACGGTGATCGGCGATGCGGTCAACGAGGCGGCTCGGCTGTGTGAACTGTCCAAGCAGCACGACGAACGCTTGCTCACCTCGGCGACGACGCTTGCCGCGGCTGCCGACTCCGAATCCGCGCACTGGGTTCTGGGCGAGAAGGTCACGCTGCGTGGGCGATTGGAGCCGACGCATGTTGCGCTGCCGAGGTTGTCTGATTTATTGGAGCGCTGACGCGCTCGAGTCGGGGCCCTTCGGGCCCCCGATCTTCCCTCCCTCCGGGCACTCCTTCGTCGCACCCTCCACTCAGTCCAGATCGGGGCGGGCCCCTCCGGGTAAGGACACATCAGGGTTACCCGGCCCAGGCTGTGTGCCCAGGTCGCGACACAACAGCGCTACCCGACCCAGGCAGTACACCCAGGTCGCGAGATTCAGGCCTACGCGGTCCGGGTGGCGGGGGCTGAGTCCCACGCGCACGACGCATCGACCGGGCGGTTCGGGTGGGAATGACTACACTCGTCGGCGTGCGTCCCGCCGTCGAAACGGTTGGCGCCGTCGGGGCGGGAGTCGATCCGGCGCCGGTGCCTGCGCCGGTGCCGCCAATGCCGCCTACGGTGCCGATCCGCCCCTTGCGTTTCCGCGAATTGCTCGATGAGCCGTTCGCCCTGATCCAGGCCCATCTCCGGGCCTTCGCGGTGCTCGGCGGCAGTGCGCTGGTGCTCGCGGTGCTCGGCGTGCTCGGGCTCACGGGCTTGGTCTCCCATCTCACCGACGGCTCCGACGCGGGTACCGCGTGGGCGGCGGTCCTGGCGACCGCGGCGGCGGTGTGGCTGGTGCGCCTGGTCCTGCGCGGTGCGACCGTCGCCATCGCGCTCGCCGATTTCCACGGGGTGAGGTACGGCGTGCTCGACGGGTTGCGGGCCGCGGCCCGGCGCGCGATGCCGCTGGTGCTGGCACAGATCATGTTCACGCTCACCGGCATCGGGGTGCTGCTGCTCGGCAGCATTCTGGTGATCACCTATCCGCTCGCGCTGATCTGGCTCTCGCATGTGCGGTCGCGCCGGTTCGTCACCGAACCGGCGATCATCGCCGAACACGCGGGTTTCGGTGTGGGCGTTGCCCGTTCGAAGGAACTCATGCACGGTGCCGTCTGGTCGACCGCGGGTCTGTGGCTCACCCAGCGGTGCATCTTCGCCGTGCTCGCGGTGCCCGCGTTCGGTATTCCGTTCTTCCTCTCCGACTTCTCCGGCACCCACCGCTGGGCCGTCATCACGCTGCTCGTCGGCGGATTTCTGCTGGTGGTGACGGTGAGCGAGATCGTGGAGGCGACCAGCCGCGCGCTCTGCTACATCAGCAGGCGGTGCGTCCGGGAAGGTATGGACATCAGCATCCCCGGTGATCGCCGGTGACCGACTCCCCCGATGACGTTCCACCCCGGCCTCGCCTCGGTGCCGCCGCCGAGCACCGTGCGGCCGCCGAGAATGCCGCCGGTCGACGCGACTACGACCGTGCACTGCGCGAACGCTTCCGCGCCGTCCTGCGCGGACTCGAGCAGGACGGCAGCTTGCCGGTGCGTCGCTCGCGCACCGCGCAGGAGACCGCCGACGATGCCACCACCGCACTCCCGCTGGAGCAGTCCACCGAATTGCACCCGGCGGCACGGAGTTTCGACGAAGTCGTCTACGGCGGACGCGCGGCCACCGAGGACGAGTACCGCCGGCTCGAATACGCCGACCGGTACTCCCAATCAGCACCACCGCCCGTGCTCGACCCGCTCGAGATCGAGGTCGTCGAACGAGAACCCAAGCAGCGCAGGAAACTTCCCCCGCTGCCCGGGATCTTGCGCAGCCCACGCTTCTGGGCGGCCCTCGCCGCCGGACTCGCCATCGCGCTGCTGCTCTACGCCACCATGCAGTCATGCGGCGCCCCCAACGCGCCCGACACCCCAGACCTGCCCGACCCGCCGGATCCACCCGACCGGCCGCGCGACGACAGCGACCTCGATTTCGGCAGCGGCAAGGACTCGATCTTCACCCGCCTGCCCGGCTGGCTGGCGTTCGGCGGCCTGCAATTCCTGCTCGCCTTCGCCGCGCTGATCTGGTGGCGGGCGCGCAGGCGTGGCGCGCTGGTCGGCGAGCCGCGCCCGGTCGAGGTCGCCGCGAACGAGCTGCTCGCGGGGCAGGCGGGCCTGTACCGACGCTCCGGCGACGTGGCCCATGTGGCGCACATCTTGCGCGCGGCGACGCTGCGCCGGATCAAGCCACGGCTGGGCGGCGAGCTCACCAACGATCAACTCGTCGACGCCGTGTCGAGCCGCCTCGGCGTCCCCGCGCGACAGATCGGCACAGTCCTGTTCGGTGACGTACCGGATGAGACGACCCTCAATGACATTGCCGCACACCTCGAATGGATCGAGACGGAGCTCGGATGACAAATATCTCCAAGGACGCTGTGCTGCTCGAGACCCCGAGCGCACAGGAAGCCGCGGCCGCACTGGCCGCACTGCGCACCGAGATCGGCAAGGCGGTGGTCGGCAACGACCAGGCCGTGCTGTACCTGGTGCTGGCACTGCTGTGCCGCGGCCACGTACTGCTGGAAGGTGTTCCTGGCGTGGCGAAGACGCTGCTGGTACGCGCCCTGGCCACCTCGCTGGCACTCGAACACGCGCGCGTGCAGTTCACCCCGGACCTGATGCCGGGCGATGTCACCGGATCCCAGATCTACGACCCACATTCAGCCGAGTTCACCTTCCGCAAGGGCCCGGTCTTCACCAACCTGCTGCTGGCCGACGAGATCAACCGCACCCCACCGAAAACTCAGTCCTCGCTGCTGGAATCGATGGAGGAGCGCCAGGTTTCGGTGGACGGTCAGCCGCGTCCGCTGCCCGATCCGTTCGTGGTGGTTGCCACCCAGAACCCGATCGAGCAGGAGGGTACCTATCCGCTGCCCGAAGCCCAGCTCGACCGGTTCTTGTTCAAGGTCGACATCCGGCTGCCCGAGCGCGACGACGAGTTCCGCATCCTGCAACGGCATGCGAGCGGCTTCGACCCGCGTGATCTCGGTGCCGCCGGATTGCGGCCGGTCGCCGGGCCCGAGCACCTCGCGGCCGCGCGCGCCGCGGTGGGCGAGGTGGCGGTGAGCCCGGAGGTGCTGGCCTACATCGTCGATCTGTGCCGTGCCACCCGCTCCTCCCCCGCCGTCGCGCACGGCGCGTCCACCCGTGGCGCGACCGCGCTGCTGGCCGCCGCCCGCGCCTTCGCGTGGCTCAACGGCCGCGCCTACGTGACGCCCGATGACGTGAAAACGGTGGCGATGGCCGTACTTCGGCATCGTTTGCAGTTGCGTCCGGAGGCCGAGCTGGACGGGGTGAGCACCGAGGGTGTGCTCTCGTCGCTGCTGGTCTCGGTGCCGGTTCCGGTCTAGCGACGTGGTGGTCACAGGCCGATTCGCGCTACTCGCCACGCTCGCGGCGGCGGTGGTGATGTTCGTGGTGCCGACCGGGATCGGGGTACTCGGCGCGTGCGCGGTGCTGGTGGCGCTGCTGCTCACCGATCTCGCGCTCACCGCGCGGGCGGATTCGCTGTCGCTGACCCGCGATCCGTTGACGGTGGTGCGGCTCGGTCGCGGCACCGAGGTGGAACTGGTGGTCACCAATACCGGCACGGCCACCGTGCGCGGCATGCTGTGGGACGCCTGGCCCGACAGCGCGCGTGCCGAAATCCGCGAACAGCACCTTGATCTGGCTCCGCACACCCGAATTCGCTTGCGCACCAGCCTGACTCCCACCTATCGCGGCGATCGGGTCGCAGGACCGGTGACGGTACGGCTGCTCGGGCCGCTGGGTCTGGCGGGACGGCAGAGCCGGGTCGATGTGCCCGCCAGGGTGCGCGCGCTGCCCGCGTTTCGCAGTGAGCGACTGCTGCGTTCGAAGGTGAAGCGGCTGCATCATCTCGAGGGCCGCAATGTCGCCAATACGCGCGGGCAGGGCACCGAGTTCGATTCGTTCCGCGAGTACGTGGCGGGCGATGACGTGCGCAGCATCGACTGGCGGGCCACCGCGCGCGCCAATGACGTACTGGTCCGGACCTGGCGGCCCGAACGCAACCGGCAGCTGCTGATGGTCCTCGATACCGGGCGGGCCAGTGCGGGCCGGGTCGGCGATAGCACCCGGCTCGACAGTGCGATCGAAGCGGCGCTGCTGCTCGGCGGGCTGGCCGCGGCCGCGGGCGATACGGTCGATCTGCTGGCCTACGACCGCCGAGTGCGCGCGGAAGTAAGTGGTGCGAGCGGCAATCAGCTGCCGCTGAAACTTATGCACACCCTTGCGGGGGTTACTCCACAGCTGGTGGACACCGACACTGACGGGCTGGTTCGCACCGTGATCTCGCGGGTTCGCAGGCGGGCGTTGATCGTGTGGTTCACCAGTCTCGACGGGCCGACCGTCACCGAGCACCTGGTGCCCGCACTGCCGACGCTCACGCGGCGTCATCGGGTGCTGATCGTCTCCGTCACCGATCCCGATATCGCCGCGGCGGCGGGCGATCGTGCGGCGGTCTACACCGCTGCCGCCGCCGAAACCGTGCTGGCCGAACGCGCCTTCGTGCAGGAATCACTGCGGCGGCGCGGGGTGGCTGTGGTGGCCGCGGCCCCCGATCACCTGCCCGAGGCGCTGGCCGACGAATACCTCGAACTCAAGCAGTCCGGCTCGCTGTGATCTGTGGACATCGCGAATTGTGCACAACCGCACGTGGTTGTGGATAACCGCAGTTTCCACCAGTACTCACAGGTCATCCACCGACTCGCCAACAGATTCATCCACAGGCTGGGTTGTGCACAGGTAGGTTCGCGCGCAGCCTGATTCGTGCACAGCTGATTCATCCACAGCCTGTGCATTTACCTCAGCGAAAGCTGCTGTCGCCGAGCGAGAATCGCGCCGAGCACGTGATACGGCGGGTAGCCGACAGGCACCGGGCAGCGCAGCGCCGCACACATCGCCTCGACAAGCTGAGTGCCCAAATAGTGCTGTGTGGGCGGCGTGAGTGTCGGCAGCCGGATCAGATACCGTCGCGCCGCGCCGGCCAGTTCGTCGGAGATCGCACTCGGATCCAGCTGCGCCGACCAGCCTGTCAACCACGGCGGCGCGACGGCCAGCGACGGCATCGGCATGGCCTGGCGGGTGTGCACAACTACCGTTCCGGCCAGCACGTCGCCCACTCGCTTGCCATCGCGCGAACACAGCGACGTGACAACGGCGACCGCGCCGAACGCACCGAGCATCCAGAAATCCACAATCGCCCCCGCGAGGCCGCGGGTGAGCGCGTGCCGGAAGTCGATCGGCCCGGCGTCGGCCCGCACCACACGCAATCCGAACGCCAGCTTGCCCAGTGATCGCCCGCGCGAGACGGTTTCGCTGCACACCGGGTAGGCGATCAGCACGGTCACCAGCGTGACGACCGCCGTCACCGAGAACCAGGCGGAGTCGGCGTCAGTGGCCAGCAGCACGAGCATCAAGATGTACTGCAGGGTCGCGGCGAGGGCGAGCTGGAGCATCAGGTCGAGCAGAAAAGCGCCCGCACGGCTGGGTATGCGCGCGATCGGCAGTTCGAGCGCTACCGCTTCGCCGGTGGTGAATTCAGCCATGTGGCTAGCATTCCCGATATGGACACCGATGCCTACAGCTGGGCGAATCAACGGTCGTGGTATCGGCTGGATCAGCTGGTTCGCCAGCGCAAGCTTTCCGGCGCGGAGGCCGATGAGCTGGTGCGGTTGTATCGGTCCACCTCGCAGCAGCTGGCGAGATTGCAGGCGCACCACCCGGATCCGGAGCTCGTCGACCGGCTCAGCGCGCTGCTGGCGCGCGCACGCGGGCGGGTACTCGCGGCGCGGTCGCAGCCGTGGCGCGAAGTGGGCCGGTTCTTCACCCGCCACTTTCCATCAGCTGTGTATAGAGCCTGGCCGTGGTGGTTGGGGACAACTGCGATCTTTCTCGCCGTCGCGGGTGTGATCGGCGTGCTTGTCGATCGTTCGGCCGCGGCTCGCGATGCGCTGGGGATACCCGAGGGCGACCTGTCAGATGTCACCGGACCTGGGGGTTCGTTCGAGACGTACTACTCGGAGCACCCCAACGAGGCCTTCGCCGCGAAGGTGTGGACACACAATTCGCTGGTGTCGGCGATCGCGTTGTTCACCGGTGTACTGATCCTCCCGGCTGTGTACGCACTGTTCATGAATGCGCTGAATCTGGGGATAACCGGTGGATTGATGGCCGAGGCGGGCCGGCTGGATTCGTTCTTCGGCTTCATCCTGCCGCACGGCACGCTGGAGCTCACCGCGCTGTTCGTCGCGGGCGGGGTGGGGTTGAAGCTCGGGTGGACGCTGGTCGACCCGGGACGGCGCAGCAGGGCGGCCGCGATGGCCAGGCAGGGGCGCGCGACCGCGACGGTGGCGCTCGGGCTGGTGTGCGTGCTGCTGGTGTGTGGGCTGCTGGAGGGTTTCGTGACCCCGAGCCCGCTGCCCGCGCCCGTGCGGATCGCGCTGGGGTTCACGGCCGAGGCGCTGTTCCTGTACTACGTCTTCGGGATCGGCAGGCGGGTGGCCGAGGAACAGGATGCCGAGGCAGCGATACCGGTGATGTCGGCGGATCCGGCCGACCGGTGGCTGATGGCGCCGGCGAAGGTTCTCGACCGGGCGTGAGCTCGCATCTGCACGTACATCTGTGCGGCCGACAACTCCGAGCACACCGCGCCGGGACAGCACCGGACAATCGGCAGCTACGGAAGGTTAAGAGACGGTGAAGAACTCCCCCATTTGAGTTCCGCTGGCCGCAGCGAGTCGGGCTCGAACTGCGGCCAGCGTTACCGTCAACTGTACACAATCGTTATGCCCATGCAACCCCCAACGCGCAGGTCCGGGGTAGGAATTGCGAACGTGCAAAGGCCTGTGGACGCACTGTTTTTCACCCCCTCAGCAAACTTCCGGCGCCACCTTCATCGCGCTGTCGGCGGCACCGAGAATTCACCCCGAGCAAACCTTCGATAACGAGTCACGCATCCTCGATGGCACCCGCGCGCGAATTTCGGGCAAGGTTGCCCCGGATCACACCGACCCCTCCCCATAGCTGTCACCTGGGGTTTCGGCAACGGAATTACGGTTGCCGACTACTTGAAACAGGAAAAGAGACTTCAAGTTTGTTAACTACTCTGCAAACAAGACGCACGCCCAGCAATCGCCGTGAAACACCGAATTCATCGGCTCTAACTGGACGGACGACTGGTTGCGAAAGGTCCGCCGAACGGACAGAAATCGGCAGAAGAACATCCGGAATACAAGGTTGCACGGGCAGTGTGACCTTCGCCTCACCTGCGGTGATCGGGCCTGTGCAGGCATGCGAGACCCGGTGAACGGCCAGACGGCGCGTCGATATCGCCAACGCTGCGATAAGTCGTCAGGCAGCCGAAACAGGCGCGGGGTCGGGTTTGCGCGGGCGAGGCGGCCTCAGCCGACCCGGACGACCCCCGAGATGGTTCCCTGCCACAGCGCGCCGTCACGGGTGATGAGCGCGGCCATCTGCAGCGGGTCCTCGGCGACCGTGCCCGGCAGCGGAGTCGAGGCGCGTACGGCGCCCGTCGCCGGGTCGATAACGACATAGTCGAATCCGTCGAGGGGGGTTGTCACGTCGGGTCCGACACGGCGCAGAGTGTGGATGCCGTCGTCGGCGAGCGACAGTCGCGGGACGGCCGCGCTGCGTACCCGGCTGTCCCACACCGGGACACAACCCTCGGCAGTGAGATCGACCCGGCTCAGGCCGCCGCGAAACGGCGCGCTCGCCGGAACGGCCGGGCCTGCGCCCTCGGGAACGGTGGGATACGGATAGCCGTAGGTGCTCGCGACGAAGATCGACGAACCGACCGCGATCGGCGAATTCTCGCTGCCGCCGACAGGAACCGGAACCGAGCAGACCTGCTCACCCGAACCGGAGCGCGCCACGATGAGCCGCACCTGATCGTCGGCATTGTCGACGATGGCGAGATACTCGTCGCCGCGCACCGGCCCGAAGTACGTCGGCGTCGAGCCGGTGCCCCAGCTGAGCTGACCCGGTTTCCGCGCGCTACCGCGATCGTAGGCAGATCGCCAACGAATCTCGGGCTCACCGGCTTTCGCATACAGCTCGTACAGCGCATGCGTACTCGCCACGGCCACACCGCCATTGGGCGCCGACGAAATGCTGTTGGCCACCAGTTCCCCGGATGGCAGCGCTACCGTCCCCACCCGCCCTTGCGGTTCGACGAACCCGACCACCCCATGTCCCGTCGCGAACCAGACGTTGCCTGCCCAATCGGGAACGAGTCCGGTCACGTTGTCGCCCTGGGGAATCGAGCTGCTCAGATCCGCCTGCACGGTGGCGGTCAACCGCCACGCACCGTCGTCACCGCGAACATGAGTGACCCGCAGCAGCCGTCGCCCACCGTCGACAACCACCAGCCGATCCTCGTTGTCGAGATAGGCATACACCCCGCCGAGCAAGCTCCCCTTGGTCAGCGGCAACGAAGCAAGCGCGCCACCGACCGGCCCCGACGCTCCCGAGTCGAACAGAAACACCGTCGGCGTCTGCCCCGCGATGGCGGTGCACAACCCCACCACCAAGCCATCCGCGCCTTCGAGCAGCGTCGGGCACGCCGCCCCGAGCGGATACACCGTGACACCGGCCCCGGCGGCAGGCCCGGCCAGCGGAGTCACATCCGATGACCCCGCATCCCCGTGCATGGTCGCTGTCCCGAGCGGACCGAGGAAAGGGTTGGCCACGAGCGGGCCGGTCACCGGCGGCGGGTCGGCCGACGCGGGAATCGACCAGGCACCCGACGAGACGAGGGCCAGGACGGCGGCGCGGGCAATGAAGCGGCGGGTTGCAGGCGGCACGGTCTGTATCGAACCCGAATTCCGGTCGGAGGAAAAGTATTCGGCTCACCCTGCGGCACCAGCGACGAGAAAACGCCGCCTACGATGGCGGCATGACCGGGGTCAAAGATCGCCTGCTCACGACAATCGCCGGGCAGCTCGGCAATCCGCACGGTGTGCTCGGCAAGGGCGTGGCGTTCGTGCTCAATCGCGGGAACAAGCGTGCCATCGCAGCGGCCGTCGCCGCCGCGGCGCCGACCGCCGGGGCAACGGTCGCCGATATCGGCTTCGGTGGCGGGGTCGGCCTGGAGTTGTTGCTGGCCCGCGTCGGTGCCGAAGGCGTGGTGTACGGCGTCGAGCCGTCGCCCGACATGCTCGCCCGCGCCCGTGGCCGTTTCGCCATGGAGGTCGCCGAGGGCCGCCTCGCGCTCGCCGACGGCACCCTCACCGCGCTCCCGCTGCCCGACGCGAGTGTGCACGCGGCGATCACCGTCAACACCATCTACTTCCTCGACGACCTCCCCGCCGCCTGCGCCGAACTCGCTCGCGTGCTGCGCCCCGGCGGCACCGCGGTGATCGGGATCGGCGATCCCGAAGCCATGGCCACCATGCCCTTCACGCCTTATGGATTCACTTTGCGTCCGGTTGCCGATGTGGTGGCGGCACTGACCACCGCGGGACTGACCGTGGAGCAGCGCACCTTGGCGAATCCGCCGATCCCGCACCATCTGCTGATCGCCCGCAAGGTCTGACCAGAACTCTTGACCTCACCGTGCCTTCAACGACGAGCTCGACAACCAAGTCGGCACGGCGACAAAGGGCCTATTAGTACAGGCAAGAACCGACGCGGGCCTGACCATCGCCATGCCCGCCCCTGACCCCCGGAAATGACTGAAGGCCCGATCCAGAAGGATCGAGCCTTAGTCTGTGTGGGCGAAGGGGGACTTGAACCCCCACGTCCTTACGGACACTGGCACCTGAAGCCAGCGCGTCTGCCATTCCGCCACTCGCCCGAGCGACTGGAAAAATCTAACATGCCCCGCGGGCGAAAATAAAATCGATTCTCTGACCTGCGGTGATGCCGTTGAAGCCAGCGCGGGAACCGGGGGGCGCCGCCGGGAGTTACCCAGGTAGAGGATCGTGGATATCATGCAAGGAACGTGGTCGCGTCCGGACACGCCGTAGCGAGCGTGCCGGGAGGGCGGACACTCGCACCGAAGGGAGGGCTGTGATGGGCATCGTGTCGAGATTCGAACGTCGCTTGCAGGGCGCTGTCGGTGACGTGTTCGCTCGGGTGTTCGGCGGCAGCGTGGTCCCCCAGGAGGTGGAGGCAGCGCTGCAGCGAGAAGCCGCAGATCAGATCCAGGATCTGGAGGGCGGGCACCGACTCGCACCGAACAGTTACGTGATCACGATCAACGAAACCGATCACGGCAAGCTCGACGCCGATCACGACCTGACGACCAAAGCGTTCGCCAAACATCTGCAGGATTACATCCGCGAGCAGGGCTGGCAGACCTACGGCGAAGTGCACGTAGCGTTCGAGGCATCACCTACGCTGCACACCGGAATGTTCAGAGCGAGCGGCCGCGTCGACCCCGACGCCGGCCGTGGGACGGCCCCACCTCGCCCCGGACCGCCACAACGACCCGCACACCCGCAACCAGGAGCTGGCCCCATGACGCATAACTCAGGCTACGAGCCCGGCCGAGAGCCCGCGGAGTCCGATCCACGCAACCGCGGGTACGCACCGCCGCCCGCAGGCGCGCCAGGGGCTTCCTACCCGGCCGATGATTACGGCCGCGGTGGCGGCTACGGCGCGCCCGAGGCGCAGCCCGGATACGGCGACGCCTACGGCCAGCAGGGTGGCGAATACCAGAGCGGCTACGACCCCGCCGCGCCCGCACAGCAGGGCTACGGCCAGCAGGGCGGCTACGGCGCCCAGCCCGCGTACGGCGAGCCCGGCTACGACCAGCAGGGCGGCTACGGCCAGCAGGCCTACAGCCAGCAGGGCGGCTACGGCGCGCAGCCCGGTTACGCCGAACCTGGCTACGACCAGCAGGGCGGCTACGGCCAGCAGGGCTACGCCGAACCACAGCAGCAGGGCTACGGCCAGCAGGCCGGTTACGGCCAACAGGGCTACGCCGAGCCCGGCTACGACCAGCAGGGCGGCTACGGCCAGCAGGGCTACGCCGAACCACAGCAGCAGGGCTACGGCCAGCAGGCTTACGGCGCGCAGCCCGGTTACGCCGAGCCCGCCTACGGCCAGGAGGAGCAGGGCGGCTACGCCCAGCCCGCCGCCGGTTACGGCCAGCAGGGCTACGGCCAGCAGCAGGGCGCGGGCTACGCCGCCGCCCAGTCGAGCTACTCGGCCACCCTCCAGCTCGACGACGGCAGCGGCCGCACCTACGCGCTGCGCGAGGGTTCCAACATCCTCGGCCGCGGCCAGGATGCCCACTTCCGGCTGCCCGACACAGGTGTGTCGCGTCGCCATATCGAGGTGCGCTGGGACGGCCAGACGGCCATGCTCTCCGACCTGGGTTCCACCAACGGAACGCTCGTCAACGGTTCCCCCGTGCAGGATTGGCAGCTCGCCGATGGCGACGTCATCCGGGCCGGACATTCCGAGATCCTGATCCGGATCGTCTGATCCCGTAAGCTGCGCGGTGCACGTCACGAGTCGACGCTGTCGGCTCTATGATGCTGCCATTACACGCACGGTCCCGACCTCGGGGCCCGCAAGCCAGCACGCTGGTGGGGGTGGTTCGCCCCGCACCTGCCGTACCGACGTACCCGGGCGAACAGGAGGTGGAACGCCGTGCAGGGATTGATCCTGCAATTGACCCGCGCGGGGTTCCTGCTGCTGCTCTGGTTGTTCGTCTGGGCCGTTCTGCGGACCTTGCGCAGCGATATCTACGCGGCATCCGGCATACGGATACAGCCGAGGGCAACCCGCGGAAATCGTGGGTCCATCGGACTGCCCTCCTTCAGCCGAAGCCAGAAGGGCGCCAAGTATCTAGTGGTGACTCATGGTTCACTCGCCGGCACTCGAATCACCCTCGGCACGCAACCGGTCCTCATCGGACGCGCCGACGATTCCACGCTGGTACTCACCGACGACTACGCCTCGACCAGGCACGCGCGACTGTCTCAGCGTGGTGACGACTGGTACGTGGAAGACCTCGGTTCCACCAATGGCACATATCTCGACCGCGCGAAAGTCACCACCGCCGTCCGTGTTCCGCTCGGCACTCCGGTGCGAGTCGGCAAAACAGTGATCGAGCTGCGATCGTGACACTTGTTCTGCGCTACACAGCGCGAAGCGACCGCGGACTCGTCCGGGGCAACAACGAAGATTCGGTCTACGCGGGCGCACGCCTATTAGCGCTGGCCGACGGCATGGGTGGGCACGCCGCCGGAGAAGTGGCCTCCCAGTTGATGATCGCCGCGTTGGCGCATCTCGACGACGACGAGCCCGGCGACGACATCCTCGGAAAGCTCGACCACGCCACGCATTCCGGCAATGCCGCCATCGCCGACCACGTCGAGGCCGAACCCGAACTCGACGGCATGGGCACCACGCTCACCGCCATCCTGTTCGCGGGCCGCAAGCTCGGCATGGTCCACATCGGCGACTCGCGGGCCTACCTGCTGCGCGACGGCGAACTGACCCAGATCACCCGCGATGACACGTTCGTGCAATCGCTGGTCGACGAAGGCCGGATCACCCCGGAGCAGGCGCACACCCATCCGCAGCGCTCGCTGATCATGCGTGCCCTCACCGGCAACGAGATCGAGCCGACGCTGATCATGCGCGAAGCCCGCGCCGGTGATCGTTATCTGCTGTGCTCCGACGGACTTTCGGACGTGGTGAGCGATGAGACCATCGGCAACACCATGCGCGAGGGCAATACCGACGAGTGCGCCGACCGGCTCATCGAGCTGGCGTTGCGCAGCGGTGGTCCCGACAATGTGACCGTCGTCGTCGCCGATGTGATCGACCTCGACTACGGCCAGAGCCACCCGATCCTCGCGGGCGCCGCCTCCACCGAGGAGGAGGAAGACTCCCCGCCGCCGAACACCGCGGCAGGGCGCGCCGCCGCCATGCGCCCGCCGCGCGCGCAACCGCGCAGGGCCGCCGCCGTACCGCCGCCGCCGGAAACGAAGTCGCACAAGCTGCGCTGGCTGCTGTTGTCGCTGGCCCTGATCGCCGCGGTCGCCATCGGACTCGTGGTTGGCTACAAGATGATTCGCAGCAACTACTACGTGGGCGCCGACAACGACAAGGTGGTCGTGATGCGCGGCCTGCCCGGTTCGATCCTCGGCTACTCGATCCACGACGTGGAGCTGCAGGGCTGTGTGAACAGCAAGAGCGAGCTCACGCTCGTCGAGGTGGGTAAGTCCGCGCCGAGTGGCTGCAAGACGCTGATGGTCAGTGACCTGAAGCAGACCGGCCGCGACCAGGTGCAGAAGGGCCTGCCGCCGGATTCGCTGGACAAGGCGCGCGGCAGCATGAAGGTGCTGGCGCAGAACGAGCTCCTGCCGCCGTGCCCGAAGAAGGAAACGGTGCCCCAGCCCGGCGTACTGCCGCCTGAGCAGTCCCCGGTGATCCCCGGCGGGGCACCGACTCCCGGCCCCGATCAGCCCGCGACGCCGACCCCGACCACCCCGGCACCGACCACCACGACCGTCCCCCCGACAACCCCGCAGATCTCAGGGGAGAACTGCCGGGTGACGGACTGATGTCCGCACCGCCACCGCCGTCGGCTGGGGCGTTCCCCAGTCCCCCTGGTGGATTCGCGCCGGCGCCGCCGCCGTCGACGCGACGCAACCAGGAGTTGCTGCTGCTGGCGGGTGCGGCGGGCATCACGACGGTGTCGTTGTTCATCGTCGAGGCAAGCCAGGAACAGTCGATCACCACCGACATCGCCAAGTACGGGGTGGCGTTCCTCGCGCTGTTCGGGATCGCCCATCTCGCGGTGCGCCGGTTCGCGCCGTTCGCCGACCCGCTCCTGCTACCGATTGTGGCGCTGCTCAACGGATTGGGGCTGGTGCTGATCCACCGGCTCGATCTCGCGGACGCGCAGAAAGCGGCATACGACTCGACGCCGGTCCCCTCCCCCGACGCCAACCAGCAGATCATGTGGACCGGCCTCGGCATCGTGGTGTTCATCAGCCTGCTCATCGTCTTGCGGGATTACCGCACGCTGGCGCGCTACACCTACACCCTAGGCCTGGTCGGCCTGGTCGCGCTGGCGATTCCCGCACTGTTGCCCAGCCAGTTCTCCGAAGTCAACGGCGCCAAGATCTGGATCCGGCTGCCCGGATTCAGTGTGCAGCCAGGTGAATTCGCGAAGATCCTGCTGATCGTGTTCTTCGCCGGCGTGCTGGTGGCCAAGCGTGACCTGTTCACCGCGGCGGGCAAGCACTTCCTCGGGATGGAGTTCCCGCGACCGCGCGATATGGGCCCGGTCCTGATCGTGTGGGTCGTCTGCATCGGCGTGCTCGTGCTCGAAAAGGATCTCGGCACTTCGCTGCTCATCTTCGGCACGGTGCTGGTGATGATCTATATCGCCACCGAACGGGTGGGCTGGCTGGTCATCGGCGGCGGGCTGCTCGCGCTCGGATTCGTGTTCGCCTACCAGCTGTTCGGGCATGTGCGTGTGCGCGTCGACACCTGGCTGCACCCGTTCGACGACTACCACAACACCGGTTACCAGATCTCGCAGTCGATGTTCGGCTTCGCCACCGGCGGCCTCGCCGGCACCGGCCTCGGCAGCGGCCGACCCCAGCAGGTGCCCTTCGCCAAGACCGACTTCATCGTCACCACCATCGGCGAGGAACTCGGCCTGATCGGGCTCACCGCGGTGCTGATGCTGTTCCTGATCTTCATCGTCCGCGGGCTGCGCACCGCGCTGGCCGTGCGTGACAGCTTCGGCAAGTTGCTCGCGGCGGGCCTGTCGTTCACCATCGCGATCCAGGTGTTCGTGGTTGTCGGCGGTGTCACCAAGCTGATTCCACTCACCGGTCTGACCACGCCGTTCATCTCCTATGGCGGTTCGTCGCTGCTGGCGAACTACGCGCTGCTCGCGCTGCTGATCAAGATCTCCGATGCGGCCCGCGCACCGGCACCGGCCCGTAAGCGCGCGCCGGCCCCGATCGCCGACGCGGCCACGGAACTGGTCCGCAGGCCGGAAAGCAGGGTGAGCGAATGAACACACCTCTGCGTCGCGTCGCCGTCGCCGTCATGGTGATGGTGGTGGCGTTGCTCGTGAACGCGACCTACCTGCAGGTGGTCAAGGCCGACGACCTGCGCAGCGATCCGCGCAACTCGCGGGTGCTGCTCGACGAGTACTCGCGCCAGCGCGGTCAGATCTCCGCGGGCGGTACCGTGCTCGCCGGCTCCGTCTCGACCGACGACCGGTACAAGTACCTGCGTCAGTACCCCTCCGACCCACCGGCTTACGCGCCGGTCACCGGCTTCTACTCGATGCAGTACGGCAAGACCGGGCTCGAGCTGGCCGAGGATCCGCTGCTGTCGGGCAATGACTCCAGCCTGTTCGGTCGGCGCCTCATCGACATGTTCTCCGGGCGTGATCCGCGCGGCGCGAACGTGCTCACCACTCTGAATCCGGTGATGCAGCAGGTCGCCTACGAGCAGATGACGTCGAAGGGCTACACCGGCGCCGTCGTGGCGATCGAGCCGAGCACCGGCAAGATCTTGACCATGGTGTCCACGCCGAGCTACGACCCCAACGAGCTGTCGGGCCACGACGGCGCGGCGGGGCGGGCGGCCTGGGAGCGGTTGAGCACCGATCCGAGTCAGCCGATGCTCAATCGCGCTGTCTCGCAGACCTATCCGCCGGGATCGACGTTCAAGACCATCGTCACCGCGGCCGCGCTGTCCAACGGTGTCGCCGGGCCGAACGACCAGTTCACCGCGGCACCCAACATCACCCTGCCCGGGACCAGCACCACGCTGGAGAACTACAACGGCAGTACCTGCGGTGACCAGCCGACGGCCAGCCTCTACGAAGCGTTCCGGCGTTCGTGCAACACCGCGTTCGTCGAACTCGGCGTGAAGGTCGGCGCGGCCAAGCTCAAGGACGAGGCCGCCGCGTTCGGCATCGGTGTCGAGGATCCGCCCGGTGTACCGATCCCGGTCGCCGAATCGACCGTCGGCCCGATCCCGGACAACGCCGCGCTCGGCCAGTCGAGCATCGGTCAGCGCGATGTGTCGCTGACGCCGCTCAATGTCGCGGTGATCGCCGCGACCATCGCCAACGGCGGCACCAGGATGCAGCCGTATCTGGTCGATCAGACCCAAGCGCCTGACCTGTCGGAGCTCAGCAAGACCAAACCGGTCAGCGTCGGGCAGGCAGTGAGTCCCCAGGTAGCGTCGACCCTGACGGATCTGATGGTCGCCTCGGAGGCCAATACCGCGGGCGGTGGACGATCGCGGTACCAGATCGCGTCCAAGACCGGAACCGCCGAACACGGCAGTAATCCCCGTAACACCCCGCCACATGCTTGGTATATGGCCTTCGCGCCCGCGCAGAACCCGAAGATCGCCATCGCGGTGATCGTCGAAAACGGCGGCGACAGGCAGTTGGCTGCCACTGGAGGATCAGTGGCGGCACCGATCGCCAGGTCTGTGCTCGACGCGGGCCTGGCAGGGGGCTGAACGAAATGAGTGTGCGAGTGACAACACGGGGGCCCCGATGCTGAACAACGGCGCCATGATCGCCGACCGCTACCGCCTGCAGCGGCTCATCGCCACGGGCGGTATGGGTCAGGTGTGGGAGGCGATGGACACTCGGCTCGATCGCCGAGTGGCCGTCAAGGTCCTCAAGACCGAGTTCTCCGCCGACCCGACCTTCCGTGCCCGGTTCCGCGTCGAAGCGCGCACCACCGCGCAGCTCAACGCCCCCGGGATCGCGGGTATCTACGACTACGGCGAGACCGCCGACCCGTCCGGCGGCGAGACCGCCTACCTGGTGATGGAGCTCGTGCAGGGCGAACCGCTCAACGCGGTGCTCAATCGGATGGGCAGGCTCTCCGTCATCCAGGGTCTGGACATGCTCGAGCAGACCGGGCGCGCACTGGAGGTCGCGCACGCGGCAGGCGTGGTGCACCGTGATGTGAAGCCGGGCAACATCCTGGTCACGCCGACCGGTCAGGTGAAGATCACCGACTTCGGCATCGCCAAGGCGGTGGACGCCTCGCCGGTGACCAAGACCGGCATGGTGATGGGCACTGCCCAGTACATCGCGCCCGAACAGGCCGTCGGCGAGGATGCCACGGCAGCCTCGGACGTGTACGCGCTCGGCATCGTCGGCTACGAAGCCCTGGCCGGGGTCCGTCCGTTCACCGGTGAGGGTGCGATCACAGTCGCGATGAAGCACGTGCGCGACGCGCCGCCGCCGATGCCCGACGACCTGCCCGCGAACGTGCACGAACTGATCGCCATCACCATGGCCAAGGATCCGCTGCAGCGCTACCGCAGCGGCGGCGAGTTCGCCGATGCCGTCGCCGCGGTGCGCGCCGGTCACATGCCGCCGGTCCCCGGTGGCGCCACCGGTCCGTCGATGACCGGTGCCACCCGGGTACTTCCGCCCGGCCCGACCGTGGCGATCCCCGCCGCCGCGGCCGCGGCGGACTACGACGGCGCCACCATGCGCTTCGGCCATCAGCCGGGCGGCCCGGTCGGTCCGCAGACCGGTGGCTACAGCGGTCCGGCCACCCAGGCCGCCGCGCCCGCGCCGGTCCCGGCGAGCAACGCCAAGAACAACCAGAAGTGGCTGATCGCGCTCGGTGTCGGCGCGCTGCTGCTCGGTGGCGGTGTGTTGTGGTTGCTGTTCGGCGGTGAACCGAACCGGCAGTCGCCGACCACGACCACCACCGTGCAGACCACCAAGCCGCTGCCGCCGCCGGTGACCACCACCAGGCCCGTGCCGCCGCCGGTCGTCACCACCGAGGAACCGACCACCACGGAACCGCCGCGCCCGACGACCACCACCGAGGCGCCGACCACCACGACCGTGCCGCCGACCACCACGGTGCCGCCGACCACCACGACCAAACCCAAGCCGACCACCACGACCAAGACGACCAAACCGGAGCCGACCACCACGGCGCCCGCCGGGGGAACCACCACCGTGGGCCGCCCCCAGCTGCCCACCTTCGACCTGCCGTTCCCCGATAGCGACACGGCCGTAGGCCCGAACATAGGACAACGATGACAACCCCGAAGAATCTCTCCTCGCGGTATGAGCTGGGCGAGATCATCGGGTTCGGCGGCATGTCCGAGGTGCACCGCGCCCGCGACGTGCGGCTGTCCCGCGACGTGGCGATCAAGGTGCTGCGGGCCGATCTGGCCCGCGATCCCACGTTCTACCTGCGGTTCAAGCGCGAAGCCCAGAACGCGGCCGCGCTGAACCACCCGGCCATCGTGGCTGTGTACGACACCGGCGAAGCCACCGTCGACGGCGGGCCGCTG
The DNA here is from genome assembly GCF_042754695.1 of Nocardia sp. NPDC059195. NCBI lineage: Bacteria > Bacillati > Actinomycetota > Actinomycetes > Mycobacteriales > Nocardiaceae > Nocardia > Nocardia sp. NPDC059195. The sequence continues at coordinate 43,989 of NZ_JBHZBG010000005.1, read as the reverse complement.
CCCTACATCGTCATGGAGTACGTCGAAGGCGACACCCTGCGCGACATCGTGCGCGGCAAGGGACCGCTCGCGCCGCGCAAGGCGATGGAAGTCGTGGCCGACGTGTGCGCCGCGCTCGATTTCAGCCACAAGGCCGGCATCGTGCACCGCGACATGAAGCCGGCCAACATCATGATCAACCGCGCCGGTGCGGTGAAGGTGATGGACTTCGGCATCGCGCGGGCGATCGCCGACAGCGCCAACCCGATGACCCAGACCGCCGCGGTGATCGGCACCGCCCAATACCTTTCGCCCGAGCAGGCGCGCGGCGAGACCGTCGACGCGCGTTCGGATGTGTATTCGGTCGGCTGTGTGCTGTTCGAGATCCTCACCGCGCAGCCGCCGTTCACCGGTGACTCGCCGATCGCGGTCGCCTACCAGCACGTCAAAGAGGATCCGCCACTACCGTCGTCGGTCAACCCCGGCGTGCCGCGCGAACTCGACTCGGTGATCCTCAAGGCGATGACCAAGAACCCGGCCAACCGGTACCAGACGGCCGCGGAGATGCGGGCCGACCTGATCCGGGTGCTCGGCGGGCAGAAGCCGAGCGCGCCGATGGTGATGAACGACGAAGACCGCACCGATTACGACGACGAGCCAGGCCCGCGGACCTTTCACGACCGCCGCGACGACACCTCCGAGCACCCCGTGGTCGGGCCCGTCGGCGAGGAGCGCAACCGTGCCGGGCTGATCGCGCTCGGTGTCGCTGCCGCGTTGGCCGTGGCGTTCGGGCTGTTCTGGGTGTTGGTCGGGCCGGGTAGCAAGGCCGATCAGGTGGCCGTTCCCGACCTGTCGGGCAAGACCGCCCAGCAGGCGCAGAGCGCACTGCAGCAGGCCGGTTTCTTCGTGGCCGTGCAGGAGAAGCCGGATGGCAAGGTGGCCCCGGGCAATGTGATCGCGACCCAGCCGCTCGGCGGTTCGCGCATCGACGAGGGCAGCACCGTGACGTTGCAGATCTCGACCGGACCGACGCAGGTGCAGTTGCCGCGACTGATCGGCATGAGTCAGGCCGACGCCGAGCGGCAGCTGAATTCGCTCGGGCTGCAACTCGATCCGAATGTGGCGCGCAAGCCGTCGAGTACGGCCGACACCGACAAGGTGATCGCGCAGGACCCGAGCGCGGGCGTGCGGGTCGACATCGACCGGCCGATTGTCCTCACCATGGGCGGTGGGCCGGAAGAGGTCCGCGTGCCGAGCGTGGTCGGCCAGGACATCTCCGTCGCACAGCCGAATCTGGTCGACTCCGCCGGTTTCACGGTCGACATCAAGGAAATGAAATCCTCGCTGCCCAAAGGCCAGGTGCTCGCCACCAACCCGGCGGGCGGCAGCAACGCGGAGAAGGGCTCGGCCATCACGGTCCATGTCTCCTCCGGTGACCGGATCATCGTCCCCGATCTGACCGGACTCACGCCGGTGCAGGCCCAGGAGAAGTTGCGCGCCGAGGGCTGGACCGGGCAGCTCAGCCAGACCACGGTGATCACCCTCGATGGCAATGCCTCGGGCAAGGTCGTCGGGCAGAGTCCGGCGGCCGGTTCGTCGGTGACGTTCAACGGCAATATCGTTTTGCACGTCGGAGCGTCGCCGATTCCGCGTTGAGGTCTCGATTGGATGGCGAACCCGTCTGGCGCGGCCACGCGGGCGCAGAATGAGGCTGCTTTCATCCCACCCAGCGTTGCTGAACGAGGAGGTAGCCCCCAATGACGACAGCCAGGGACATCATGAAGCCGGGTGCGCAGTGGATCACCCGCGGTGACTCCGTAGCGACCGCGGCGACGGCGATGGCCGATCTCGGCGTCGGATCGATCGTCGTCGCCGATGACGACGAGCGCATGTGCGGCATCATCACCGACCGCGACATCGTGGTGAAGTGCGTCGCGGTCGGTCTGTCTCCTGACATGACGACGGCCGCGGAACTCTGCGAGTCGACGCCGAGGTGGGTCAGCGCGGACGCCGATGTGGAAGACGTGCTCGACCAGATGGAGTCGCACCGGGTGAAGCGGATGCCGGTGATCGAGAACAAGCGGCTGGTCGGGATGATCAGCGAGGCCGATCTGGCGCGGCACCTCGACGACAATCAGCTCGGCGAATTCGTGACCGCCATCTACGGGCGGCCGTGAGCTAGCTCAAATCCAGGTGATTGTTCATCGACATCGCGGCTGCGGCGAGGTCGGTGAGTTCTTCCACGCGCACGCCATGGGTGCGGAGTTTGTCCACACCCTCGCAGGCGGCGACGAACAGGCTCGGCTCACGCCAGGCGATGACCACCGTGGGAATGCCCGCGGCCAGAATGCGATCGGTGCACGGCAGCCGGCTCGCGGTGGCGCGGGTGGAGCACGGTTCGAGGGTGCTGTAGATCGTTGCCCTGGTCAGGCGGGGGTCGTCGGGGTCGAGCTTGTTCAGCGCGGCCTCTTCGGCATGGACTTTCTCGTCGGTTTCGCGGGAGAAACCGGTCGCGATCTCCACACCGTCGGCGACGATGACCGCGCCCACCGAATAGGCCGTCTCGCTGGGGGGACAGTTCCTGGCGAGCTCGATCGCCCTGTGCATGAACCGATGGTCGGTGTCGTCGTGGCTCATGTGGTTTCCCTGTGGTCGGCGAGTTATCCACAACCCTCGCGTGATGTGGAATCGGTCATGTTCAGGTGTGGAGCAAAGTTGTCCGCGAACTGTGGACAGTGGGATTTTCCCAGGTCAGTGCAGTAATTTTGTTCGCGGTACCAGTTAGTTGCGGGGTTGGGGATCGGGGCTGACCAGGTAGTTCAGCACAGCCACATCCCCAAGTTGTTCCACACCCGCCAGGTGCAGCCTGCGACCAGCGCCACCGGGGAACTCGGCCGGTCCGACAAAGCGTGGAGCCGCCGGATCGCCGACCAGGATCGGGGCGATCGCCAGGCGGATCTCGTCGACGAGGTCGGCAGCCAGGAAGCCGGTGTGCATGCCGGTGCCGCCTTCGACCATGAGCCTGTGGATATCTCGGGTGGCGAGGTCGGCGACGAGGGCGGGGAGCGCTGGTCGCGCGCCGAGGCTGATCACCTCGGCCAGTCCGTCGAGCCGGTTGCCCAGCTTCGCGGCGCCGGCATCGGAGGTGTAGACGAGTTTGTCGCCGCCGGTGTGCCAGAAGCGCAGGTGCGGATCGAGATCACCGGAATCGGTGACGGTCACCTTCACCGGATACTCCGGCTTGCCCGCCGACACCCGCGCGGCCCGGCGCTCGGCGCTGTTCACCAGCAATCGGGGATTGTCGGCGCGCAGCGTTTGCGCACCGATCAGGATGGCGTCGGATTCGGCGCGGATCTGATCGACCCGATCGAAGTCGGCGGTATTGGACAGCAGGAGTCGCTGCGTACTCGCGTCATCGATGTAGCCGTCGAGACTGGCCGCCACCGAAAGCAGAACCTTCATCTGGTCACCAGCGCGGCGACCTCCGCCTCGAGCGCGGAGATGAGTGCCTCCGACGGACGTTCGCCGCAGACCTCGAGCCAGTTGGCGAGCATCCGGTGGCCGCCCTGGGTGAGCACGGACTCGGGGTGGAATTGCACGCCGTGGATGGGCAGGGTGCGGTGGCGCATCGCCATCACGATGCCGCTCTCGGTGTGGCCGACGACGACCAGCTCCTCGGGGACGGTCTCGGGGAGCACCGTCAGCGAGTGATAGCGGGTGGCGGTGAAGGGGTCTGGCAGACCGGCCAACACGCCCGACCCGAGATGGAACACCTCGCTGGTCTTGCCGTGCAGCAGTTCGGGTGCCCGATCGACGGTGCCGCCGAACGCCTCGCCGATCGCCTGATGCCCGAGGCACACGCCGAGCAGCGGCATATTGTGCCTGGCGGCCGCATGCACGAGCGGGATGCTCGCGCCCGCGCGGTCCGGGCTGCCGGGGCCGGGGCTCACCAGCACACCGTCGAACGCGCCGCCCACATCGCCGACGGTGAGCAGGGTGTCCAGATCGTCTAGGCGAGGGTCGTCATTGCGCCAGACCACGACGTCGGCACCAAGCTGGCCGAGGTACTGCACCAGGTTGAACACGAAGCTGTCGTAGTTGTCGACGACCAATACACGCATGCGTCGAGGGTACGTGGCGACCCACGTTCTCGGCGCGCCTGGCGCCGCTGGACTGAGTGGAGGGTGCGACGAAGGGCAGCGCCAGCCGCCGATGACACGGCCTGGTGGGATAGCCTAGGAGTTACCTTTACTCCGAATTCGAGGACGTCATGCCCAAGTCCAAGGTCCGCAAGAAGGCCGATTACACCCCGAGCCCTGCCAGCCGCACGCCGGTGAAGGTCAAAGCGGGGCCGTCGCCGGTCTGGTACGTCGCGATCATGCTGGGCTTCATGCTCGCCGGCCTGGTGTGGCTGATCGTCTACTACCTGGCGCAGGATCACATCGAGTTCATGCTCGATCTGGGCGCCTGGAACTTCCTGATCGGGTTCGGCCTGATGGTCGTCGGCCTGATCATGACCATGCGTTGGCGCTGATCGCGGCGGATTACACCGGTGTTATTCATGCACACCTGTGGATAACCCTGTGCACAACTCGAGGATAGAGGGGCGAACAACCGCGTGAACGACGCACAACCCGTCTCGTGGTCGACCCCTGTCGCAGGCCTGCTCGCCGTTACCGGCGGCGGAATCCTGCTGGTCGTGACCGCAATCCTCGCCAATGACGGGCCGAGCAGGCTGCTCGTCGGCTTCGCCGCGGCTGCCGTGCTGGCAACGTCGGCCCTCGGTCTCCGGCAGCGCCCCCGGCTCACCATGATTCCCGGCTCCGCGCCGCGCCTGGTCGTCGGCACGCTCACCGGTCCGAAGGAATACCCACTGGACCGGATCGACCGGATTCGGATGGTGTCCTACCGCCGCATCGGCCGCAAAACCGCGATGCTCGAGGTAGACGTCCGCCACGAAGACACCGAGCGTTTGCTGATCTTCGGCCGCTGGGACCTCGGCACCAACCCCCACGACGTCTACGACGCCCTCGTCGTCAACGGCTTCGCCGCTGTGACATAGCGGCTGGCGCCGAGAACGTGACTTCGGACTGACGTTGTTTCACGTGAAGCAAAGAACTCCCCGCCGCGATGATCCGCGGCGGGGAGTTCTTTTATGGCTGTGATCAGTCAATAGTCACGGCCGACATGATTACCGGCTCGTCGGGGCGGTCATTGCGATCGGTCTTCACCGAGGCGATCGCGTCGACCACCTTGCGCGAATCGGGGTCGACTACCTCGCCGAAGATCGAGTGCTTGCGGTTGAGATGCGGCTGGGCGCCGACGGTGATGAAGAACTGTGAACCATTGGTCTCGGTGCCCGCGCCCGCATTGGCCATCGCGAGCAGATAGCCGCGGTCGAAGCGCAGATCCGGGTGGAACTCATCGGCGAACTCGAAGCCCGGCCCACCACGGCCGGTGCCTGTCGGATCGCCGCCCTGGATCATGAACCCCGGGATGATCCGGTGGAAGACGGCGCCGTCGTAGAACGGGCCACTGTCCGTACCGCCGGCGTTGACGGTGGAGTACGGCGCGCTGCCGTCGGCGAGACCGACGAAGTTGCGCACCGTCTTCGGGGCGTGGTTACCAAAAAGCGCGATCCTGATGTCGCCATGGTTGGTGTGCAGAGTCGCCACGGCCGTCTGGTTGGGTGAGGTCACGCAGTTATGGTGCCACGCGGCAAGCCGAATCTGTTTGTGCCACAGTGGTCGAATGAAGCTTCGTAATCCGCTCATCGCGTCGATCGCGCTCGCCGGGGCGGGCGCCCTGGCCTACCTGGCCCGCGCCAAGCGTCCACAATTGCCCGAACCGGCCGCCGAGCCGCCGCGTCTCGGTTATTCCCGCAACGGCTCGGCGCACTAGTTCCGGCTGTACCTCAGCGGCTGACCGACTTCTTGTACTGGATCTGAGCCAGCGGCACGAAGACGATCAGGATCACCACGACCCACACCAGTGACGTGGTTACCGGATGCTGCATCGTCCACGCGTCCGAGGGCGGGGCCAGCGGACTGGTGTTGCCGAACAGTTCGCGGACCGCCTGGGTGACCGCGGACATCGGATTCCACTCGGCGAATATTCGCAACGGCGTCGGCAGATCGTTGATCGGCACGAACGCGTTGGACAGGAAGGTCAGCGGGAAGATCACCATGAAGCTGGCGTTGTTGAACACTTCCGGTGCCCGCACCAGCAGACCGACCACGGCCATCATCCACGACAGCGCGTACGCGAAGAGCAGCATCAACGCGTAGGCCAGCACCGCGTCGAGGAACGACCCACGGATCCGCCAGCCGACCACCAGGCCGGTCAGCGACATCACCACCAGGCTGACGATGTTGATCACCACATCGCTGATGGTGCGACCGACCAACACTGCCGATGACGCCATCGGCAGTGTCCGGAATCGGTCGATGATGCCCTTCTGCATGTCCTCGGCCAAGCCGGCGCCGGTGAACGAGGCGCCGAACACCACGGTCTGGACGAAGATGCCCGCGATCAGGAATTCGCGGTAGCCGCCTTCCATACCGGGGACCTTGATCGCCGAGCCGAAGACATAGGCGAACATCAGCACGAACATGATCGGCGACATCGTGGTGAAGATCAGCACGTCGGGCACGCGCTTGATCTTGATGACATTGCGTTTGGCGATGGTAATGCTGTCGCTCACCACCATCGACAGGCGTTCGCCGAAGCCTGGATGGGCCACCTCGGCTTTATCGAGCGTGACGGTCATCGGTTCTTTCCTTCCGCGGCGCCCACGGTCGCCGACTCGCGATCACCGTTGACGAGTTCTTCGGCCTCGTGCCCGGTGAGCGTCAGGAAGACATCGTCGAGCGAGGGTCTACGCAGTGAGACGTCGTTGATCTGCACCTTGTGCTCGGTGAGCCGCCCGATGGCGGTGACCAGGTCCTGTGACCCGTCGGCCACCGGCACGGTGAGCTTGCGCAGGCCGGGTTCGAGATGGATCTCGCCATCGGCGAGCCCGCTCAGCACCTGCTGCGCGACGGCCAGTTGATCGATGTGGCCGACAGTGAGTTCGATCCGGTCGCCACCGACGAGGGCCTTGAGTTCGTCGGCCGTGCCGCGCGCGATCACCTTGCCGTGGTCGATCACCGCGATCGCATCGGCGAGGCGGTCGGCCTCGTCCATGTACTGGGTGGTGAGCAGCAGCGTGGTGCCGCCTGCGACCAGTTCCTCGATGACGTCCCACAGGTCGAGCCGGGCACGCGGGTCGAGACCGGTGGTCGGCTCGTCGAGGAACAGCACCGGCGGATTGGCCACCAGCGCGCCTGCCAGGTCCAGGCGCCTGCGCATACCGCCCGAGTAGCCCTTCACCGGCCGGTCGGCGGCATCGCTGAGCCGGAACCGGTCGAGCAGTTCGCGGGCCCGCTCCTTACTGCGCTGGGTGCCGAGGTGGTAGAGCCTGCCGACCATTTCGAGATTCTCGAAGCCGGTGAGGTACTCGTCGACCGCGGAGTACTGGCCGGACGCCCCGATGCGCGAGCGAATGGCCTGTGGATCTTTGAGCACGTCGACGCCCGCGACAGTGGCGGTGCCCTCGTCGGGGATCAGCAAGGTGGTGAAAACGCGGACGGTGGTGGTCTTTCCCGCGCCGTTGGGGCCGAGAAGTGCGGTGACGGTACCTTCCGGAACGGAGAGGTCGAGTCCGTCCAGGGCGACGAGTTTCCCATACCGTTTGACCAGCCCCTCGGCGACGATTGCGTCGGGCATGATTCTCCTGGAGTCGTGGTTGGCGAAGCTTTGCCCCAGTATTGCCCTACCCACCGACAAGTCGCACATGAAATTTCGACGGGGCCCGGCGTCAGATGTACACAATTGTTCGACATGCCGAGACGCGGCGACACGCGGCGAATCGGACTGATTTTCCCTCTCGAGACACGAACAAGAGCACCTTTTCGTTGTGCCGCCGCCACCCGCGAGACGAGAACAGGTTCACCCTATTTCTCGCGTAAAGCATTGCGTACCAGCCGATTCCGCTCTCCGCAAGACACTTGAAAGGTACCCGGCGCGCGGACACGGCGATCATCACACCCCAGCCCACCGCCGACACCCGCGCCGACAACCGAAAAATCTCGCGAACTCGCCCGGTGCGCGTACACGAATTCCGCGCGTATCGCGTAGGATCATTCAGGTCGGCCCCTCCCCCCCGGGCCGACCCTACGCGGGCCTCGGCTAACTCCCCCCCTTCGCCGAGGCCCGCTCCCCATTTTCCGGCAAGGTCGCAGCTCGGCAGATCAGCCGATGCGCACCGGTACGCCGAGCGTCACAGTCCGGCCACGTTCCGGCGATCACCCGGCAACCAGGGTTATCGTCGCCCCATGATGCCTGGTCGCGGTGCGATCGCCGGGGTCGTCTTATCGCTGACGCTCCTGGTTGGTTGCACCGGATCCACCGACGACGAGCACCCCACCGCGACGCCGACCGCCGAACTCCCCCCGAATCAAGTCGCCGGTGTCGCGCTGCCCGCCGACGCGGTCGACAAAGCCATCGGACGGCTCGACGAACTGGCGGGCTCGCTGATGGACTCCAGTCGCATCCCCGGCATGGCTGTCGCCGTCGTCCACGGCGGAAAGACCGTGTACGCGAAGGGGTTCGGTGTTCGTGCGGCCGGTGCGCCGGACAAGGTCGACGCCGATACCGTCTTCCAACTGGCCTCGGTGTCGAAGTCGCTGGCCGCGACCGTCGTGGCCAACCAGGTCGGCGCGGACACGGTCGAGTGGACGACCCCCGTCGTCACCCACCTCCCGTCGTTCGCGCTGGCCGATCCCGCCACCACGGCCCAGCTCACCGTCGGCGACCTGCTCGCGCATCGCAGCGGCCTGCCCGACCACGCGGGCGACCGGCTCGAAGACCTCGGCTACGACCAGGCCGCGATCCTCGACAAGCTGCGCCTCGAACCCCTCGACCCGTTCCGGATCACCTACCACTACACCAACTTCGGATTCACGGCCGCAGCCGAATCCGTGGCCGCGGCGGCCGGGAAGGACTGGGCCCAGCTGTCGGCCGATGCCCTCTACACGCCCCTCGGCATGCGCGACACCAGCTCGCGCTTCGACGACTTCCACGCCCGCCCGAATCGTGCGGTCGGGCACGTGAACATCGATGGCGACTGGGTCGCCCGCTACGTGCGCGACCCAGACCCCCAGTCCCCCGCCGGCGGCGCGAGCTCGTCGGTGAACGACATGGCCCGCTGGCTGACGATGCTGCTCGGCGACGGCACAGCGGGCGCGACGACCATCGCCCCGCCCGAAGCGCTGCTACCCGCCGTCACGCCACAGATCGTCTCGGCACCGCCATCGACGCCCGCCGCGCGGGCGGGCAGCTACGGGTACGGCTTCAATGTGTCGATCTCCTCGGCCGGTCGCACCGCCAACAGCCATTCCGGCGCCTTCACCCTCGGCGCCGCGACCAACTTCCTGGTGATCCCGTCCGCCGACGTGGCCATCGTCGCGCTGACGAACGCGGCGCCGCTCGGCATCCCGGAGACCCTCACCGCCGAGTTCGGCGATCTGGTGCAGTTCGGCGAACTGCGCGAGGACTGGCGCGGGCTGTACCGCGAGGCGTTCACCGGCGTCAACGAGCCCGAAGGCGACCTTTCCGGCCGGCCGGCCCCGGCGAATCCGGCTCCCGCGCAAGCACTACCGACCTACGCGGGTACCTATGACAGCGACTACTGGGGCCCCGCGACGATCTCGGCGACCGAATCGGGCCTGATCCTCACCATCGGCCCCGCACGGCGGGAGTACCCACTGCGGCACTGGGAAGGTGACACCTTCGCCTTCGATCCGAGCGGTGAGAACGCCCCGCCCGGCAGCGTCTCCTCGGCGCGGTTCGCCGACGGCACGCTGACCATCGACTACTTCGACGAGAACGGCCTGGGCACCTTCACCAGAAGTAATTGATCAGGCGAACGCGCGCCACGCGGTCGCCAGCCGCGCCGCCCTGACCTTGCCTGCCACCCCGAGCAGCGGCACGTCACGCTCCCAGCGCTTCCTGACCTCCGGGTCAACCGGCGCCCACAGCGGCTCCAGTTCCGCGCGCAGACCGGTGAGCCGATCGAAGAGGCCGCCGAGCGCGATGTGCACACCCGGAGAGCTCGGGTCCTCGGCACCGACCCCACGTACCGCCGCAAACAGCGCCAGCAGCTGTTCTACGGGCTCCGCGGGCCACTGGGCTAGCCGGGCAACCCGGACGAGTTGACCGAGCACAGCGGCCACCACGTGCAGGTCCTCGACCGTCCGGAACGGCTTCAGATAGTCCGTGTAGCCGTCACCGGGCAGCACTTCGCCCGGCGCGGCGTCGAAGGTGACTCCCGCGTGCGGGATCTCGGGTGCGAAGGGCAGCGCGGGCAGCGGCGTGATCGCGGTGGACACACCGGCGGGCACCAGCACGGCGCGCAGGATCGGCCTGCCATCGGGCTGGGTACCGGATCGGGCGATCACCAGGAATCGATCGGCGAACGTCCCGAGCGTGGCGAAGGATTTCGTCCCGCTGACGACACCGTCGGCACTCACCGTCGTGGTCATCGTCGACGGCCGCGCACCAGCGGCTTCGGTGGCACACATCGAGGAGAGCGCGGCGGGATCGAGCGAGGGCACCAGCGCGTGCAGCGCTTCCTGATATCCACCGAGAAACGCGAGACCTGTGCCCGCACTGTCGAATCCGGCGATCGCCGCCCGGTCGATGGAACTCGCGAAATCGTGGGACCGTGCACGGTGGTGTGCCCACACCGCGGCGAAATCAGCCGAAACAGAATCGGCGGGTGTGGTGGTGAGGAGAAAATCGAATACCGAGGAATTCACAGATGTGGAGCCTAGGGGAATCGAACCCCTAACCCCTGCCTTGCAAAGGCAGTGCTCTGCCAATTGAGCTAAGGCCCCTTACTGGTCGCTGACCAGTTGGCAACCCGAAATCAGCGAGTGGTGACGTCGCGCCAGAGGTCTGCGTCGTCGCGCTTGCGGAATTTGCTGACACCGATGAGAACGGCGATCACAACACCGACCATGAGGACAATCTTCATGATTCCCACCCTACTGTGCTGTTCGGGAGTGGGCCTAGGAGGACTTGAACCTCCGACCTCTTCGTTATCAGCGAAGCGCTCTAACCGCCTGAGCTATAGGCCCGAACTCATTTCGATCCCTGCCTGAGCAGTGAACCGCAACGAGAAACGAGGTTACCTTACCTGGCTACCGATAACCAAAACGGCCGGTCAGGCCCAGTTTTCTGAGCTGACCGGCCGTCGGAGAAAACCTACTTCTAGTCGGGATCGGCCAGGGTTATCTGGATGCCACCGACCAGATCGCAGCACTGGTTGTAGATGAACACGCCGACCGTGGCCAGCGCGGTGAACAGCACCACGTTGATCAGGCCGATCACACCCGCGTAGCCGAACACCGTGCCCGCGTCGATCAGGCTCGACGAGCTGCCCTCCTGGTTCAGCATCTCGCCCAGCGAGTTGTCCAGGTTGTCCCAGACGCCCATGCCTGCCAGCACGATGTAGAGCAGGCCGACGGCCACCATCCACACGAAGAACAGCGCGACGCTGATCACCAGCGTGATCTTCAGGGTCGACCACGGGTCGATCCGGCGGATCTGCACCGTCGCGCGAAGTGGCTCACCCGACGCGGCGGCCGCGATGGCCACCGGAGCCGCGGGCGAGACCGTGCCCGCCGCGGCGGCCCGTGCACTCGGCCCCATGCTGTGCTGTTGGTACTGGGGCTGCGGCGCCATCGGTAGACCGGGGGGCACCACCGGCGCCTCGGGTGCCGGGTGGCGCACGTCGGATAGGTCGGGCATGTCCTTGACCAGTTCCGGACGCGCGATGCTGCGGGTCGGCCCGTCGATACCGACGGACTTCACCATCGCCGCTTCCTTGCGGGCCGCCTTGGCCGCCAGGTCCGCCGTGGTGCGGGCGTTGGACGCACCGCTGCCCTTGAGCCCGCCCGAGGCCGCCCCCGATGAGGGCCGTCCCTGGCTCGGCGATTCGCCGGGCCGGTACAGGTTCGACTGCGGTTCGCGCTGCGGCAGCTGAGCCCACCCGTCCTGGTAGGGCGACGATTTGCTGCCCTTACCGTCGAGCGAATCGGTCCCGGCCGCACCGGATTCCGGCGCCGCGCCCTCGACCGGATCGCCCTGGCGTGGGATCGGCCGCGGCGGGATCGGAGACGTGGCGATCCGCTCGGTGACGCCGTTGGTCTGGTTCCGATCGTCGTTCGACTGATTCGGTGTGGTCAATGGAATCCTCAGATCCGTTCGTTGCCGCCGCTATTTGGTGTGTTACTCCGAAGCCGCGTCGCCGAGGAGCTGATCGGGATCGGGCTCGTCGGCGTTGCGCGCGATCGCTAGCAAGGTATCGCCATCCGCGAGGTTCATCAATCGGACGCCCTTGGTCTGGCGTCCGGCCTTACGAACCTGCTTGGCTGCGGTGCGGATGACGCCACCACTGGATGTGATCGCGTACAACTCGTCCTCGTCGTCGACGATGAGCGCGCCTACCAGGCTGCCACGCTTCGGATCGTATTGGATTGTCAATACGCCTTTTCCGCCACGGCCCTGCGCGGTGTACTCCTCGATCGCGGTCCGCTTGGCGTACCCGCCGGCCGTCGCGACCAGCAGATATGTCTCCAACCGGACCACATTGAGCGAGAGCAGCTCGTCGTCGGTGTTGAAGCGCATCCCCTGCACGCCGGAGGTGGCGCGACCCATCGGACGCAGCGCCTCATCGGTCGCGGCGAAGCGGATCGACTGACCGTGCGCCGAGACCAGGAGCAGGTCATCGTCGGACGAACACAGCACCGCACCGACCAATTCGTCGTCGTCGCGCAGGTTCACCGCGACGATGCCGCCGGAGCGGTTGGAGTCGAAATCGGTGAGTTTGGACTTCTTCACCAGACCCGCGCGTGTCGCGAGCACCAGGTACGGGGCGTCCTCGTAGGTCTTGAGCTGGATGATCTGGGCGATCTTCTCATCCGGCTGGAACGCGAGCAGGTTGGCCACGTGCTGACCACGCGCGGTCCGGTTGGCCTCGGGCAGCTCGTAGGCCTTGGCCCGGTAGACGCGGCCCTTGTTGGTGAAGAACAGCAGCCAGTCGTGCGTGGACGACACGAAGAAGTGCTTGACGATGTCGTCCTGCTTGAGGCCGGCGCCCATCACGCCCTTGCCGCCGCGCTTCTGCGAGCGGTAGAGGTCGGTCTTGGTGCGCTTGGCGTAGCCGGTCTCGGTGATCGTCACGACCACGTCCTCGCGGGCGATCAGATCCTCGTCGTTGACGTCACCGTCGGCGGCGATGATCCTGGTCCGGCGGTCGTCGCCGTACTTCTCGACGATCTCGGCCAGCTCGTCACGCACGATCGCGCGCTGACGTTCCGGCTTTTCCAGAATGTCCTTGTAGTCGGCGATCTCGAGCTCGATCTTGGTCAGATCGTCGATGATCTTCTGCCGCTCCAGCGCCGAGAGGCGGCGCAGCTGCATGTCCAGGATCGCGGTCGACTGGATCTCGTCGATGTCGAGCAACTGCATCAGCCCGGTGCGCGCGGTGTCGGTGTTGGCCGAGCGGCGGATCAACGCGATGACCTCGTCGAGCACGTCGAGCGCTTTGACCAGGCCGCGCAGGATGTGAGCCCGTTCCTCGGCCTTGCGCAGCAGGTAACGGGTGCGCCGGACGATGACTTCCAACTGGTGGTTGGTGTAGTACCGGATCATCTGGTCCAGGCGCAGCGTGCGCGGCACCCCATCGACGATCGAGAGCATGTTCGCGCCGAAGCTGGTCTGCAGCTGGGTGTGCTTGTAGAGGTTGTTCAGCACCACCTTCGCCACGGCGTCACGCTTGACCGTGACCACGATGCGCATGCCGACACGGTCGGAGGACTCGTCGTGGATATCGGAGATACCCGCGATCTTCGCGTCCTTCACCTGCTCGGCGATGGAGTTGACGAAGTTGTCGGTGTTGACCTGGTACGGCAGTTCGGTGATGACGATCGTGGTGCGACCACGCGCGTCTTCCTCGATCTCCACCACACCGCGCATGCGGATGGAACCGCGACCGGTGGTGTAGGCGTCGTGGATACCCTGGCCGCCGACGATCAAGCCATGCGTCGGGAAGTCGGGGCCCTTGACCCGTTCCATGCAGGCGGCGAGGGTGGATTCCTCGTCGGCCTCGTAGTTCTCCAGCGCCCAGTAGATGGCCTCGGCCAGCTCGTTGAGGTTGTGCGGCGGGATGTTGGTCGCCATACCGACCGCGATGCCGTTGGAGCCGTTCATCAGCAGGGCGGGCACGCGCGCGGGCAGCACGGTCGGCTCCTGCGAGCGACCGTCGTAGTTCGGGACGAAATCGACCGTCTCCTGGTCGATATCGCGCAGCATCTCCATCGCGAGCGGCGTCAGGCGGCACTCGGTGTACCGCATGGCGGCCGCGCCGTCGTTGCCGCGGGAACCGAAGTTGCCCTGGCCGTCGACCAGCGGGTAGCGCAGCGACCACGGCTGGGCCATGCGCACGAGGGTGTCGTAGATCGACGAGTCGCCGTGCGGGTGGTAGTTACCCATGGTCTCGGCGACCGGGCGAGCGGACTTCACATAGCCGCGATCGGGACGGTAGCCGTTGTCGTACATCGCGTAGAGCACGCGCCGGTGCACCGGCTTGAGGCCGTCGCGCACATCGGGCAGCGCGCGGCCAACGATCACGCTCATCGCGTAATCGATGTAGCTGTTCTGCATTTCGGTCTGGATGTCGACCGGTTCGATCCGGTCGCCCGCACCGCCGGTCGGCGGCAGCGTGGTCTCAGTCATCAAATCTCCTTCGAGGGGCTGACATGCGAACGGGCGCGCCCCAGGGCGCAGCGCCGCTTACACATCGAGGAAACGGACGTCCTTGGCATTGCGGGTGATGAAGCTGCGACGTGCCTCCACGTCCTCGCCCATCAGCACGGAGAACAGCTCGTCGGCCGCGGCCGCGTCGTCGAGCGTCACCTGACGAAGCACCCGAACCGCGGGGTCCATCGTGGTTTCCCACAGCTCCTTGGCGTTCATCTCGCCCAGACCCTTGTAGCGCTGGACGCCGTCTTCCTTGTTGATCTTCTTGCCCGCGGCGAGGCCGGCCTCGATCAGCGCGTCGCGCTCGCGGTCGGAGTAGGCGAACTCCGGCTCCGTACGCATCCACTTGAGCTTGTACAGCGGCGGCTGGGCCAAGAACACGTGACCGTGCTCGACCAGCGGACGCATGAAGCGGAACAGCAGCGTGAGCAGCAGCGTCGCGATGTGCTGACCGTCCACGTCGGCGTCGGCCATCAGGATGATCTTGTTGTAGCGCAGCTTGGCGATATCGAACTCGTCGTGGATACCGGTGCCGAACGCGGTGATGATCGACTGGACCTCGTTGTTCTTGAGGACACGGTCGATGCGGGCCTTCTCGACGTTGATGATCTTGCCGCGCAGGGGCAGGATCGCCTGGTACATCGAGTCGCGACCCGACTTCGCCGAGCCACCGGCGGAGTCGCCCTCGACGATGTAGATCTCGCACTTGCCCGGATCCTTCGACCGGCAGTCGGCCAGCTTGCCCGGCAGTCCGCCCAGGTCGGTCGCCGACTTGCGACGCACCAGCTCGCGCGCCTTACGGGCGGCCATCCGGGCCTGCGCCGAGGACACCGCCTTCTGCACGATCGTCTTCGCGTCGGCCGGGTTGGCCTCGAACCAGTGCTGCAGGTGCTCGTTGCAGGCACGCTGCACGAACGACTTGACCTCGGTGTTGCCCAGCTTGGTCTTGGTCTGGCCCTCGAACTGCGGCTCGCCGACCTTGACGCTCACGATGGCGGCCAGGCCCTCGCGGATGTCGTCACCGGTGAGGTTGCCGTCCTTCTCCTTGAGGAGCTTCTTCTCCTTGGCGTACTTGTTGACCACCGTGGTGAGCGCCGCGCGGAAGCCCTCTTCGTGGGTGCCGCCCTCGTGGGTGTTGATCGTGTTGGCGAAGGTGTGGACCGACTCGGAGTAGCCCGAGTTCCACTGCATCGCGACCTCGAGCTCGTGGCCGGTGCCCTTGACCGTGTAGCCGACGACCGAGTTGTGGATGGCCGACTTGGTGCGGTTGATGTGGCGGACGAAGTCCACCAGACCGCCCGGGTAGTGGTAGGTGCGGGTCTTCACCTTGTGTTCGACCGCTTCCGCGGCGACCACCTCGGCATCCTTGGGCGCCTCGGCGGTCTCACTCACCACTTCGTCGGTGACGTCGCCGACGGCGACCCGCTCGTCGGTGAGCTTGATGGTGAGGCCCTTGTTCAGGAAGGCCATCTCCTGCAGGCGCCGCGCCACGGTCTCGAAGTTGTAGGTGGTGGTCTCGAAGATGTCCGGATCAGCCCAGAACCGCACCGTGGTGCCGGTCGCCTTGGTCGGCTCGCCCTGCATGAGCTTGCCGGGCTTGGCGTCCTTGTAGGTCTGGTTCCAGTGGTAACCGTCGACGTCGATCTCGACCTCGACCTTGGTCGAGAGCGCGTTCACCACTGAGATACCGACACCGTGCAGACCACCCGACACCGCATAGGAGTCGGAGTCGAACTTGCCACCCGCGTGCAGCTGGGTCATGACGACCTCGATCGTCGGCACGCCCTGGGCGTGCATCCCGACCGGGATGCCACGACCGTCGTCGATCACCTCGACGCCGCCGTCGGCGAGCAGGGTCACCTCGACCTTGCTGGCGTAACCGGCCATCGCCTCATCGACCGAGTTGTCCACAACCTCCCAGATGAGGTGATGCAGACCGCGTTCACCGGTGGACCCGATGTACATGCCAGGGCGCTTGCGCACCGCCTCGAGGCCTTCGAGGACCGTGATGGAAGAGGCACCGTAGCCTGAATTGTTGCCCGATGCGTTGGAGTCGTTGGCAGCCACTTCTCGGTAGCTCTCCTTACTTGCTGATCCCTGGCGCAGCGATCCGGGCAGCACGCGCACGGCTCCAGAGGAGCCATCAGAAATCACGGACTGCACAGCACGCGCCGAGGGTTCGCCGCTGGTTACGTCACCATCCTACTGGTAAGCCCAACTTACAGTGCACCTACGACACCCCTGAGGTCGCCGTGAATGCAAGAAATCGCCAAACCGCGAGGCGGTTCCGCCTTCCCGAGCATTTTGCCGTTCGTAGGCGCAAATAGAGTACGTCCTCGGACCAGCTGTCGAGATGCCTGAGATTTGTAGGGTTCGGCGGGAAGTTACCCGTTCGGAGTTATCCACAGGCTCTGTGCACATGTCCACAACTTCGGGCCTGAGAGCAGCGCGGACGCAACGGATCTCGCCCTGGTCACCGCGCGGCTACCCGTAGGTATCGCGCGGGCCACGGCCCTTGATGTGGCGATCGCCCTTGCGCCAGCTCGGCGCGGCGGGGCCGGTGATGCGCAGCGAGGTGACCACGCCATGACCGACCGCGGCATTGATCTTGGCCAGGATCTGGCTCTGCAACATGCGCAGCTGGGTGGCCCACGCGGTGGACTCCGCGGCGATCTTGAGCACACCGCCTTCGAGGGTCACCGGGGTGGCGTGGGACGCGATGTCCTCACCGACCACGCGCGGCCAACTGCCGAACACCGTGCCCTCGGCTACCTTGCCTGACCAGCCACGATTCTTCGCGAGCGAGCCGCTGAGCGCGCCGAGGAGCTGGGGATCACGAGCATCGGGGCCCGAGCCGGACCAGCCGCTGCGGCGCCTGCCACCGGCCCGCAACTTGCGCACCGGCGATGCCCTGCCCTGCCCGACGGACTTGCCACTCGCCTTGGCCGCGGCACGCGCCTCCTCCAGCGCACGGCGGGCCAGATCGATGCCGCGCAGCTCCGGTGCGGGTTCTTCCGGCACGGGTTTCCGCCTTCCGGTGTCGAGGGTGGCCGAGTGTCGATGGAGTCTACGCCGGGGCGCCGACAGGCTCGTCGAGCACTGATCCGGCATATGTCCAGCATGTTGCCGGTTTTCCACAGGGCCTGGGGATAACTATCGCGATCTGTGCATATCTTCGGCGTGTTCGACGACCTCGGGGACGATCTGTGAGATACGCCGGTCGGCCTCACCGGTCGTTTGCACACGCAACGGTTCGGCGGCAAGTTCCGACGGCACGTCCTCGGCCACCGCGGCCGTGATCAACACCTGCTCAGCACCCGCGGCCACCTCCGCGAGGGCGGCGCGGCGGCGGCGGTCGAGTTCGGCGAACACGTCGTCGAGCAGCAGCACCGGTTCGGAGCCCTCATTGCGCAACAGCTCGAACGAGGCCAACCGCAGCGCCAGGGCGAACGACCAGGACTCACCGTGACTGGCGAATCCCTTCGCGGGCGCGCTGCCGAGCAGCAACTCGAGATCGTCGCGATGGGGACCGACCAGACAGACCCCGCGATCGAGTTCCCGGTTCCTCGCGGCGGCCAGCTCGCGCAGCATGATCTCGTGCAGCAGCTGTGCATCGCTTGCCTCGGGCACCCTGGCCGGATCGAGGAGTTCCGGTGGGAGATACGCGGAGCGGTAAGTGATTGCGGCAGGGCGTGATTCGGGGGCGATCGACCGATATCCCTGGGACAGATGGGGATACAGGTCGTGGACCAGGCGCAGCCGCTCGGCGAGCAGCACCGCCGCGTGGTCGGCGAGGTGCCCGTCCCACACGTCGAGGGTGCCCAGATCGGCACGCGAACGAGACTGGCGCCCAGCGGTTTTCAACAGGGCCGAGCGTTGCCGCAACACCTTGTCGTAGTCGGCGCGTACACCGGCCAGCCTGGGCAACCGGGCTGTGGACAACTCGTCGAGGAACCGGCGCCGCTCCCCCGGATCCCCACGCACCAGCGCCAGATCCTCCGGCGCGAACAGCACGGTGTGCAGAATCCCCAGGATTTCGCGTGAGCGGCGAACCGGCGAGCGATTGATCTGCGCGCGGTTGGCACTGCCCGCCTTGAGTTCCACATCCACGCGCAGTTCCCGGCCGGTGTTCACCACGGTGGCCCCGATCCTGGCCTGGGTGGCGCCCATCCGGATCAACGGCGCGTCGGCGGAGACCCGGTGCGAGCCGAGCGTCGCCAGATAGCCGACCGCCTCGAGCAGATTGGTCTTGCCGTTGCCGTTCGCCCCGAGCAGCACCGTGCGCCCTGGGGACAACTCGAGGTCGGCGTGTTCCCACGAACGGAAATCACGGACCGACAGCTCACGGATGAACATGCAGGCCTAGCCGCCCCCGCCGCCGGCTCAGCCGGGCAGCCGGACCGGCATCAACAGGTAGATGTACTGGCTCTCCAGCGCAGCGAACGCGCCCGATTCGAGCACCTTGGGCTCCTCGTCGGAGGCTGGCAGCAGTACGGCGGGACGGCTGGGCGTGGTGAACCCGAAGGTGACCCGGTCGGTGTGCAGCGCGGCCAGGCCCTCGGTCAGGTAGCCGGGGTTGAACGCGATGGTGAGCGGTTCACCGCGGAAATCCGCTTCCAGCCATTCCTCGGCCCGGCCGGCGTCGTCCCCACCCGCTGACAGCAGCACGCCGTCTGTGGAGAACTCGAGCCGTACCTGGGCACCACGCTCGGCCACCAGGGCGACACGCTTGATCGCCTCGGACAGCACGGCCACGGGCAAGGTGGCGATGGAGGTGTGCTCCTTGGGGAGCAACTGGCGGAACTTGGGGAATTCCGCGTCGAGCAGCCGGGTGGTCGTGCGCCTGCCGCCGTTGACGATGCCGAGCAGGCCATCGGCGCCGCCACCGCTGCCCAGCGACAGCTGCACGGGTGCCTCGGCGGCACCGAGGGTCTTGGCGGCCTCGGACAGCGTGCGCGCGGGGATGAGCACCGCGGTCTCGATATCGGAGCGGGTCGGCTGCCACTGCAGGTGGCGCACGGCGAGGCGGAAGCGGTCGGTGGCGGCCAGCACCACGTCGTTGCCCTCGATCTCGACACGGATGCCGGTGAGCATCGGCAGGGTGTCGTCGCGGCCCGCGGCGACGGCGACCTGGCCGACGGCCTCGGCGAACACGTCGACGGTGAGTTCACCGGTCTGCTGCGGTACCTCGGGCAGCTGGGGATAGTCCTCGACCGGCATGGTCGGCAGGGAGAACTTCGCGCTGCCACAGGCGATGAGTACGCGGGTGCCGTCGACGGAGACATCGACCGGCTTGTTCGACAGCGACTTGGTGATGTCGGCGAGCAGGCGGCCCGAGACCAGCACCTGGCCGGGACCGGCGACCTCGGCCGCGACGCGCATCTGCGCGGAGACCTCGTAGTCGAACCCGGAAACCGTCAGGCCGTTCTCGTCGGCCACCAGCAGCACACCGCCCAGAACAGGCACCGGAGGCCGGGACGGGAGACTGCGTGCCACCCAGGCCACCGATTCGGCGAAGTCCTCTCGGGCGACCCGAAACTTCATGCTCGCAAGCTCCATCGCCCGATTTGTCCTCTCCGAGTTTCGAATCCGTGTGCGGGGGTGTGTCAGCGGAGTTGAACTGCTGTGTCGGCCGCGCCATGAGTCTCGCACAACCAACCGACAACCAAACGGTACCCGTGCAGTGCGCGAACTCCGCATCGACCCTCCCGGCCGATTCCGCCTCGTCGGATCACCCCGTTCCTCCTTGCCTGCCTGTGAGTGAACAACCGACGAAGCCGAGCCTCCCCAACCGAGTTTCCACACACCCTGTTTTAAAAGAGTTCTCTCTAGAAGGAGAACTGAAGTAGTAGTAGGCACTGTGGAATCTGTGGATTTCGCCCGAATCCGCAGGTCAGAGCGCTTGATGGCATGGGGATGACCTTGGGGTGACTCGAGGATGAATCAGCGGTGGCTGTGGAGGGATGAAGTTGTCCCCATTCCATCCTCGAGTTGTCCTCGAGTTGTTCCACCGGATTCACCCGGTTGTTCACACGTCGGGCCAGCCTGGTGGCAACGGTGTGGATTCCTCGAGGACTCCACAGGGACTCCTCGAGGAATCCACAGGCCGGATTCGGTGACATCGCAGGTCACCGCTAGTGCACAGGTGTTAGTGGAGCGTCTTGTGGATGATGTGGACAACTGCCTGTGCATGAACGCTGCACACCCGCGCCCAACACCCTGTGCACCGACCGGTGCACAAAGGTGTGGATTCCTCGAGGAATCCACAGGAATTCCTCGAGGAATCCACAGGGCAAAAAAGAACACCGCCCCAGCTCAGGGCGGTGTTCGGGGTTGGGGATGAAATCAGCGGGAGCGCTGTTTAATTCGGGCTGTGAGTTCTTGGACCTGGTCGTAGACGCGACGGCGCTCGGTCATCTCCTTGCGCACCTTTTTCTCCGCGTACATCACCGTGGTGTGGTCGCGACCGAACGCCTGGCCGATCTTGGGCAGCGACAGATCGGTGAGCTCACGGCACAGGTACATCGCGATCTGACGGGCCTGCGCCAGCGGACGCGCCTTGCCGGGCCCGGTCAGCTCCTCGAGCGTGGTGTTGAAGTACTCGGCGGTGACAGCCATGATCGTCGCCGCGTTGATCTCCAGTGCCGCGGTATCCGGCATCAGATCGCGCAGCACCACCTCGGCCAGCGAGAGATCGAGCGGCTGACCGTTGAGCGAGGCGAACGCCGTCACCCGGATCAGCGCGCCCTCGAGCTCACGGATATTGCGCTCCACCCGGCTCGCGATCAGCTCGAGCACGTCGTGCGGCACATCGAGCCGGTCCATCCGCGCCTTCTTGCGCAGGATCGCGATGCGAGTCTCCAGCTCAGGGGGCTGCACATCGGTGATCAGGCCCCACTCGAAGCGGGTCCGCAACCGTTCCTCCAGGGTGGCCAGCTGCTTGGGCGGGCGATCCGAGGACACCACGATCTGCTTGTTCGCGTTGTGCAGGGTGTTGAAGGTGTGGAAGAACTCCTCCTGGATGCCTTCCTTGCCCTCGATGAACTGGATGTCGTCCACCAGCAGGATGTCGGTCTCGCGGTAGCGGCGCTTGAACGCGACCTTGCGGTCGTCGCGCAGGCTGTTGATGAAGTCGTTGGTGAATTCCTCGGTGGAGACGTACTTCACTCGCATGCCGGGAAACAGTCGCTGCGCGTAGTGACCCGCCGCGTGCAGCAGATGGGTCTTGCCCAATCCCGAAGCGCCCCAGACGAACAGCGGGTTGTAGGCGCGTGCGGGCGCCTCCGCGATGGCGACCGCGGCCGCGTGCGCGAACCGGTTGGACGCGCCGATGACGAAGGTCTCGAACGTGTACTTGGCATTGAGACTGGCCGACGCAGAGGACTGCGGCGGCGCCTCTGGCGACTTGTTGAAATAGGTCGGCCAGTTGTTGCGGTTGCTCACCACCGGTTCGTCGTCGACCGGCTGGGCACCGGGCTGACCTGGGAACGGTTTGTCCTGGCCCTCGGCGCTCGGCTCCTCGGAGCGGGCGGCGGCGGGCTCGTCGGACGGCCTGCCGCGGTTCGGCGCACGCTGCGGCGACGGGTCGGGAGTGAACAATGACTCCTGCCCGGAGTGGTCGCGGCGCGGCGCGGCCGCCTGCTCACGGCGCGCGGGCGGTGCGGTCTCGGGAACCCGCTGGTCCGGACGCCCGCCACGGAACTCACCGCGGCCGCCGAACTCGGCACCGGGATAGTCGGGTGCCGGGTACGCCGCGGTCGGCTCGAAGTCGGTGCCGGGGAACTCGTT
The DNA here is from genome assembly GCF_042754695.1 of Nocardia sp. NPDC059195. NCBI lineage: Bacteria > Bacillati > Actinomycetota > Actinomycetes > Mycobacteriales > Nocardiaceae > Nocardia > Nocardia sp. NPDC059195. Next base: position 21,357 of record NZ_JBHZBG010000005.1, on the reverse strand, counting down.
GCGCTCGCCCTGGTATTCGGGTGTCTGGGTGTAGTCGGCCGGTGTCTGCTTGTACTCCGGCTGCTGGCCGTACTCCGAGGGTGCCTGCTGGTATTCGGACTGCTGGCCGTAGTCGGCGGGTGCCTGCTGGTACTCGGGCTGGCCGTACTCCGAGGGAGCTTGGTTGTATTCCGCGGACTGGCTGAAGTCCGACGGTGTCTGCTTGTACTCCGGCTGCTGCTGGTACTCGGGCTGTTGCTGCTGGTACTCCGGTTCGGCCGGGTACTCACGGTGCCCCGCGTAGTCGTTGCGCTCGCCGTACTCGCCGGCCTGCCCGGGGTACTCCCGGCCGCCGTAGCTGTTCGGGTACTCACCGTTGGCCGGATAGTCGGGGGACGACTGATAATCGTTGCCGTACTCGCCGCCCTGGGCGGGGTACTCGCCCGCGCCGTAACGCGGCCTGCCGTACTCGCCGCGAGCGGCGTAGTCGGGAACACTGAAATCGGGGCCGGGATAACCGGCGGGCGGGCGCACCTGCTCGCGCGGACGCTCCGGCCTGCTCGTCATCCTGGCGTGCCGAGGCGAACTACCTGCCCGCTCCCCCGCGGCCGGGCTCGGCGCGGCGATGCGTACGCCGAGTCCTTCCACTTGGGGGCCGAGCCTGCGGCCGAGCGATCGCAGGATCGGCTCGCGCAGATCGCGCTCGATCGCCTCCTGTGCCAGCGACGACGGAACCGACAGCAACGCGAAACCCTGCGCGACGGTGAGTGGCTTCACCAGCTTCAACCAGGCCTGCTGCGCACGACTCACCGCGGGGATGGCGCCGTCGGCAGAGCCGGTGGTGAGCTCGGCGACCACCTCCGGCCACACTGTGGCCAGCACGTTTTGCTCGTCGTCCATACAGCGTCCTCCCCGGACCGGTTTGTTGGGGCCCACGGCCTTCGCGCACGCCGGAAAGCACCCGTGAACAGGTGTAATCCAGTGATCCTGCGTACAACCGAAGCCGGTTCGAACGCTGTGGCCCGGTGATCGGCGGACTACGGCGCGGGCACCGACGGCCCCACGAATATGCCACTGCGGCCGTCTGTCCACATAATTATCCACAGATGTGGACAAACCTGGGGATAAAGGAATTCTGCCAGCGTGTGGCAGCGAATGGGGCTGGACCTGCGGTTCTTCAGCAATCCCCCGGCTACAGAGGTTAGCTGGCCGGGCCACGCAACGCCAGGGGTGTGGAAGAACTCACGAAAAGTGGCCGCATGCGTCACTGTGGCCCGGGCGTGTCGTGCCTGGTCGGGCTCCCCCCACGTCGAACAAGCACCGATCCCTTGGTCCGTTCGGGCGTCCGGTAGCCTTGACGCTGTGCCGGTGACAGGTACGTGGGGGCCGAGTTTGACCCGTCCCTTCGGGATAAGTACCCTCGTACAGTCACCCCTTGGCGCGGTTGGCGGCTGTCTGCTGCACATCGATCGCCAAGGCAATCTGTGCGTAGACCGCGGTCCGCAGCGCAGACAAATCATTTGTACAGACTTCGGGCGCCGAATGGTGCCCACCTACTACAGGAGTGTTGACCGTGGCCAAGGGCAAGCGGACGTTCCAGCCGAACAACCGTCGTCGGGCTCGCGTCCACGGCTTCCGTCTCCGGATGCGTACCCGTGCGGGTCGCGCCATCGTTGCGGCGCGTCGCCGTAAGGGCCGTACCGAACTGACTGCCTGATCGCGCGTAGTCGGACGCTCGGGTGTTGCCTGAGCCGTATCGGTTGCACCACCGTGCCGAATTCTCCCGCACGGTGCGCCGCGGTCAGCGAATCGGGAGGCGAGATCTCGTCGTACACGCGCTCACGCACGGGTACGACGATGTCGCCGACGGCGATTCCCTGGTCCGCGTAGGCGGTCCTCGGTTCGGACTGATTGTCAGCAAGGCGGTGGGTAACGCGGTGGTTCGCCACCGGGTGGCCCGCCGCCTGCGTCATATGTGCGCCCAGGTGGTCGACGAACTACCGGTCGGCACCGACGTCGTGATCCGGGCACTGCCCGGTGCCGCTACCGCCGATTCCGCCGAGTTGCTGCGCCAGCTGCGCGCCGGTCTGCGCAAGCTCGGCTTGCGCGCGACACCGGAGCTCGCGCTCGGTCGCACCCCGGCCGGTGAACGGCGATGAGGACCCTCACCCGCCTCCCCGCGAAAGCCTTGATCTCGCTGATCGAGCTCTACCGGACCTATGTCTCCCCCACTCGGATGCCGATCTGCCGGTTCACCCCCACCTGCAGTGAGTACGCGGTGACTGCCTTGCGTACCCGCGGGTTCGTCGTCGGATCGGCGCTCACGGTCGTGCGGCTCGCGAAATGCGCGCCCTGGCACCCTGGAGGGTGGGATCCCGTGCCAGAGCGCGGGTCGAAAGCCTGCACACAGTCATCGCCCGCGCTGATCGGCGATACGAACGACGGGAGTACCTAGAGCCGTGCTCGACATCATCTATTGGCCGGTATCCGCAATTCTGTGGTTCTGGCACAAGGCCTTCGGCTTTGTGTTCGGTGCCGACAGCGGGCTCACGTGGAGCCTTGCCGTGGTGTTCCTGGTCTTCACCCTCCGGCTGGTGCTGTACAAGCCGTTCGTGAAGCAGGTCCGCACCACCAAACAGATGCAAGAGCTGCAGCCCCAGATCAAGGAGCTGCAGAAGAAGTACAAGAACGACCGCGAGACCATGGCGCGGGAGATGCAGAAGCTGCAGAAGGAACACGGCTTCAACCCGCTCATGGGCTGCCTGCCGGTCCTGGTGCAGGTGCCTGTCTTCCTCGGTCTGTTCCATGTGCTGCGCTCGTTCAACCGCACCGGCCACGGCTTCGGTCAGCTGGGCATGTCTGCCTACGACAACGCGCACACCCCGAACTACATCTTCAGCGCGACCGACGTCCAGTCGTTCCTGAGCGCTCGCATCTTCGGTGCGCCGATCGCATCCTTCATCACCGCGCCCGCCAGCGAGATGCAGGCGTTCGCCGATTGGGGCGGTACGCCGACCAAGCTGAACATCGCGATGATCGCGGTTCCGCTGATGATCATCGCCGGTCTCGCGACCCACTTCAACGCTCGCGCATCGGTACAGCGGCAGACGCCCGAAGCTGCCGCCAACCCGCAGGCCGCCATCATGAACAAGCTGTCGCTGTGGGTCTTCCCGCTCGGCGTGATGGTCGGTGGCCCCTTCCTGATGATCGGCATCCTGCTCTACTGGGTGGCCAACAACATCTGGACCTACGGACAGCAGCACCTGGTGTTCGGCCGGATGGAAAAGGAAGACGAAGAGCGCAAGCAGAAGAAGATGGAGCTGCGGTCGCAGAACGCACCAAAGCCCGGTGCCAAGCCGGTCGACGTCCGCAAGAAGCAGGACGCCCCGGCCGATGACGAGCCGTCGGCGAACGGTACCGCGGCGACCAACGGCACCACCCCCAAACAGTCAGCCAAGCAGGGCGGCGGCAAGCGCAGGCCCGGCGGGCAGCAGCGGCCGGGTAACCGTGGCCGTGCGAACCAGAAGCGTAAGCGCTGAGACGCGATCGGATAGAGGGAATCCAATGACTGTTGAGACCGAGACCGACGGAGGGGACGCCACTGTGGCGACAACTGCTGTTGACGTCGTGAACGACGCCGAAGAAGCGTTGATCGAAGAGGGCGAGATCGCGGGCGACTATCTCGAGCAGCTACTCGACGTGCTCGACTTCGACGGCGATATCGACCTCGATGTCGAGGGCGACCGCGCCATCGTGAGCATCGACGGCGGCCGTGATCTGACCAAGCTCGTCGGGCGCAACGGTGAAGTACTCGACGCGCTGCAGGAGCTGACTCGGCTCGCCGTGCAGCAGGCGACCGGAGTGCGTAGCCGGCTGATGCTCGATGTGGCCGGTTGGCGTGCACAGCGCCGGACCGATCTGAGCGAGATCGGCGTCGCCGCCGCGAAGCGGGTGCTCGAGTCGGGCGCGCCCGAGGCGCTGTCGGCGATGACTCCGTTCGAGCGCAAGATCGTGCACGACGCCGTGGCCGATATCGATGGCGTGGCGAGCGAGAGCGAAGGCGTCGAGCCGAATCGTCACGTGGTGGTAGTGCCCGAGTAGGCTTACCCCCGCCGTAACCACGAATGATGTGATTAGGCCTCCGGTCTCGGACCGGGGGCTTTTTCATTGCCCTCAACGGAGAAGGATGTTTCACGTGGAACGAGAACTGGGCACGCCGTCCGACGAGCTGGAACCGCCCGCCGCCGCTGCCCGGGTGTTCGGCGACCGCTTGGACATCGCCCGCCGCTACTACGCGGCGCTGGCGACGGCCGGCGTGGAACGCGGTCTCATCGGCCCCCGCGAGGTTCCCCGGCTGTGGGAGCGCCACATTCTCAACTGTGCCGTCATCGGCGAGCTGATCGATGAAGGCGCTTCGGTGGTCGATATCGGCAGCGGCGCCGGGCTTCCCGGAATCCCTCTCGCGATCGCCCGGCCCGACCTTCGCATCACTCTCGTGGAACCGCTGCTGCGTCGGACGATCTTCCTGAGCGAGTTCATCGAAGAAGTCGGGCTGGATGTCACTGTGGTTCGTGGTCGCGCGGAGCAGTCCGGGGTGATCAAGGAAGCGGGCGGTGCGGATGTCGTTACTTCGCGCGCGGTCGCTCCTCTCGCCAAACTCGCCCACTGGTCGCTCCCCCTTCTCCGCGACCACGGCCGCATGCTTGCTCTCAAAGGAACCAGCGCCGCCGAAGAACTCGAGCGGGATGGTGCTGAGTTGATCCGCGATGGCGCCACCGATCTCCGCGTCGTCGGTTGTGGCGCCGGCATCGTGGAAATACCCACCCTCGTCATCAGTGCCGAACTCCTCCCCCGTGCCGAGCGTCCGACGCGTCGCAGCGAACGGAAGGCCGCCGGGGTAGAGAAGAAGTCTCGGAAGCGTCGCGAATCCTGATCGGCCTGAAATTTCGTCCACCGAGCGGATTCGCATGTTTCGTAACGTGACGAATCGTGCCGAGGGTTGTTGTATGGGCTTGAGGCGGATCTATTTTCGTTAGTTGCGGAGGGGTGTCGCGTTCGCGGAGCGGAAGTGTTTCACGTGGAACACGGACTGTTCCTCGCTGCGGAGATTGATCGGCGGGACGCAACCGAATGATCTCGCGAGGACATGGGTAACTCCTCGGCCACCTCCCAATGGCGACCCGCATCACGCGAGGCCGAAGGAGAACGGCCGCACTACCGGACGGCACGCTGAAGGCTCGGAGAGGCGGAATAGGCGTGTCCTTGTCGGCGTGCCGCGATTCAGCTTTCCTAACTGTCTTGGGGCTGGCAAGCTGTCAGAGTCGGGCGGGAGTGAGCCACCCTCCTCGAGTCTTCGAGTTCTCCACCGACACAGTTTGTTTGTGACGACACGGCGCCGACGTTCGTCGGGGATACGTGATCTGAAGTTTCTCGGGTTAGGAGCAATCTATGTCGAGCGGTCCGGCGAATGTTTCACGGGAAACAGCGTCGCGGGTCCCGGGGATGCTGGATTCCAGCAGCTTCGACGCGGAGACGTTCGGGAATACTCCTTTCGGGCATATCTCCCCGGCCGAGACCCCGATCGCGGCGGAAGCGCAACGCGCCAGCCAGATTCTGCATCCAGGAAAGGTCACTGTGCCGAAACCTCGCGAGCAACGAATCATCACTATCGCCAACCAGAAGGGCGGCGTCGGCAAGACGACTACGACGGTCAATCTCGCTGCGGCGCTAGCGCACCAGGGAATGACGGTCCTTGTGGTCGATCTGGATCCGCAGGGGAACGCGAGTACGGCGCTGGGCGTCGCGCACAACTCGGGTGTGCCGTCCAGCTACGAGTTGCTGATCGGCGAAGTGGCGGTCAAGGACGCGATTCAGGTGAGCCCGCACAGCGAGCGTCTGCTGTGCGTCCCGGCCACTATCGACCTTGCCGGTGCGGAGATCGAACTGGTCTCGATGGTCGCCAGGGAAGGCCGGTTGAAGACCGCGATTCGCGAGGCGAGCATGGTCGGATTCGACATCGATTACGTGTTGATCGACTGCCCGCCCTCGCTGGGTCTGCTCACGGTCAACGCGCTCGTGGCGGCCAAGGAGGTGCTGATCCCGATCCAGTGCGAGTACTACGCGCTGGAGGGTGTCGGCCAGTTGCTGCGCAATATCGGGCTGGTGCAGGCGCACCTCAACCCGGAACTACACGTGTCGACCGTCCTGCTGACGATGTACGACGGCCGGACCAAGCTGGCCGATCAGGTTGCCGAGGAGGTGCGCAACCACTTCGGCGACGTGGTCCTCAAGTCGATGATCCCGCGCAGCGTGAAGGTCTCGGAGGCGCCGGGCTACGGGATGACCGTGCTCGATTACGATCCAGGCTCCCGCGGTGCGATGAGTTACATGGACGCGGGACGCGAGCTCGCCAGTCGTGCGCAGCTGAAGCAAGACGCGTCGTAGCGTGAGTTGGAACGAGGAAGGGATCGGTAGCCGATGAGTCAGGCGAAAAAGGGCGGTCTCGGTCGCGGGTTGGCCGCATTGATCCCGACGGGTCCGGCCGTGGCGCCGGGCTTGAGTAGTGCCGCGGCGAGCGTGATCGGCATCAACCCGATCGGCCCGCAGCCCGCCGAGGCATTCCTGCATCGGGTCCCGGACGCCGAGCCGGAACCCGAGCCCGAAGCCGAACTGGTCTCCCCCGGCAGCGCGGTGTACCGCGAGATCCCGGCCGATCAGATCAAGCCGAACCCGAAGCAGCCGCGGCAGGTCTTCGAAGAAGACGCACTCGCCGAGCTGGTGCACTCGATTCGCGAGTTCGGGCTCATGCAGCCGATCGTCGTGCGTCGCGTCGAACCGGGCGTCGACAAGTTCCAGTTGGTCATGGGCGAGCGCCGCTGGCGCGCGTGCCAGGAGGCCGGACTCGCCACTATCCCGGCGATCATCCGCGACACCGACGACGGCTCGATGCTGCGTGACGCGCTGCTGGAGAACATTCACCGCGTGCAGCTGAACCCCCTCGAAGAGGCGGCGGCCTATCAGCAGCTGCTCGAGGAATTCGATGTCACCCACGAGGAGTTGGCTTCGCGAATCGGTCGATCCCGGCCGGTGGTGACGAATATGATTCGCTTGCTGAAGCTGCCGATTCCGGTGCAGCGTCGGGTGGCCGCCGGGGTGCTCTCGGCCGGACACGCCAGGGCGCTGCTCGGCTTGGATGCCGGCGCGGACGCACAGGAAGTATTGGCGGCGCGGATCGTCGCCGAAGGGCTGTCGGTTCGGTCTACCGAGGAAGCGGTGCAACTCGCGAATCGCGAGCCCTCGCCGACCGCTCCCCCGGCGCCGAAACGCAAACCGATCCACATGCCGGGACTGCAGGATGTTGCCGAACGACTCTCGGGGTCTTACGACACCAGGGTCACGGTCAGCCTCGGTAAGAACAAGGGCAAGATCGTTGTCGAGTTCGGTTCCGTCGAAGATCTCGAGCGCATTGTGGCGCTGATGGAGCAAGTCGGCCCCGAAACGTCACTGTGACTGAAAGAGGCGGCACGTACTGTGGATAGTGATGTGGCGTGAGCGTGGATGAATCCGATAGCTGGAGGCTGAACAGAGCAGTGTCGACCAGCGTCACGGCGTTGACTCTCGACGGGCTCGGTCAGCTCCCGGCGCACACCCGACGGTGTGTGTTCTGGGAGCTCGACCCGGCCGTCGCCGCCGACTCGCACGCGTTCAGCGATCCGGTCTTCGAAAAGGAAGCCTGGCTCTCGACGGTGATGCTCGAGTGGGGTTCGTGCGGGCAGGTGGCCCACGTGGAGAACACCCTCGCGGGCTGCGCGCTGTACTCGCCTCCGAGTGCGGTGCCGCGTTCCGCGCTGTTCCCTACCTCCCCCGTGAGCCCGGACGCGGTCCTGCTGACCACGCTGCAGGCCGAATTCCCCTATGACGAGGCCGATGTAGCCCATCGCCTGGTTCAGGCCGTGGTGGCCGATCTGGTGCGTCGTGGCGTGCGGGCGCTGGAGGCATTCGGCATTCGCAACGGCCCACCGTCGAGTTCGGTGGCCGATCGGGGTTTCGGATCGTCGATGCGGTTGATGGAACGGATCGCGGCGCCACTGCGCGACCCGTCCTCCGCGACCCGGTGCACTCCCGAAACCTGCATGATCGACGCGGATTTCCTCGCCGAGGTCGGTTTCGAAGTGGTGGCCCCGCATCACCGCTTCCCCCGCCTGCGGCTGGAGCTCAACTCCGATCACGGCTGGAAGGAAGACGTCGAGCGAGCACTCGACCAACTCCTCGCAGCTGCCTCGATGGAACCACCGTCGCGCGTCGGCGTGCTCTGACCCGAGACAACAAGAACGGCCCCGCGGAAACCGCGGGGCCGTTGGTCTTTGACGAAGCTAGACGCGTGGGGCCGGAACGTGGCCCGCGTCGGCGGCAGCGAGTTCTTCGGCGAGTAGCTCGGCGAAGGTGTAGGTGCCGGTGGGCTGGTCGTCCTGGCCGAGTAGGTAGAGCCGCTTCACCGAGATGAGAATCGCTTCGGCGATCACATCGCGCATGCGCGGGTTGGTGAGCACCGAGGCGTCGTAGTCGTTGGTGAGGTAGCCGAGGTCGACCTGGACGGTCGGCATCTTGGTCAGACGCAACAGGTCCCAGGTGCGCTGATGAGTCCGGCAGTCCTGCACCGAGGTTCGGGCAACCACTTCGCGCTGGATGAAGCCGGCGAGCACCTGACCGATCATCGAGACCGAACCGTGGGAGTTGCCGAAGTAGAAGCCGGCCACTCCCTTCGCGGACGGGTTGTCACTCGTCGCGCAGCGCAGCGAGATCATCAGATCGGCATCGAAGGCGTTGGAGGTATCGGCGCGTTCGACATCGGTGGGGTTGGCGCCCCATGGCCGGGACAGGAAGGTTTCCATGCCCGTGGCGGCCATCCGGCCCTCGAGTCGGGAAGCCAGATCCCACAGGATCTCCGACTCGTAGACGTCGCCGAATTCGGTAGGCACCGCGAAACCCTTGTCGGTGCCGCCGAATCCGGGATCGATGACGATCCGCTTGCCGGTGAGCTGCGGACCTGCCCGGTGCACCACTTCCTCTTCGGCGATGCGGTGCGGGTTGCCGCCGGTGACGCGCGCGCCGAGCAGATCCAGCGAGCGCAAGGTGTCGGGCCCGCAGATACCGTCGGCGGACAGACCGATTTCGCGCTGGAACGCACTGAGCCCGTCGTGGGTGTGCGGACCGAAGTGCCCGTCCACCCGGTACACGTAGAAGCCGAGGTCCTGCAGCTTGCGCTGCAGGGTGGCCACGTCGTCACCGTAGAGCGGTGCCGACAATTGGTAGATCAACGTGCGAGCACCCAGCCGGTAGGAGGCTTCCTTCAGCGCGCGGTAGGTGGCCGGACCGACCACCCCGTCGACGAGGAGACCGCGCTGCTGCTGGAACGCGCGGGTCGCCGAATCGAGGGGCCGATCGAACACCGCCTCGGTGTCTTTCCAATACTCCGGGCCGTCGGTGGATTCGACGTGCGGGAGATGCAGGAAGCCGAGGCTTGCGAGGGTGCTCCGAACCTCTGCGACGGCTGGTCCTGAATCGCCGTGACGAAGTCGGTGCATGCGTGAGAGCCCTTTCCTTCGGCCGGAGCGTGGCGTCAATTGTCGCAGACCCGGGCCGCTTTGCGGGAATCCCGGGTCCAGGCATCCTACGGCGCGTCGGCCGGTAGGAGACGCTTTTATCGGATGCTCTGTGTTAGATGAGGCCTTCGAGTTCGCGCAGCAGTGCCGCCTTGCCCTTGGCGCCGACGATCTGCTTCACCGGCTTGCCGCCCTGGAACAAGATCATCGTGGGCAGCGAGAGGATCTGGTAGTCGCGGGCGATGCCGGGGTTGGCCTCGGTGTCGAGCTTGGCGATGGTCAGCTTGTCGGCGTGGGTGCCCGCGATCTCCTCCAGCACGGGGGCGACCATCTTGCACGGGCCGCACCAGTCGGCCCAGAAGTCGACGAGCACCGGCTTTTCGCTGAGCAGGACGTCATCAGCGAAGGACTGGTCGGTGACGGTGATGGTGTTGGCGCTGTCGGCCATGGGTGTATCTCCTTGAATCAGTTGGTGCGCACGGCGGCCGGGCCGTCGGCGTGGTCGAGCGTGTTGGCGGTGATGTCGCCCTGCTCGGCGAGCCAGCGTTCGGCGTCGATCGCGGCGCGGCAGCCGGTGCCCGCGGCGGTGATCGCCTGCCGGTAGGTGTGGTCGACGAGATCGCCCGCGGCGAACACGCCTGCCACGTCGGTGGCGGTACCCGGATTGGTCACCTGCACATAGCCCTCGCCGTCGAGTGCGATCTGGCCCTTGACGAGTTCGCTGCGCGGGTCGTGGCCGACGGCGACGAACAGCCCGGTCGCGTCGAGCTCGGACTCCTCGCCGGTGCGGGTGTCGCGCAGGGTGAGGCTGGTGACGCTCTTCTCACCGTTGACCTTCACGACCTCGGAGTTGAGCTGGAACTTGATCTTCTCGTTGGCCTTGGCGCGCTCGAGCATGATCCGGGAGGCACGGAACTCCTCACGGCGGTGCACGATGGTGACGCTCGCGGCGAACTTGGTGAGGAAGGTCGCTTCCTCCATGGCGGAGTCACCGCCGCCGACCACGACGATGTCCTGGCCCTTGAAGAAGAAACCGTCGCAGGTGGCGCAGGCGCTCACCCCGCGGCCGAGCAAGTCCTGCTCCCCCGGCACGTTCAGGTAGCGCGCGGCCGAGCCCATCGCGAGGATGACGGCGTAGGCCTCGAAGGTCTCGTCACCGACGGTGACCTTCTTCACCGGGCCGGACAGATCGATCGCGTCGACGTCCTCGGTGCGCAGCTCGGCGCCGAAGCGCTTGGCCTGGTCGCGCATCTGCTCCATGAGGTCGGGACCCATGATGCCGTCGCGGAAACCGGGGAAGTTCTCCACCTCGGTGGTGGTCATCAGGGCGCCACCGAACTGGGTGCCCTCGAAGACCAGCGGCGAAAGCTCCGCGCGGGCGGCGTATACGGCCGCCGTGTAGCCGGCGGGTCCTGAGCCGACGATGATCAGGTCGCGAACTGGCGTGCTCATAGGGCCCTTCCGAAAAAGCAATCTGGGGACGTGTCAGTCAACAACACCCTAATCGGTGTTGTTCCCTGTGTTCATTCTGCGGCGGGTGCCGCGGTTCTCGGCTTCGCCCGGCCAGGAGTACGGGTCAGTTCAGCCGATGTCACGCAGGGTGAGCTGTTCGGGGGTGCCGGTGGTGCAGCCGGTGCCGACAACGAGAGCGGTGATGGTGGGGGCCTCGACGCCCTGGACGAGGACGAGAACGGCGTCGGAGCCACGGAAGGTGATATTCGACGCTCCGAGCACTGCCCGGTCGATGCCGTTGGCTTGCACACAGCGGGTGAGTGCGGCGTCGTCGGCCAGCGGGCCGATCACGTCGCGTTTGCCCAGTGCGCGCAGTGCGGCGGCGGTGGTGAGTTCGTCGTCGGCCGCCGGTTCGGTGAACGGCGCGGCGGTGGGGGTGCCCTCGGTGGTGTCGAATGTGCTGAACACGGCACCGGCCCCCGCCAGGACGGCCACCGCGGCGGCGGCCGCGGCTAGTAGCCCCAGTCGGCGCCGGGAACGGTAGCGGTCCAGCGAGATCGGGGCCGCGCCGGCGGTTGGCTCGGCGGGAGGTGCCTCGGGAACGACCGACAGCGGTGTGATTCGGTCGGTCGGCCCGTCCCCCGCGTCGAGTTGGGCGACGAAACGGAACATGCGGTCGGCCACGTCGTCGGGCATGCGGTGCATGACCCGCTCGTCGGTGGCGAGCGTGCGGAGGTGGGTGTTCACCTCGTCGAGCTTGTTCAGGTAGTGCAGCGCGTCTACGTCGGTGCGGACCACGGGCCACAGTTGCTCGCGCAGTTCGGGCGCGAGATTGTCGGCATGCAGATCGGCCAGCAGTTCCGACGGGAACGGAGGCTGCGGCACGGATCGAGACACCTCGCACCTCCCCTGTTCTGTCGATATCGGATCGCAGGATTTACATCGCTGACTTGTTCGTCACTATTAATGACGCATCCCGACTACATCCGGTTCCCTGGATCCCGGAAAAATTCCAAACGTTCTTGCAAACGTACGCGCGCTCGGGCGCATCGGCTCTTGATCGTGCCCGGCGCCACGCCGAGCGCAGCGGCGGTTTCGGCGACGCTGCGACCTTCCATCTCGGTCATCACCAGCGCCAACCGCTGTTCGTCAGGGAGGGTGAACAACGCTTCGCTCACAACGGTGGACAGTTCATAGTGAGCAAACGCATCATGCGGGTCGATCGCCTCTGGCATGGTGTCGGGCAGGATCGAGACGGCGCGACGGGTCTTGTTGCGCCGGATCCGGTCGAGGCAGGCATTGACCACGATGGCGTGCAGCCAGCTGCGCACCTCGGATTCGGCACGGAACGAGCCTGCGGTGCGATGGGCCGAGAACAGGGCGTCCTGCAGGCAGTCGGCGGCGTCCTCGCGGTTGTAGGAGGTGCGCAGCGCGGTCTGCCAGAGATGGTCGGAGTGCCTGCGCAGCAGTTCGGCGAAGACGTGCGGTTCCCCGCGCACGTGGGCGGCCAGCAATTGCTTGTCGCTGCCGTTCTCCAGGAACGAGCGGACGCTGGGCGCGACCTGCCGCGGTGGCACACCGCGGACTTGCTCGTTGACATCCGGCGACAAAACTGACCCCTTGGACAGCGCTCATTACGGCGACTTCAAGTCGGCGAAACAAGCCCGATCCATCACCTGACTACTACGCGGCGTCCAGGATCGACGTCGACAAATCCTGGGTAACTCCCAACCGAGAGCGCGCAGGGATCATATCGTTGATAACAATTACGCACCAACCGGACCGCGGTTCGATGAAGATCGGCGACGGGCCCAGAAATGATCGACCACCTGCGTCGATAGGCCAGAAACGAGGTCGACGAGCGCGCGGGACTTGTCCACGCGGTACACCGCTCAGGCCGGAGGTGGGAGGGGTGCGGTCCGGGTTTTACGGACTAAGGGGCCGCGTCGAAGCGGACGTCGGCGATCGCGGTCTGGAACTGACCGCCCGAATTCGCCAGTCCGGTAATCCACACGAGCACGAAACGAGCGGCCTGATCGGTCTGCACGGCGATATCGGTGACCCCGTCACCGAGCTTGGCCGAACCGATCAGCTGGGTCTGGTCGAGGGTGGGCGCCTCGGTGGGCGAGGTGCGGATCTCGACGGTGCTCCCCGCGCTGGGCGAGGTGATCGACACATTGGTCAGCTTCGCCGGCGTCGGCAGCGTGGCCAGCAGCCCCACGCCCTTCTTGAGGGCGGGGAACTGCTGGAAATACTGATCGGTGCGCCACACCGTCGTCGCGTTGTGGTCGAGCACCGCGCCCGCCGCCGCGGCGCCATCGGGCGTGCCCTCCGGGGAGAACACCGCGGCACCGGTGACCGGCACCGGCACACTCGTCGGCGGTGCCGCGGGGTCATCGGCGGGCGGTGCCGACGCCGCGGGCGGCGGCGCCACACTCGAGGTGAGCCCGATATTGATCTGCTGGTCCAGCGGCTTGTCCGACGCGCCGGGCGCGAAGATGCTGACCATCCACCAGATCAGCACGCCGACCACCAGCGCCGCGAGCACGCCGAGGGCGACCATGATCCACATCATCCGCTTGGAGCGTTCCCGCTCGGCGGCGAGCAGTTCCGGGTCGGCGAGCGAATCGGCACCGGGGGCCACCGCCCGCTGACCCAGCCGTAAGACCGGAATGAAGTCGGTCTTCTGGTCGACGACCGAGGCCTGCTCGAGCACGTGCTGCACGGTGGCAGCGGTGCGCACGCCCTTGTTGGATTCCAGCGAGCGAACCGCGACGGCCGAGATCTCGAACGGCACCTCCGGCCGGATCTGCCGCGGCTCCACCGGGGTGCCGTCGGGCCCGAAATCGGCCAGTCTCAGCCCGCCGATGGTGGCCGCCGAGCCGGTGACGCCGCCGACGCGAATCGGCCAGCGTGCGGTGATCAGGGCGTAGAGCATCGCGCCGAGGCCACGCACATCGCCCTGGGCGTCGGAATCACCGAGCGTGCCGGGGAACGCCAGGACGGCGTCACCGGAGGCACTGATCCGGATCCGATCGGGGTGATCGATCGACAGCGAGCCGCCGCCACGGTGGGCGAGTTCGGCCGCCGAGGCGAGTGCCCTGATGGCCCTGGCCGCGCCGATCGGCGACGGCACGGTCTCGGCCATCTCGCGCAGCGAACGGCCGGGGGTCCACTCGGCCACGACGATGCCACCGGAGCTGCCGCGAACCACGTCCAGGACCCTGGCGAGGCCGGGCGAATTGATCCGGCCGAGTCGCAGGGTGCGCGACAGCACCGCCTGCGGGCCGTCGTGACCGGAGTTCTCGCTGGAGGTCTGATCGGCGTCGACGAAGGTCAGCGCGACCTCACGATCGAGCTTGATATCGAGTGCCTGCCAGAACCTCAGCCCACGCGCACCGCCGTGACCGGCCAGCAGCCGGTACCGGCCGCCCGCGACGGACGCGCCGGGGATGAGCTTGGGGCCGCGCTGCGCACGGTTGGCCGCGGCGTTCTGCGGCACCTGGGGTGGGATCGGCAACATGCCGGTGTCGTATGTCGGATCGTGCGGCGGCATGGCCGAACGCGCGTCTTCGTCGTGCGTATCGCGTTCGTCGGGCGCGTCGGTATGCTCGGAATCCGTCGAGTTCGGCGCATCGGGCCCGACCTCGGTGGACATTCCTGCTGCCGCGCGCGCCGCAGAATCAGCGGCCGGGACGCCGCCCACCGCGTCATCGCTCACCCTCGGTCCTCCTTCGGCCTGAAAACCCGTGTCGGTCTGCGGAACAGCGTACGGGAACTGTGCTTTACCGGTGCTGTCAACAGCACCCGGTCGGATGATGGGCAGAACCATGGTCTGAGTGTCCAAAGACTGCCCATAAGCGGGGAATCCGTAGGTATCGGGACGGCGCAGGACGGTGGTCGCGTAGATGTCGTCGGCCGGGGTGTCGTCGAGCCCGAGATCCGGCGCGGGCGGGGTGATACCGAGCTTGCGCGAGATCGCGACGGTGATGGCGACGACCTCGGGGATACCGGCCAGACGCATCAGGCCGAACGCCACCGAGAACATGACCAGCGCATCGATGACGACGCGCAGCAGCGAGCCCGCGCCACCCGAGACACCGTCGAGTCCGGTCACCGTATCGACGATCAGCATCACCGCGCCGCCGGCGATCGAGGCGAGCAACACTCTGGTCACAGTTCGGCCGACATTGATCATGCGCAAGTCGCCGAGACTGCGGTGCAGCAGCACGCCGCCGATCACGGCGCCCGCGGTGAAGCCGAGGCCGGTGGCGACACCGAGGATGATCACCACGTCGTCGCTGTCGCGGGCGATGACCGGTGCCAGTGCCGAGATCAGGATCTTGATCGTCGTGATGCCGAGGATGATCCAGGTCGGTGTCCATGCCTGCTCGCGCGCGTAGAACACCCGCAAATGAATGAGCACGAGCGAATACGGGATGAGCGAGAACGCCGACCAGCTCACGGCATCGCCGAGCCGTTCGGCGTCCCCGGCGAATCGCGCGTAGCCGTAGAGCGCCTGGCCGATCTCCGGGCCCGCGAGGGTCATAAAGGTGACGATCGGGATCATCGCGATCATCGTGAGGCGCGTGGCTACGGACAGGTCGTCGACCACCGCGGGCGTGTCGTCGTCGGCGGCGCTGCGGCTCAGCCTCGGCATGATCGCGGTGAGCAGGGTTACTCCGATGACGCCGTAGGGCAGCTGCAACAGCGCCCATGCGTTCGCGAAGATCGCGGGACCCGCTTCGTCGGCCGAGGAGGCGATGTTGTTCGCGACCACCAAGCCGACTTGGCTGATCAGCACGTACAAGATGATCGCGATGCCCATCTTGCCGAACTGCTTGAGGCGCGCGTCGATGCCCCACAGCGGACGCAAGTTGATCCCGTGCCTGCGGATCGCGGGCAGCAGACAGAGCGCCTGTGTCGCTACGCCCGCGGTGATACCGAGGCCGAGAACCAGCAGTTTCGGATCGCTCATCCGCACCGGATCGAGGGTGATCTCGCCGGGTGTCAGCGCGTAGACCGCCAGCACTGTCAGCGCGACCACGTTGTTCATCACGGGGGCCCACGCACCCGGCTTGAACGCATGTCTGGTGTTGAGGATCGCGGTGAACAACGCCGACATGCCGTAGAAGAGGAGCGCCGGTGCCAGTAGGTAGGTCAGCGCGACGGTCAGGTTCGTGTTCACCTTGCCGTCGGCGGAGACAAGTACGTGACCGGCCAGGATCGGCGTGGCCGCCAAGGTCAGCACGGTGGCGACGAACAGCACAGTGAAGGCCGCTGTCACCAATCTGCGCACGAACGCGGCGCCGTTGTCGTCGTCCTCCTGCTCGGCGCGAATCAAGGTCGGCACGACGATGGCGGTCAGCACGGCGCCGAGGACGAGCTCGGCGATCATATTCGGGATCAGGTTCGCGGAGATGAACGCGCTGGCAATGGCCGGACCGAGCACCGTCAGCAGCAGCAGTTGCTTGGCGAACCCGGTGATCCGGCTGATCAGCGTCGCAACCGCGATCGAACCCGAGTCCTTGAGCAGCTTCGCGTTGGCACTCATCGGTGTGCCGCCCGCTTTTTCAGCAGAAGCAGGTTCGGCCGCCACCTTCTTCGGCCGGGCGATGACCTGAGTCCGCTCCGCCGACCGATCACCAGCAGGCGAACCGCCCGCGCCCCGGCCGCGCTCGCCGAATCCAGCGCCTGCCCGACGCCCATCTCGCGCGAGATCCGCGGCGGGCATACCGGGAAAACTCGCACGCGGCGGCACCGGCCGCCCCTGCTCCGGGGAACCCGGTCGGCGCCCGCCTGCCTGCTCCGGGGAGTTCTGTCGGCGCATACCGGCCTGATCGGGCCGATCCTGTCTCGGAATGGCGCCGGACTGCGCACCACGCGGCGGGACCGGGCGTTGCTGGGGGAACTCGCCCGAAGGGTTCGGTCCGGGCCGCCGCGGGGCTAACCCGTCCTGTCCGGCGCCGGGGCGCTGCTGTTGCGGGAATTCACCTGAACGCCCGGCGGAACCCGAGCCGGGGCGCTGCTGTTGCGGGAACTCACCCGAACGACCGCCGGAGCCCGAGCCAGGGCGTTGCTGCTGGGGGAATTCACCCGAACGACCGCCGGAACCTGAGCCGGGGCGTTGCTGCTGGGGAAACTCACCTGAGCGCCCTGCGGAACCGGGCGCTCGGCGTTGCTGTGGAGGCACGGGGCGACCGTCGGGGTCGTATGCGGCTGGACGAAGTGGCTCGCCGGCGCGGCCGGGCGGGCCGGCAGGGTGCTGTGGTGCGCCGGAAGGGCCGACTACGCCGGGGCGCTGGGACGGTACAGGGCGTTGCTGCTGCGGGAATTCACCCGAGCGATTCGCCGGGCCGGGCGGCTGTTGACGGGGGTTCGGGACCTGTCCGGGCCGCTCGCCGTGCGGCGGACGTTGCGGATCCGGGGAGCGATAGCCGCCGGGCGGTTGGGGCGCACCGGGTCGGCCCGGTCCGGCGCGGTGTCCAGCGGGCGGTTGGTCCGGTCCGGGGCGGTATCCGGGCGGCGGTTCAGGGCGATAGGCCGGCTGACCCGGCGGCATGGCGGGGCGGGGGGTGCGCTGAGCCGAGGGCGGCACCGGTGCGCCCGGGTCGGCGGAACCCGGCCGGTAACCGGTCTGATCGAAGGGGGGCTGAGGTTCGGCACCGGATCGCTCTGCGGGATGACGTGGGCCGGCATCAGGATGACGAGGCATCGCCCGCGGATCGAACCCTGGATCACCGGGACGCCCGTCTCGGGGGGCGGCGAAGTCGGGTCGATGACCGGGAGCACCAGGGCGACCCGGCCGATCCACGGGTGGCGCAGCCTCGTCGCGATCGGCGTCCTGCCCGGCCGTCATCCCACGTTCCCACGGTGCGCTGGGAGCCCGGCGCAGGGTCGGGTCGTCGTCGTGGTCACGCCGATGAGCGGAATCATCGTCGCCCATCATGCCTCCTGTACCCGGCGTGACCCGCGAATCCCGCCGGTCCGATGAGCGTTTCGCTCACCAGTGCCACTCTCGTCCTTGTCTGTCATGGTGCCCTGACCGCGCGTCAGGCGCGGGCGTTCACTGCCGCTGCAGTCGCTGACGTGCGCGCCGCAGCCGACCCGCCCGTTCCACCGTCTCGGGGGTGAACCCTTCGTCGGCGGGGTCGGGTTGCCCGCGGAACCGCCGCAGCAGGCGGCGCCCAGCCAGCAGCAACAGCAGTATCGCGGCACATGCGGTAATTATGGCCAGCGCCTGACCGTAGGCGTTCGAGCGCACCGAGACCGACGTCGCCTCTCCTAGCGCTATCCCGTCCGGGGTGGTAAGGGCGATCGGAATCACCAGCTTACGGCTGTCGCTCACCTCGGTCGGAATCTGGAACGACCGGGTACCGGACGGCGGAAGCAGCTGTTCGCCGATATCGGTGATGTTCGTCTCGGCAGGCGCTTCGATTCGGAACATCACCCGGATGGCGACGGGCAGTTCATTGCGCGCCACCAGCAACAACGGGCTCTGCTCGGAGGCCAGCGTGTACACCCCGCCCGGCGGCAGCACCGAGACGGCGGAGAACATCGTGTCCAGTTCGTCGGTCGCTTGATCGATGCGTCGTAGGGCGTGCAGGTCGGCGAGTGTGTCGTTGTCGCCCCTGCGATCGGACAGGCTCAGCGCGCGCAGCAGATCCTCGCGCGCCGGGGTCAGGAACGCGTGCGGTGTGAGCTCGGATTCGGGCAGTTCGACCAGTGCGCGCATCAGTTCGGTCACCCGCGCACCTTGGGCGTGAATCGGTGCGATGAACTCGTCCGGCGCGGCGTCCTGGGCGGCGCGTGGCAGATACTCCAGTGCGAACGGTCGCGGATCGGGTGCCTGGGCGACGAGGTCGGCGAAGGCGCGCGGGCTCGCGAGGTTGTTGCGGGTGAGCAGTTCGACCTGCTTGAGCAGCGCGACGCCCTCCTCCCGGCTGGCACTCCACTGCTGCGGCGGCATCAGCAACTGCGATCGCGGCCGGTCCGGCGACGGATTGAGCGCGCTCCACGCCATCGCGCCGAGCGCGTCCTGCAATCGGGCCGCCCGCGAGTCATGGGTGACGTCGAAACGCACCTTCGACGGGGTGAACGACGGTGTCGGCGGGCTCGAACCGACCGCGGCCAGCGCGGTCGCCGACCAGATATCGAAGGTGGTCACGTGCAGCGCGGGATCGGTTCCCACGGCGGCACCGGCGGGCGGCTCGACGCTCACACCCGGCACCCGCACGACATCGGGCGCGGGCTGTTCCCCACCCACGACGACACCGGGCGCGAGCGTGGTCGGCGCGGAGGTGAGCGCGTTGTCGGTATCGGCAGGCGACCCGTCGCCCGACACCGCCGTACCGGCCAGCACCGCCGTCCCGTATCCGTGCCGGCGCAACAACTGCCCGGCCGGATCGTCGATGCTGCCCGCGTCGGGCAGGCTCACCCCGCGCAACGACTGCGTGCCGAGGATCGAGTCCACTACATCGGCGGGCGCGAGCAGCGCCCGCGCCGACAGCCCCGGATCGTTCACCGCGGCCAGCGCGGACAGGTCGACCTGCGCGAACGGCAAGGCCACCGTGCACATCGAACCGGCCAGCGCGCGCAACCGGTCGAGCCAGGCCTGCGCGTTCGCCGCCCCGGTCCCCTCCCTGGTCGCGCCACTCGGATCCGACGGACTCGCCAGCACCCGATAGCCGCGCGTCATCGTCTGCACGGTCGAGACGAGGTCGGGATCGATGGCGATACACACCGATCCGGCCACACCCTTGTCTTTGCCCGGCGTCGGCGCCACCGACTCCAGCGCGGCGACGAGCTGTTCGAGGCGTCCGCCCTTGCCGACCGAGGCCGCCAGTTCGTCATCGAGCAGTTCGACTTGGCCGTTCACCGCGCCGGGTTTACCCGCGACCATGCGCGGCCGGTCGGCCAGCGGCCAGATCATCGTGGTCGCGACGGGTGATGCGTCCGGCGGTGCCCCGACCGGTGGATTCAAGTCGTCGGTGCCGGGCAGCCCCAGCACGGGGAGCAGGAAGCGCGCGTCGTCGAGCCTGGCCTGGTTGCCGTAGGCGGGTTCGCCGTTGACGTTGAGCAGCAGCGGGTACACACCGGGATCGGTCAGTCCGAGCGAGGCCTCCGAGCCGGCGCGCAACGCGATACTCACCGAGAACTGTTTGCGCTGACCGGGACTCAACTGCGGCGCCACATCCTGGAACGGACCGGTCACCTCGTAGTTCACCTGGTCCAAGCGCAGCGAACTACGCAACCCGCTCGGCGAATCAATCGCGGCCGCCCGCTGGATTCGCACGCTCACATCGTCGACGACCCGGTCGCCGATATTGGTGACCGTGCCCGACACGGTCAGCTTCGGGTCGCTGCCGGTGGTGACCGTGCCCGGCGCCACCGCGTCCAGGGTCAGCTTGAGAAACTTCGGCGTTCCCGACCCGTCCGCTTGAGCGTGCGCGACCGCGGGCAGCAGCGTCATCGAACCCAAGATGGTCAGGACCGCCGTGATCAGCCGGATCAGTCCACCCGTCATCGCTTGCCGGTCTCCATCCGGTCGATCAATCGATTCGCCACTTCGGCCAGCCGCCGTTCGTCGGCGTAGGCCAATCGGGAATCCAACTCGCTCAATGGAACCCACGCAACCTGGGTGACTTCGACATCGGCATCGGACAGCTCACCACCGAGACATCGCAGCAGGAAATGGTGCACGGTCTTGTGTACCCGTCTGCCCTCGGTGACGAACCAGTAATCGATACTGCCGAGTTCGGCGACTACTTCGCCGTCGATCCCGGTTTCCTCGGCGACTTCGCGGATCGCGGTCTGCTCGGAGGTCTCGCCCTGCTCGATGTGTCCTTTGGGCAGCGACCACAGCAGTCGGCCGCGTCTATCTGTGCGGCCGATCAGGGCGGCGGTGCGCTGGTCTTTAGGGCCGTCGAGGCCTTCCACGACCAGCCCGCCTGCCGAGGTTTCCCGGACGGTGCGCATGCGGGGTTTGCCGGCAGTGTTCGCCGAACCGCGCCGCCGCGGCTGGCGGCGTCGACTGTTCGCGCGATCGGCCGGAGGAGACACCTCGCCAGCTTAGCTGTGCATATTGAGTGCGGGCGCGGTCGAGGGTGCGGGGTTGGGATTTGTTGTTCGGTAGTCACGGGAGGTGTGTGCGGAACTGGCTATTGGTAGGTGGGGTTGGTAAGGGATGACCAGGGTTTGGTAGTCCCAGGGCTGTATACGCTGTGTTTTTGGCGCGCTGGCGCGCGCGTGTCCGCGGCCCTGAGGGGCCGCCGATCAGGGCTCGAGACTAACGCCTTCGGCGTAGCGCTTTCGAGCCCTGATC